>VGSH01000038.1 GCA_016875025.1 Deltaproteobacteria bacterium
CTATCAGAAAATCCTATGGGTTTAAAAGTCTAAAATGCACAGAAATAGCCCTATATCACGTGCTTGGCGATTTGCCAGAGCCAGAATTAACCCACAGATTTTATTGACGAAGCAATTTTATTAACTCTATCGAAAGGAGAAGGAAGATGCGGACAAAATGGATGGTTCTGCTGGTGCTTGTTGTTTTTCTGGCCGCGGGCTGTGCAGGCATGAGCAATCGTGCTAAATGCGCCAGTGTCGGCGCTGCTGCAGGCGCTGCGGTGGGCGCGACCGTGGGCGGTGCTATCGGGCACAATAATAGTGGTGCTCATGTGAGAACCGAGGGCGCGATTGTCGGCGGCGGTATCGGCGCGATTGTCGGCGGTGTTGCCGGTTATCTCATCTGCAAGGACGAGCCCGCGCCCGCTCCTCCGGTTGAGCCGCCGGCACCGGCACCCAAGCCTGCTCCGGTTGTCGAAAAGATCGTGCTGAACGGCGTTCAGTTTGATTTCGACAAGGCTGTCATCAAGGCCGAATACTATCCCGTGCTTGATGCGGCGGTAAGCGTATTGAAGCAGCATGGCAGCAAACAGGTCATGATTACCGGCCATACCTGTTCAATGGGCCCCGAGGACTATAATCAGAAGCTTTCAGAGCGGCGGGCCGCAGCGGTTCAGGCATATCTGGTGGATAAGGGCATCAGCAGTTCGCGTCTTATGACGAAGGGTGCCGGCGAGTCCAGCCCGGTTGCCGACAACGCGACCAAAGATGGCCGGATGATGAACCGCCGCGCGGAACTGCAGGTCATGAATTAGAGAAGTAGTTTCGGTAATTTTTGCGCAACTCCAGGGGGGCCCTCAGCGGGGCCCCCTTTTTTTGGGACCCTTTTGAAGGTGCGGTTGCAGACCATGGGCAGAGCTGAAACAATCGCCTCAGGAGTGTATCTGATCGGCGGTCCAAATATTTCCCGGTCAGAGGATGCGACCGCATATATAATCGATTGTGGTACAGAGCTTGTTATGATCGATGCCGGGGCGGGGGCTGGTGCATCGATGCTGGTTGAGAATATCGCAGGCCTCGGACTTAATCCCTGCGCCATATCCACACTGATTCTGACCCATTGCCATCTCGACCATATCGGCTCAGCCCCCTGGCTGCGTGACCGCTACGGCTGCCGGATAGTGATGCATGCACTGGACGCTGATGCCGTTGAGCAGGGGGACATGTATCTGACTGCCGCCAACTGGTACAAAACAACATTTCCGCCCACACCGGTGGATGTCAGGCTCTCCGGCGCAGACGAAATTCTGTGCTTTGGATCTCAGACACTGCATTGCGTTCACACACCAGGGCATACGCCGGGCTCCATGGTGGTGTATTTTGACCGTGACGGACAGCGCATACTGTTCGGTCAGGACATTCATGGACCATTTATGCCTGCATTTCGGTCAAATATCGACGACTGGCGGCGCTCAATGTTGAAACTGATTGAGTTGAAGGCCGATATTTTATGTGAGGGCCACTATGGAATTTTTCAGCCTGCCCAAAGGGTAGAGCGCTATATCCGAGACCGTCTCGCACAAACATAGTGTGTGCCGTGAACCGTTTGAAGCCGGTGCAGGCGCGCCGGGCCGCAATGTCGCGCACGGAACACGCTCATGGGTTCGGGCTATGCAGGCGTCAGGCCACCCCGGCGCTCATGCACTGAGTAATTAATAATCGCATGAGCCGTCAACGCATTTTTCAAGTGTAACGTCAAGATACCAGGTCTGTTGCGGGCCGTCTCCCAGCGTGAAGCGGCCCGCATCGCTCAGGTCGTAGTGGCCCCACAGGTAGTCGCCATCCTGCGGCAGCGGCGGAAAATCGGGGCTTGAAAGCAGCGCTATGAATATCTGGTAGTCGCCGGCCAGACAGTGTTCGCGGTAGTACGTGCAGGCTGGCAGCGTCATGACATACGGCTTGGCCAACGATATGTCGGGGTTGAGAACGAGATTTTCCTCGGTGCCTCCGTCAGGCGGACCCAGCGGCATGCCGTCCCATCCGACGGAGGTATACCAGAAGGCCATGAGTTGACCTGGCTGGACGGGCAGCTCTTCGGGAACATGGATTGTCAGGATTACCCGGTCGCACTGGTCGCACACATCGACCGGGGCAGGGGTGGCGGTAAACGAAGTACTTTCACACGGGCCCCAGCAGTCACCTTCGGCATCGCAGGCCTGCGCCCCGGTTTTGCCGTTGGAGGCAGTACACTGGCGTGTTTCACCCGGCGTGCATGTAGACGGATCGTCGCAGGTAACCGGTACGGTTGCCGTGTCCCTGATGCAGCGCACTTCACCGAGGCTGTTGATATGGTTGTAGGTAACGGCGCCGCTGTCGAAAAGAACGCATGCGATCCATTCGGGCCTGTCCGCGGCCGCGCCGACGGCCCAGTATTCAAGCGGGTGAATACCATGGGTCGCCGGGTCGGGCCGGTGGCATGAGCCGCGGAGTATATCGGGCCAGTAGCAGCCTTCCACGCCGGGCCCGCCGCCGTCGGCGCGCCCCAGGCAGGCGCTGTCCTGGGCATCGGCAAAAGGACTGCCGTCCCACAGGGGGCAGGGCCCGTCGGGATATTCGGTTTCGGTGTTGCCCCTGATCAGGCTGCGCAGTTCGACGACAGTGGGCAGGCGCCAGTCATCATAGCCCAGAACGACAAGCTCGTCGCAGTAGCGCTCGGCATCGTAGGACACGATGCCGTTATAGTCCTGGGTCAGGTAGTCTTTCTGCGGGTCCTGCCAGCATATGTCCGTGGAAGGATCACACCATACGGAATAATAGGCGCAGCTGCACGGGTCCCACCCGGTGTCGCCGGCATTGCGGAATTGAAGGCCGGTCGTTTCATCCGGGCAGTAACACTGCTGGCGTCCGATGGATCGAATGATGACGCCTTTGTTGCCGACGGCAAAGACCTCGTTCGCCGAGATGCCCCAGACGTCATTGAGCTGCTGCCTGGTCGGAACCTCGATCTGCTGCCAGGAACTGCCATCATAGTGCAGGACAGTTCCTTTCGCGCCGACAGCGTAGACATTGTCGAGCGCCGTGCCCCATACGGCATTGAGGTTTGCCGTCGTGCCGCTCTGCATGGCGAGCCAGGCGCCGCCGCCGCTCCTGCGCAGAATCGTGCCGCCGTGTCCTACCGCGAACAGATTGTTTACATCAGTGCCCCAGGCGTCGCTGATAGTGCGTTTCGTCGGCGTAGCATGCACGTTATACATGGCGTTCATGCCGGAGTCATGTCCCCGGTAGTGCGCAATGAGGCCCCTGGTGCCGGTAACGATGGTATCCCCTGATGGTGTCGTAAAAAGACCCAGCAGGTTGTTTGAAAACTGGAGATGGCCCCGACTGGCGAAATAACCGCCAGCGCCGGCGACGGTGTTATAGCGCACGCCGCGTATCGTCCTGGTCTTACCGACACCGACCATCTCGCCGGAGGCCGCGCACGGTCCCCCGAAGGCATACAGCGGGCTTTCGGACCATGAACTGCTGATGATTGACCATCCGCTGCCAGCGTTCCTGAGAACTCCACGGTTGTCGCCGGCCGCGTAGAGGTTGTCCGGCCCTGTGGCGCAGACAGAATACAGTGTCCATGTGGTTCCGGAAGCCTGGGGCGCCCAGGCGCTGCCGTCATAGTGCAGGATGGTTCCTTTCGCACCGACCGTATGGATGTTATCGATGTCAAAGCCGGTTATTCCGTGCAGGTTCCGGGTTGTGCCGGAGTCCATGATCTCCCATTGCGCTGAATGGGCATAGGGCATTTTCAGCAGTATACATGCGGTCAGTATGCAGAGGCTTCGGAATACATGTTTCTTCTTCATGGCCACTCCTGTCCTTTGTATTGATCGTCGGCGTAAAGCATCCTGCGTCGTATGAACGGTCCAGTCCCTGATAAGGCTGCGCAGTCCCGGCCCGTGGCCGGCTGTCCCGGTTGTGCCGCAGGCGCAGCCCGCAACGTTCCTGTGCGGCAGGGTACAAGGGTTGATTAAGTATGGAGCTGTGTCTTCTTATATAGCGTATGGCGGACGGTCGGTCAATAGGCTGGCGCAGCGGGTGTGCGGTCTTTCATCGGAACGCTCCACATACGCATGTGCCACAGACACAGACATGGCTTGTATGCGGATTGACAAAGAAAGGGGCGCTTCCCGTCGGGAAGCACCCCTGGAAGACGGTTGGCGTGGTTATTCGCAGTATTCGCTGCAGATCGGGCTGTTTCTGAAGTTACTGCCGCCGAAGCTGCAGCCGATTGACGGCACACCATAGGCATAGTAGTTCTTGCCGCCCTGCTTGCAGTTGCATTGCGTGGTGCCGCTGATCATGGCGCGTTCCTTGCGGCAGCTCGCCCAGCGTGTGAACACAAAGTTTTTGCACCATTGCAGGTTGTCAGGCAGGCCGCTTCAATCACGGCTTTGTCGTTCGGTGCGGTATGCGAGCTGCAGCGGGATCAGTCGACAATGATACGCGGAATACGGTCGTTGATGCGGGTGGTTACTTCGTAGTTGATGGTGGATGCCCAGCGGGCGATCTGCTCGGCCGTGATGCATTCATCAGCGTCGCGGCCCACAAGCACTGCCTCGTCGCCGACGCATGCGTCGCGGATGTCGGTTACCTCCGCCATGAGCAGGTTCATGCAGATACGGCCGCGTATGGGAGCCCGCTGCCCGCGGATCAGCACGTGCCCTCCGGCTATGCCGCGGTCGTAGCCGTCATAATATCCCACAGGGATAACGGCCAGGCGCGTCGGGTGCCCGGTTTTGAAGGTGCATCCGTAGCCGATGAATTCGCCGGGCGGAACATCCTTTACTTGAGCGACGCGGGCCTTCCAGGTGAGCGCGGGTGTAAGCGTAAAACCATTGATGCGTTCCCTGACGAAGGACACGTAGGTTTCATTCGAGGGCCACATGCCGTAGGCGGCGATGCCGGTTCTCACCATGCTGAAATGGGCTGCCGGCATGAGGATCGTGGCGGCTGAATTAGCGCAGTGAACGATCGGCACCCTGATGCCCCGGGCTGCGAGGATGGCGATTGCTTCGTTGAAACTGCGCAGCTGCGCCTGCGCAAAGCTGTGGTCTGTGGTGTCTTCGATGTTGGCAAAATGGGTGGCGAGTCCCTCGAGCATAAGGTCCGGGCTGCCGGTGACCGCAGCACACAGCGATTCAAACAGCCCGGCTCCGACACCCTGCCGGTTGGTGCCGGTCTCGACCTTGACGTGCAGCCGGGCCTGCCGTCCGCATGCGCGTGCGGCAGCAGCAAGTGGCGGCAGATCATCTTCATTGTAGACAACCAGGCGGCAGTCAAGCTGCAGAGCTTCGGGGTAGTCGTCCGGGGAGATCGGGCCGAGAATATAAATCGGGCAGGCAAGGCCTGATTTGCGCAGGCAACGGGCCTCATGCATACTGTGTACGCTGAGCCAGTCGGCGCCCGCGTCGAAAAAGATGCGGCCTGCCTCACACAGGCCGTGACCGTAGGCGTTGGCTTTGACACAGGCGCACAGCAACGTCGATTGCGCAAGCAGGGAGCGCAGGCGGGCGATGTTGCTGCTCAGGGCCGTGCGTGAAATTTCAACCCAGGTAAGCTCAGACATGGCAGGCCGGTATCCCGGTTCATCGCGACAAGTGCGGCGCTAAATGATTTTATTCAACGAATACTCGATAATGCCTTCAGCGCCCTTGCTGAGCAGTCGCCCGACCAGCTCGCGCACTTCGCTCTCGGCAATAACGGTTTCAACCGAGAGCCAGTCTTTCTGGTAGAGATTGGCGACCGTTGGCGCGGTAAGGCTGGGCAGCTGGGCGATGACATCGTCGATTTTTTCACGCGGGACATTCATTTTAAGCGCCACCATCCCGTCGGCGCGCAGGGCGCCTTTAAGCAGGCGTGCGATCTGCTCGATCTTGGCTTTTTTCCAGGGGTTTCCCCAGGCCGCGCGGCTGGCGATCAGCTGTGTGTTGGTCTCCATCAGGGTATCGATGATCTTGAGACCGTGCGCCTTGATAGTGCTGCCGGTTTCGGTCACTTCAACAATCGCGTCGGCCAGGCCCTCGACGACTTTTCCCTCGGTCGCTCCCCAGGAGAAGGCGACTTCAACGCTGATATTGCGCTCGGCAAAATAGCGCCGGGTGAAATTGACCAGCTCGGTGTAGATTTTTTTACCCTGCAGGTCTTCGATGTTCGTGTAGGGATCTCCCTCCTTGACGACCAGCACCCACCGGGCCGGTTTCGTGGTCGTCTTGGAATAGACCAGATCATCCACCACAACGACATCAGCTTCATTTTCCAGAATCCAGTCCCGGCCGGTCAGACCCAGATCAAGCGTGCCATTTTCGACGAAGCGGGGCATCTCCTGCGCGCGCACCAGCGAACAGGACAGCTCATCGTCATTGATGCGCGGGAAATAGCTGCGCGAGCTGGTGTGAATGATCCAGCCCGAGCGCTTGAACAGGTCGATGGTGGCATTCTCGAGGCTGCCCTTGGGGATGCCGATTTTAAGCTTTTCCATGTAATTTTATCCTCCTGCACAGCATAATTGTGGTACAGTAACACACTTTATTTCAGAGGGTCAATGCCAAAAATGAGAACGGTGAAGCTTTCCATACAATACGACGGAACAGATTACTTCGGATGGCAGATGCAGGCCCGGCATCGCAGTGTGCAGCAGGTGCTGCAGGAGGCCCTGGGTATCGTGTGCAATCATCCGGTCACTCTGCACGGCTCAGGCCGCACCGACACGGGCGTGCATGCGCTCGGGCAGGTTGCGCATTTCAAGACCTCGTCGGCCATTGACATGGCGCAGCTGCAAAAGGGCCTGAACTCGCTGCTGCCCGATGACGTGGTGGTTCGTGAAGCCGTCGAGGCTCACCCGGACTTTCATGCCCGTTTTGACGCAACCGCGCGCACCTACTGGTATTTTATCCTGAACGAGGCGGTTCCTTCCGTGTTTTACCGCCGCTATGCCTGGCATGTCAGAAAGCCGCTCGATGTCGCGGCCATGCGTACTGCCGCCGCCCTGCTCGTGGGCATGCACGATTACAGCTCATTTCAGGCGCGGGAGCGCGAAGGTGTCTGCATGGTGCGGGAGGTCAAACGGGTCCGGCTGAAACGGGTCGGTCCTCTGCTGCTCTTTGAAATTCAGGCCACCTCGTTTCTGCGCCACATGGTCCGGGGTATCGTGGGTACGCTGGTGGAAATAGGTCTTGGCAAGCTGGGTGCGGCCGCTATGCAGGACATACTGCTGGCGCGGGACCGCTCGCATGCCGGGCCGACAGCGCCGGCCCGCGGACTGTTTTTAAAAGAAGTGCGCTATGATTGAGGGCTCTCTGGCGCCGTGCCGGCAGGTGCCTGCGGAGTCTTCGTTGCTGGCTCGGGAGCGGTCTCGGCATCCTGCATGGTGCGCTGGAGCAGCTCTTCGAACGCTTCAAGCTGGCGCTGTCCTTCCGCATTTTTAAACCCGGGGTAGTTCTCAACCGGGGCGCGCTCGCCGCGGTGGAAGGCCATGGCCGAGTCCTGAACAGAGCGGCACGTTCGCTCAAGCACGCCGATAATCGAGTTGCGGAACAGGCGGAAGTTTAGAATCGACTTCACGATCGCGCTGTCGGGAAATACCATGCAGCGCAGGCGGTAGGCGCATTGCCGCGTCTCGGTTTCATCAAAATCGAAGAGCACCACGGTTGTGCCCCTGAGGTTCCATGCAAGGATTTCAACGGTACCCGATCCGGTGTAGAGCGAGCGGGTCTGCGGCGCATTCTGCAGCACCTTCGTAAACGTGCCGGTCAGCCGTTCGCCTGAGCCGGTAAAGCGCCGTTTGCTCCGGTCAAGATAGGCTGTCTTGAAATCGGTTCCCTGATAGGCGTTGATCAGCTGCGTGGCAAAGGGCAGATTGTTCATCAGGTAGCGCATGACTTCGGCCGGCATGGGCAGCGTGCCCTCAATCCGGTATTCCACGCGGTGCCGGCCTGCTGCCTGGCGGTAAATTTGCCTGCCGGGCGCTGTGGCGCTTTGTAAGCCACGCGCCTGCAGCTCCTTAAAAATTGAGCAGTATGTATCAGAGTAGTTGATGCCTTTCTGCGGTATGCAGTCCTCCGGGCTGCAGCCGGGGGGGCACTCCTGAAGGCAGTGATACATGCCTGCGCAGTAGGTCAGGTGATCGGAGGCGCCTGCCGGCGCGGGCGTGATCAGGGCGATGAAAATCGCTGTTAGAAGCGGGCCTGTCAGGCAATTCAAGGCACGGGGCATGGCTGTGTCAGAACCTCTGGCAGGCTGTTGAAAAACGCCCATCTGCTGCGTTGTGCGCATCATTCGTCACTGCGGCGTACGGCAAAGTACGCCTCATTCCTCATGATTTCGCACGCCTTGCATCTGCGCATTTTTGAACAGCCTGTGTAAAAGGAATTTTTCAACACTCTGCTAGTGTAGTGTCCCAGCAATACCTTGACAAGGTATTTTGAGCTTTGCCAGAATTGAATCGGCTGTGGCAGTCCACATAAAGGGTTTTGAATTTTTATTATAATGATCAACGAAAAGTTGAATTTTACTTATCAGGGCTTTAACCTCGCGGAACGTACCACGGTATTGCCTTCTGGGTAATAATGTTAAACCATATCTCCACCTGATTAAGCACAGTTTATTTATTGAAGTTATTCTTAGGACACTACACTATCCTTCAGACAGCGGACAGGCGTTTATGCCGCAGGTCATTATTCAGCAGGCGGCCGCGCGGATGTATCGCCGGCATTGTCCGTACGTTGTCCGGCAGATGCGGCGGCGCTGCGGGCGTTTTTCTTCACCGACATGCGATTGCGCAGAATCATCAGGATGCGCAGGATGCAGACAATGAAAAGACAAATGCCGAAATAATAGCGCCAGCCTTCCACGCCGGCCCTCCATGCCGAAAGACCCATCAGGGCCAGGAACGCATAGGCTGCCAGTTTGAGGAATAAAGACATAGCACTATCCTTGAGCAGGTACTACAGCCGCGAAGCCGCATGCCTGTGTGCAGGGGCCAGCATGACCATACAGGAATGCCGTTGTTTTTGCAAGCACGCGCAACAGCACGCGCAACAGCACTCGCAACACGCCAGTGGATGCGCAGCAGAGTTGACTCTGTCTGTGAGATTTGTTTATACTTTGATCGGAATAGCCGTATTGAAAACATCCATGGTGCGTGGCGGACATGAAAAAGATATTTTTTATCGCGGCGGTTATTACCGCGCTGATTGTGTTTAATTTTTTGCAGGAACGATCCACGGATTTTCTGGCGCGCGGTACTGCAAAGCATACGCAGGGTGACTATCAGGGCGCGGTCACGGATTTCACAAAAGCCATAGAGCTTGCGCATGATTCTCCCGAGGCCTATGCCGGCCGGGCGCGCTCGAAGAGCAGTCTGGGCGATGCAGCCGGCGCCATAGCCGATTACGGCAGGGCCATAGCTGGGTTTGCCGATTTTCGCATGGCGCATAATAATCCGGCCTACGCAGAGGCCTATAACAGCCGGGGAGCGCTCAAAAGCATGCAGAAGGATGATGCCGCAGCGGTTGAAGATTTTACCGCCGCCCTGGAGATTAACCCCGCGCATGTCCAGGCCTATGCCAACCGGGCTTTTGCGCACACCCGGCTGCGAAACTACGCAGCCGCATATGAGGATTATTGCGCCGCAATTGAACGCAGTCCCGACAGTGCCCTGCTCTATTATAACAGGGGCGCGGTCCGGGTATGGCTGGGCGATACTGATGCGGCCTGCAGCGACTGGGAGCGGGCCGTCGAATTGGGAAGCGTTTCGGCCCGCGACGCACGCAGCCGCCATTGTGAATAAGGCCGCATGTGCGCCCGGTACTTGCCGTCGAACCTGCAGTGGTTTTCAGGTTGCGGACTGTCTGCGGCAGTGACAATGTCCGGCAGTCCGCACATGCATGTTTATGGTGCAGCCACGGGGCGTGCAGCTGTTACCAGCGTGACGCTGCGCATATACTCGGATGCGCCGTACGTACTGTCCACAAACGCGCTGAGTGCTTCAAAAAGGGATGGTTCAGCGGGTGTTTCCGGATTTGATTTCCTGGTATTTCGTCTGGGCCTTCTGGGCTGATTCCGATGTGGGATAGGTCTGCATGAGGGTCTCAAGCAGTATCTCGGCGGTGAGCGTTTCCTTGAGCTCGATAAATGCCAGGGCCTGCCAGTAATATGATTCGGGTACCTTGGTGCTCTGCGGAAATTTTTTGATCAGATCCTCGAATGCGGCAATGGAATTCTGGTATTTTTTCTGCTGATACAGGCACATGCCGACCCAGAACAGCGCATTCTGTGTCAGGTGGCTGGTGGGGTACTGGCCCGCAAAGGCCTGAAACGAGGCGCGGGACTGCTCATATTCACGGGCGTAGTAGAGCTGAAGAGCCCGGTCGTAGAGTGTCTGCTCCGTGTCGACTGCAGGAGTATCCTGCGGGGCGGCAACAGCTGCCGGTTCCGACGGTTCGATCGCGGATGGTGCCGGCTGGGCTGCAACGCTCATTCTGTCGAGGCGTTTCTGCAGCGACTGTATCTCCCGACGCTGAACTACGATAGTTTCTTCAATCGATCCGCTGAGTGTCTGCATGTCGCTGCGAACCTGTTCAATTTCGCTGTGTGTGGCTCCCTGAAGACGGGCCATGTCCGCGCGCAGCTGCGCCAGATCCCTCTCGTGCCGGTCGAGCTGATGCTGCAGATTTACACATGCGCTGCAGGCGATGCACAGCAGCAGCAGGGCTGTTCGTATGAGCGGTGATGTGGTAGGCATAGGCGCAGTCCGCCGCATGGGTGGGGTGTGAAAAAATCTCTCAGGGCCAGGTGTGTACAGCCCTGAGAGACCGCGTGTTTTTTCCTGTTAAGCAGTATTACTTGATCTTGAATTCGCCTCTGCGGTTTTTGGCCCAGGCGGCTTCATTGCTGCCCATGGCAACGGGGCGCTCTTCACCGTAGCTGATTGTGTAGATACGGGCGGCGTCAATGCCAAGCTGCGTCAAATAGGTCTTGGCGCTGTTGGCGCGGCGGTCGCCGAGTGCAAGGTTGTACTCATAGGTGCCGCGCTCATCGGTATGGCCTTCAATCAGCACAAGCTTGGCCGGGTTGTTTTTCATCCAGGCGCCAATACCGTCAAGAATGGCGCGGGCCTGCGGTGTCAGGGAGTACTGGTCGAAACCGAAAAGGATGTTCTGGAAAATGGCGGCCAGCGCGGGATCAATCTCAGCAGGTGATCTGAATTCACCAGCGCCCAGATCGGCCTCTTCCATTTCCTGGCCGGCATTGGTGTCATAGGCTGCCGGAGGCGGATTCTTTTTGGAGCAGGCCACTGAGCCCATCAGGGCCGCGATGAACAGACATACCATCAGGGTTTTTGCCGTTTGCTGCATGGTGTTTCCTCCTTGTGTAAAAAAGTTATTCATTAATTCCCCGGGAGCGGGGCCCATGCCGGATCGGTTTTATCGCCGCTCCCAACTGTTATTTTTTTCTGTCCGGTTCCGTCGGCCCGCATGATGTATATTTCCTTGCGGCCGGTCCGGTTTGAGCTGAAGGTAATGTATCGTCCGTCCGGTGACCAGCTTGGGTCCTCATTGTTACCCTGGCCGGCGGTGAGCTGCCGGTACCGGGATCCGTCCGGGGCGATCGTGTGGATGTTGAATCTGCCGTCTATCAGGCCCGCATAGGCGATACGGTCTCCGCGGGGCGACCAAGCCGGGGATGTGTTGTAGTTGCCCCTGCCGAAGGTGACCCGGCGAACCGATCTGTCTGCGAGCGTGTTAATAAATATCTGCGGGTTGCCGGAGCGGCTTGAAACGAACGCCATCTGTCTGCCGTCCGGAGACCATGACGGAGATACATCCGTTGCCCGGTGGTCTGTTATCCTTTCAAGTGTGCGGCGTTGAACATCAAGCGCAAAGATCTCTGAATTACCGTCTTTCGGGCTTAAAGTCAATGCAATTTTTCCGCCGTCAGGTGAGAAGTCGGGAGAAATGTTGATGCCTTTTTTGCTGGATATTTTCTCAATCCTCCCCCCTGCCAGGTTCATGACATAGAGATCGGGATTGCCGTCCCGGTAGGAGGTAAAGGCCACACGTGAGCCGTCCGGAGAAACGCAGGGCGACAGGGCAAGCGAGTTGAGCGTGGTCAGCCTGCGCTGATTGCCGCCGTCGTAATCGCAGTAATAAAGCTCCTTGTTCCCGCCGGTTTGCATGACGAATACGATGCCGGTTTCAAACATTCCGGGCGCGCCGGTGAGCTCCTTGAATACTTCATTGGCAAACCGATGGGAGATACGGCGGTATTCCGGTACGGTCCCGCTGTACTTTTTGCCCATGATGAAGCGGCCCTGCACCGCGTCGAACAGGCGCATCTCAATATTGATCCGGTTGCCGCTGATTGCGAACACGCCGGTAACGATTGCTTCAGCGCCGACGACCGACAGGCTGTCCCAGTTGATCTCATTGCGGGTTACTCCGCGCAGGTGCGCTTCGTTTAAAAGTTTCGGGTCGATGATTTGAAACAGACCTGAGAATTCGAGATCAGCGCTGATAATGGATGCCATGCCGGTTGAGAGCTTGTGGGTGTCCGGCTCGGATCCGGTATTTTGAAACGGGGGGATAATGATCGGCACGCGCGTGGCTGACGGCGCGTTGATGTCGATGTATACCTTCGCGCAGGCGGAAGTGCCAGGGTGGCTGACGATCAGGCAGGCGGTAATAAATACTGCAGCACAGCGCATATGCATGCGGAGTACTCTGCGTTGAGGTAAGGGCGTGTGCATAGGGTTGTTGCGATACCGTAGAAAATATAATCGAATATATATAGCAGAAGTCCGGGTGGAAATGAAGTAAAATTAATGTAAAAAGACGGTGTTACTGGAATCGGATGCCAAGGGTCAGCACCGGCTCTTTGATGCCGGGCGGCAGCGGGGGCAGGGGATTGGCTTTTTGAATTGCCCGCATGACGGACCGGTCGAATTCCGCGTTGCCTGATTTTTTTTCGAACTGTATATTCACGATGCGCCCATCCGCTCGCACGGTGATTTCAACAATCGCCATCAGACTTGACTGTTCATAATAGTTCGGCAGAACCCAGGCGGACTGGATTTTATTAAACACCGTCATGTAATAGCGGCCGAAACGCGCCTGTTCGGGTGTCAGGCCGTAGCCGGTGCCGCCGACTCCGCCCCCTCCGCCGCCACCGGTGCCGGCTCCGGCGGGGCGGCCTGCGCCTGTCTGTGTCCCGGAGCCCGCCGGCGTTCCTGGGCCTGTTGCGGTTCCAGCCTCTGACGGCTTACTGAACCCTCCCGGAGCGGGGGCAGGTGTTTCGGGCTTCGGGCCTGTATCGGGCTCCGCAATTGTATGCGTGCGATCTTCAAGGGTTTTGATCTGAGATGTTAGCCCGGTGGGCCCTTTCCACAGGGGCTCGGCCCGGCCGGTGGGAGCGCCGCTTGAAGCAGGGGCCGCGCTTTCGCCTGTCTGTTCGCCCCCGCCCGGTTCTCCGGGTAATCCGGGCGCTCCGCCCGTTCCGATCAGGTCAACGGTGTAGGCCGGGTTGAAATAGATGGTTGTGCCCCGGTCGGGCGGTTTCCCCAGGATTACCGCAATCAGGCACACGTGCAGACACAGGGAGACGAAGATGGTCCAGCGCATGCCCCGTTCAATATGGGCGGCTTTCAGGATTGAGGGATAGGCGGTCATTTCTTTTCAATCGGGGTCGTGATGATCCCCAGTTTTTCAACGCCCGCAAGCTTGATTTCAGCAATAACCTGGGCGACAAAGCCGTAGGGCAGATCGCGATCTGCCTTGAAAAACAAACCGTTATCGCTGCGCTGCTGAAAAATACGCACCAGGCGCTCGCGCAGGTCGTTGATGTCGACCTCCATTTTGTTGATGAATATTTTTTTGTCACCGGTAAGGGAGATCGTGAGCGTCTCCTCCTGGGCCGCGATATGGGCTGTGCGCGCCTGCGGCAGATCAACGTCAACACCGTGCTGCACCAGCGGCGCAGCCACCATGAAAATGATCAGCAGCACAAGCATGACATCCACGAATGGCGTGACGTTGATTTCCGACATCAGCCGCTGCTGCCGCCCGTTGCCCGGCATGCTCATACCCATGACTCAGCCCGCCTTTTTGCGCGATTCAAGATAGCGCTCGATAATGTTCAGCAGTTCGGATGCGAAATTGTCCATTTCCGCGGTCATCATTTTAATGCGGCCCAGAAAGTAATTGTACAGCACAACCGCCGGAATCGCGGCCAGCAGGCCGAAAGCGGTTGCGATCAGCGCTTCGGCAATGCCGGGCGCGACCGTGGCCAGGTTGGCCGAGCCCTGGCGTCCGATGTCGCGGAACGAATTCATGATGCCCCAGACCGTGCCGAACAGCCCGATAAACGGTGCAATGCTGCCGGTTGTCGCCAGAAATCCGAGGTTTTTTTCAAGCCGGGTCAGCTCGGCGGTGGCCGCCTGATCAAGGGCACGTTTGATTGCGCCGATGCCGTAGAGGCCCAGCGGTGAATCGGATGCAGAATCGGCTGTTTTCGGCTGTCCGGAAGGCCCGCCGCTTTTTTGCTGCATCTGCTGCAGTTCAAGATAGCCCGAGCGGAAGATCTCTGCCAGCGGGCTGTGCTCCAGCGGCTTGGCGTCCGTGTAGGTGCGGCTCAGGCTTTGATTGTTCCAGAATATGTCCAGAAACGTTTCGGATTCATTCAGGGCCGAGCGCAGCATCAGGAATTTAAACAGGGAGATTCCCCAGCAGATAACCGACAGGGCCAGCAGCAGCAGAATAACCCCCTTGACCATGGGGCCGGCGTACAGAAACAGTACCCAGATATCGCCGCCCAGATTGCTGCCGAGTTCGGTGGACGTTACGGCCAGCGGGGTAGTTAACTGCTCGATGATGTGAAGCATGCTCAGTGGTGCTCCTGTGAAAGTGGCGATTCCAGCCCGTGTATCGGTATGTGTATATAGTTTAGCAGGCTGTTGAAAAAAGCCCATCTGTTGCGTTGTGCTCATCATTCGTCACTGCGGCGTACCGCAAAGTACGCCCCATTCCTCATGATTTCGCACGCCTTGCATCTGACCGTTTTTGAACAGCCTGTTTAAAGAGACTTTTTCAACACCCTGTTAGAGCAGCGTTTTGACGAACGCCTCAATGCGGTCAAGGCCTTTTTCGATTGTTTCAAATGATGTTGCATACGACAGGCGGATGCTGGCATCAGCGCCGAATGCCGATCCGGCCACAACGGCAACGCGGGCTGTTTCCAGCAGCGCCGTTGCCAGGGCATCCGAGCCGCCAATGACGGTTGCGCCTGATTTTCTGCCGAAAATGCCCGAGACGGTCGGGAATGTGTAGAATGCTCCGTTGGGCATGAAGCACGAGAAGCCCTCGATGGCGTTCAGGCGCTCCACCATATAGCGGCGGCGCTTGTCGAAGGCCTGCAGCATTTCCTGGATGCAGTCCTGCGGTCCGTTCAGGGCTGCAACGCAGGCCTTCTGGGCGATCGAGGTCGGGTTGGAAGTGCTCTGGCTCTGAATGTCGCACATGGCGCTGATCAGGCCGGCCGGGCCGGCGGCATAGCCGATGCGCCAGCCGGTCATGGAATAGGTCTTGGACACGCCGTTGACCACGAGCGCCTGCTCTTTCAGCCGCGGTTCAACCGTGACAATGCTGGTGGAGGTGAATCCGTCATAGGTCAGGCTTTCATAGATTTCATCGCTGATCACCAGAACACCGGTGCCGAGTAAAACATCGGCCAGAGCCCGGAGCTCGCCGGGGCTGTAGGCCGCGCCCGTGGGGTTGGAGGGCGAGTTGAGTACAAAGGCCCGTGTCCGGGGGGTCAGTGCCGCGCGCACCTGTTCGGGTGTTACCTTGAACCCGGAGCGCTCATCCGTAGTGATGATGACCGGCACAGCGCCTGCCAGATAGGCCATGTCGGGATATGAAACCCAGTAGGGCGCCGGTATGATGATTTCATCGCCCTCATCCAGCAGGGCCTGGAACGCATTATACAGGCTGTGTTTGGCGCCGCATGAAATCAGCAGCTCGTTTTTGGCGTACTCCAGGTTGTTGTCGCGCTTGAGCTTTGCCGCGACGGCCTGCTTGAGATCGTCGGTTCCGCCTACGGGTGTGTATTTGGTGAAACCGGCCTCAAGCGCTGCTATAGCGGCCTGCTTGATGTGGCCGGGCGTATCAAAGTCCGGCTCGCCGGCGCCGAAGCCGATGACGTCAATGCCCTGGGCTTTCATGGCGGCCGCTTTGGCGGAAACGGCCAGTGTCGGCGACGGTTTGATATGCTCCATTCGGTTGGCAAGTTTCATCGTTGTTCTCCTGTGTGGCGGTTGGTAATGCGCTCAGGGCATGCCCGGAGACGTGGTGAGGGCGCATCAGCGAAGTTTTTCTCTCAGCTTGCGGGCGACGATGTCAGGCACCATGCCGGTCACATCGGCACCGGCCTTTACCGCCGCTTTTATTGTCTTTGAGTGCACAAACAGCCAGCGCAGGCCCGTGAGCATGAAGATGGTGTCAATTTCACGGTCAAGCTTGCGGTTCATGAAGGTCATTTCATATTCATATTCAAAGTCTGACACGGCGCGCATGCCGCGCAGCACCGTGTGTACGCCTTGCGCTCGGGCGTAGTCGACCAGCAAACCCTCAAAAGAGTCGGTGGTAACGCGCGGGTTGTCGCCGACCGCTGCGCGAATCATATCCAGTCGTTCTGCCACGGTAAACAGCGGTTTTTTGTCGGGATTGACGGCGATTGCCACGATCACCCGGTCGAAAATGTGCAGGGCGCGCTCTATCAGGTCAAGGTGGCCGTTGGTCAGGGGGTCAAAGGTGCCCGGATAGATACAGATATGCCTGCCGGGGTCACTCATGCCTGTATGCCTTTCTGCCTGCGCGGCGAATAAACGTAGAGGGGTTCTGTGCCCCCGCAGAAGCACATTTCGGGCTACAGTAATACCCAATTTTGACTGTTTTAGCAAGCGGGAAAATGTATTTTTCGATTGCTTCTTTGCTGAAAAGCCGATATGCTTTTATTTTTTTCAGGCGGGTATGTATCCGCCTGTATGGTTTTGCAGGCCGGGTATGTTTGCAGCCCAGATTCGCACATTTGAGAAATACCTGCGCATCGAAAGAAACGCATCCGACTGTACGTGCCGGAGTTATCTGCGGGATCTTGCCGATTTTTGCGACTTTCTCCGCGTCACGCGTATCGGTTCGTTCGAGCACATCACTGATATCGACGGCCTTGCAGTGCGGGCTTATCTGGCGGACTGTGCCCGGCGCAACAGGAAGTCGACCCAGGCACGCAAGCTCTCCTGTCTGAAAACGTTTTTTTCGTTTCTGGTGCGCGAAGGCCTTGCAGCCGCTAATCCCGCTGAAACGCTCAAGGCGCCCAAGCGTGACAGCACGCTGCCCCGCCACCTGACGGTTGATGAAATGTTTGCACTGCTGGATTCGGTGCCGGCCGATACGCTTTTGCAGGCGCGTGACCGAGCCGTGCTGGAGCTCCTGTATTCTACTGGCATTCGGCTGAGCGAACTGGTCGGGCTTAACCGCTGCGATATCGATCAGCGCTCTGGCACAGTGCTGATCAGAGGCAAGGGCCGCAAAGAGCGCGTTGTGCCCATGGGCCGCAAGGCCGCAGCCGTCGTGGCCGATTATTGCGCACGGTCGCAGGACCTGGCCGGCCGGCATCAGCCGGTGAACCGGGCGCCGGTGTTTTTAAACAATCGCGGCGGCCGCCTGTCGGGCCGCAGCGTTGCGCGTCTGCTTGACGGCTGGATCGAGCGCTGCGGCATAACGCATAAGATCAGTCCGCACGCCATCCGGCACAGTTTTGCCACGCATCTTTTGAACGCGGGAGCCGATATGCGCGGCATTCAGGAACTGCTGGGGCATGCCAGCCTGGCAACAACCCAGAAATACACGCACCTGCATGTTGATGCGTTAATGCAGGTCTATGACCGGGCCCATCCGCGCAGCAAAATCGTTCCGGAGGGTTTGTAATGGAGACACCTATGACGGCCATGCATGGCACAACCATTGTTGCGGTTCGCAGGGCAGGGCGCGTGTGCCTTGGCGGCGACGGCCAGGTCACTATGGGCGCAACCGTTGTCAAACACGGGGCGCGTAAAATTCGGCGCCTGTATCAGGACAGGGTTCTGGCCGGATTTGCCGGCGCCACCGCGGATGCCTTTACCCTGTTTGAGCGCTTCGAGCGCAAGCTTGAACAGTATAACGGCAACATGACCCGCTCGGCTGTTGAACTGGCCAAGGACTGGCGCTCCGACAAGATTTTGCGCCGGCTGGAGGCGCTCTTGATCGTTGCCGACACCGATCACCTGTTTATTATCTCCGGTAACGGCGATGTAATCGAGCCCGATGATGACGTAACGGCCATCGGGTCCGGCGGCCCGTTTGCGCTGGCCGCTGCCCGGGCGCTTGTGCGGCACACCGATCGTGCAGCGCGTGAAATCGTTGAGACGGCTCTTGCGCTGGCGGCGGAAATATGTATTTACACCAATACGCAGATAACACTCGATGAGATCGGCCCGCAGGAATGAAGATTTTAAATCCACGTGAAACAGTTGCCGAGCTTGACAAGTTCATCATCGGTCAGGCCATGGCCAAGCGGGCGGTCGCTGTGGCGCTGCGCAACCGCTGGCGGCGCCAGCAGGTCGCAGAAGAGCTGCGCGATGAGATTACGCCGAAAAACATCATCATGATCGGCCCGACCGGTGTGGGTAAAACCGAGATCGCGCGCCGGCTCGCAAAGCTGGCGCAGTCACCCTTTTTAAAGGTCGAGGCCTCGAAGTTCACGGAAGTTGGCTATGTCGGCCGGGATGTCGAGTCGATGATCCGCGATCTGACCGAGCTTGCGGTAACACAGGTAAAGGCCGAGGAAACCGAGCGCATGCAGGCCCGGGCTGAAGAACTGGCCGAGGAAAAGCTGCTTGACCTGCTGCTGCCGCCGGTTCCGGCCCGGCCGGCGCAGGCCGCAGCAGCGGATGCCGATGCGCAATTTCCCGTTGCCGGCTCAGCGCCGGTCCCCGCAGTTGAGCGCGTGCCAACGCGTGAGAAACTGCGCAAGCTGCTCAGGGCCGGTAAGCTTGACGGGCGTGACGTGGAGATCGAGACAACTCAGCAGAACACCCCGGTGGTCGAGATTTTTTCCGCCGCCGGCATCGAGGAGATGGACATCAATCTCAAGGACATGTTCGGCGGCATGTTCCCTAAAAAGACCAAGAAGCGCACGGTTAAAATTCCCGAGGCGCGCGAGCTGATCGCCAAGGAGGAGGTGCAGCGCCTGATCGACATGGACAGCGTGACCCGCCTTGCGCTGCAGCGGGTGGAGCAGTCCGGTATTATTTTCCTTGATGAAATCGATAAAATAGCCAGCCGCGATCAGGGCCTTGGGCCCGATGTCTCGCGCGAGGGCGTTCAGCGCGATCTGCTGCCTATTGTCGAGGGCTCGACCGTTACCACCAAGTACGGCATGGTCAGGACCGATCACATCCTGTTCATCGCTTCAGGGGCTTTTTATGTTTCCAAGCCCTCGGACCTGATTCCCGAGCTGCAGGGCCGCTTTCCGATCCGGGTCGAGCTCGACTCGCTCAGCCGCGATGATTTCATCCGCATCCTGACCGAGCCGCAGAACGCGCTTATCAAGCAGTATGTCGCCCTGATGGAAACCGAGCAGCTCAGCCTTGTGTTTACCGATGACGCCATTGAAAAAATCGCGGCGGTCGCCACACTGGTCAATGAGAAGACCGAAAACATCGGCGCGCGCCGTTTGCACACCATCATGGAAAAGCTGCTGGAGGAGATTTCATTTGCAGCCCCGGAAATGGTCGGTGAAAAGGTTGTGATCGACGCGGCCTGTGTTTCCGCCCGGCTGGACGAGCTGGTGAAGGATGAGGACCTGAGCCGGTATATTCTTTAGGCTGTTGAAAAACGCCCATCTGCGGCGTTGCGCTTATTGTTCGTCACTGCGGCGTACGAAAAGTACGCCTCATTCCTCACAATGTCGTGCGCCTTGCATCTGTGCGTTTTTGAAAAGCCTGGATATGCGAGACGTTGTTGTTTTTCAGGGCGGTCCGTGGCGCGGGATGCCGCGTATACAATTGAAGTTTGTACGGGGATGCTGTCTATGCAGAAAGCAATTGCCAAAGCCAAAACCCTGATGGAGGCGCTGCCCTATATCAGGACATTCGCCAACAAGACCTTTGTCATCAAGTTCGGCGGCCATGCGATGGTCGATGCGGCCTTGAGCGCGAGTTTCGCGCGGGACGTGATCATGCTCTCACTGGTCGGCATCCGGCCGGTGATCGTGCACGGCGGCGGCCCGCAGATAGGCGCCATGCTGGAGCGGCTCGGGGTTGTCTCCGAGTTTGTCGACGGGCTGCGGGTCACCGACGCTGCCACAATCGAGGTCGTTGAGATGGTGCTGGTCGGCACAATCAACAAGGAGATTGTCAGCCAGATCAACGCCAACGGCGGCCGGGCGGTCGGCATCAGCGGCAAGGACGCCAGCCTGATCGTCGCGCGCAAAAAGCATGCGGCCGACCGCAACGACCCCGGCAAACTGATCGATATCGGTCAGGTCGGCGAGGTCGTCTCGATTAACCCCGGCGTTATCACCACGCTTGACGCCAATCATTTTATTCCGGTGATTGCTCCTCTGGGCGCCGGTGAAGACGGCGAAACATACAATATCAACGCCGACACCGCTGCCGGTGAGATCGCCGCGGCCCTGAAGGCCGAGAAGCTGATCCTGCTGACTGATGTTGAGGGTGTCAAGGACGGCGTCGGTGAGCTGCGCTCAAGCCTGACCGGGCCCGATGTGCGGCAGATGATCGCCTCGGGCGAAATCGCCGGCGGCATGATACCCAAGGTGCAGTGCTGCTGCCGTGCGCTTGAGCGGGGCGTGAGCAAGGCCCATATCATCGACGGGCGGCTCGAGCATGCCGTGCTGCTTGAGATTTTTACCGATGTCGGTATCGGAACCCAGATCATGCATGCCCCTGTTAGTGACGAGGTTGCGCTGTAATGAGTGAGAGTATTGCAAAAACCGAGGCCCATATCTTCAAAACCTACGGCCGCTTTCCGATTGCGTTCGTGCGCGGCGAGGGAGCCTGGCTGTGGGACGAGGGCGGCAGGCGCTATCTCGACTTTCTGTCCGGCATAGCCGTGTGCAATCTGGGCCACTGCCACCCGGCCGTGGTCCGGGCCGCGACAGACCAGCTGGAGCGGCTGGTGCATGTCTCCAACTTTTTTTATACCGCGCCGCAGGCCGAGCTGGCCGAGCAGCTCACGCGGCACTCATTCGCCGACCGGGTGTTTTTCTGCAACAGCGGAGCCGAGGCCAACGAGGCCGCGCTGAAGCTGGCGCGCCGCTGGGGCAATGCCGCTGACAGCGGGCCCCGCAGCGAGGTTATCACCATGCAGGCCTCGTTTCACGGCCGCACGTTTGCCACGCTGGCCGCGACCGCTCAGGCCAAGGTGCAGGAGGGATTCGCGCCCCTGATGCCGGGTTTTGTGTATGTGCCCTTCAATGATTTCGAAGCCCTGCAGGCCTCGGTCAACGCGCGCACCTGCGCGGTCATGCTTGAGCCCATCCAGGGAGAAGGCGGCGTAAATGTTCCTGATGCGGAGTATTTGAAGCGCGTGCGCGGGCTGTGCGACACAGAGGGCCTGCTGCTGATTTTCGATGAGGTACAGGTCGGTATGGGCCGCACCGGAAAACTGTTCGCCCATGAGCATTTCGGCGTCACGCCCGACATTATGACGCTTGCCAAAGCTCTTGGCGGCGGGCTGCCGCTCGGGGCCATGCTTGCTTCGCAGCGCGTTGCCGGTCTTTTCACGCCGGGCAGCCACGCATCAACCTTCGGCGGCAATCCGGTCGTTACCGCGGCCGGGTGCGCGGTGATGCGCGAGCTGCTGGACGGCGGCGTGCTTGAGAACTGCCGGGCAATGGGCATCTATCTGCGGGACAAGCTCGATGGGCTGAAAACCCGCCATCCGGAAACTGTTGTGTGCGTGCGCGGCAAAGGCCTTATACTGGGCATGGAGCTCACTGGCAGCGGCAGACCGGTTGTCGAGCGCTGCCTTGAGGCCGGGTTGATTCTCAACTGCACGGCCGAGCGCACGATCCGTTTTTTGCCGCCGCTGATCATCACGCGCGATCAGATCGATGAGTGCTGTACGATACTGGAAGCGGCGCTGGGGCAGCAGGAGTGAAGGCCCCGCAACAGTCATCGCAGAAAAGTTGAGGAAAAACCATGCAAAAAGATCTTTTATGCCTCTATGATTTGACGGATGCTGATTTTGATCTGATTTTCGACCGGGCAGCTGATTTGAAAGCGCGCCATAAACGCGGCGAGCTCTATCATCCGCTGCGCGGCAAGACCCTAGGCATGATATTCGAGAAACCCTCCACGCGCACGCGGGTCTCCTTTGAGGCAGGCATGTTCCAGCTGGGCGGCCATGCGATGTATTTGCGCTGGACCGATACGCAGCTGGGCCGGGGCGAATCCATCTATGATACCGCCAAGGTGCTCTCGCGCTATCTCGACGCCATCATGATCAGGACGTTCGCGCAGAGCACGGTCGAAGACCTTGCCCGCGATGCGGACGTTCCGGTGATCAACGGTCTGACCGACATGTACCATCCCTGCCAGATCCTGGCCGACCTGCTCACCGTGATCGAGCGGCGCGGCTCGGTACGCGGCATGAAGGCGGTCTATATCGGCGACGGCAACAATATCGCCCATTCCTGGATCAACGCGGCCCTGCGTTTGTCCTTTGACCTCATTCTTGCCTGCCCGGCCGGGCATGAGCCTGACCGGGGTGTGCTCGATCGCGCCCGCAGCGAGGCCGCCTCGACTATCAGCGTGATCAGCGATCCGTTCGAGGCCGTGCGCGATGCCGATGTCATCAGTACCGATACCTGGGTCAGCATGGGTCAGGAGAAACAGTACCGCGAGCGAATCAAGTCATTCAGCAGCTACCAGGTCAATGAGCGGCTCCTCTCCGCTTCGAAAAAGGACGTGATCGTCATGCACTGCCTGCCCGCGCACCGCGGCGAGGAGATCACCGATGCTGTCATGGACGGGCCCAATTCAGCTGTTTTCGACCAGGCTGAAAACCGCCTGCATGTGCAAAAGGCGATTCTTGAAATTCTGATGACACACAACCGGCGCTGAGCCGGCAATAATAATCACAGGTAAACCCCCGGCTTTGCCGGGGGACTCACAGAGTTTGACATTTGCGGGAATATAAGAAAACCTCCTGATTCGGTGAACCGCTCA
>VGSH01000039.1 GCA_016875025.1 Deltaproteobacteria bacterium
TTCCGTCAGACTGGTCGGAAGATTGTGCCCGGCGCCGACATTGGTAACCTTGACGGAGAGTTTGCCCATGCTGCCGGGTGTAACGCTTTGGGGGGCATCAATGCCGATCTCGGCTGCGCTTTTGAGGCGCTGGCGGGCAAGCTCGGCATGCTTTTTGTTGCCGAGCAGTTCCGGCACGGTAAAGTTTGCGCCGACAAATTCATGCGTCCTTATGGTGTCGCGCTGAGGGCCCATAACAGCCGATTTACCCGGGTTGTTCTGTTTTTTCAGGGTGCGGGCGGTTTCAGCGGCTATGTCGACCGGCATCATATGGCAGTCCTGGCATTGGATATCGTTCTGTGCATAGATGGAATACTTCCATTCGTCATAGGTGCGCTCAATATGAAAGTTGTTGACCGGATGGAATACCTGATGGCAGTTTGCGCAGAAGAGCGAGGATGTATGCAGTTCTGAAAATGCAGTGTCGTGATAGGGGGATTCACTGTCACCCCGCGGGCCTCGCTTTACGCTGCCCGGGGAGGCGACAAATGAGGCATTGCCGGGTTCATAGTTGGGGGTATCGGCAAACGAACTGGCGGTAATGGTATGGCACAGATCGCAGTGAACGCCTTCCTTGGCAATGGCCGGCGCCTGAAACTCGCCGTCCTTGAAGGTAAGTTCGTTTGACATAACCCCGACAGCACCGTGGCAACCGCCGCACAGGTTGCGGGTTAATCCATCGGTTTCTATCTCGCCGATTTTCCACAGGGCCTGGAAAACGGGGTCGATGAAGGCGGCTGCATGCATGGAACCTTTCCATTGCTTGTGAATACCCGTATGACAGCCGGCGCAGACAGCCGGAGACTCATATGTCTGATGCTGTATCGGCTGTCCGGATTCGGTGCGCACCTGGGAGGGAAAGAAGGGGGGTGCCGTTTCTTGAGCATCGGCGCCCGTTACGGCGAACAACAGCCCGGCCATGAGTATAAGGCTGGTGAGAGGCAGTCGTATTTTCTCTGAACGTGTTTTCATGGTCTGTCTCCTTGTGGGCGTTTGTGTGTGGGTAGCGTCAGTGATTGTTGCTATACGGTGATTGTCTGCAGGCAGCATTTTGAAAAAAACAGCACACAGTTGCAGGTTTCTTTCGCATAGTACATAGCATGTAACAGCATCAAAATAAAGCAGAAATTGATAAGCAATCGCATGACCGACAGGGAAATTTTATAGCCCGCACAATATCCGTTCACCCTGAGCTGGTCGAAGGGTAGAACGGGTGGTCCGTTCATGGTTCGACAGGCTCACCACGAACGGGAAAGCAGCATTAACACGAACGGGTTTAGGCGAAAAACCGCGCAGCATTGCGGCCGAGAATGTCGGCGCGCTCATCCGGGGTCAGAAAGCCGACCGTGCGGGCAGCGCTCAGTGAGCAGGCCATGTCGCCGAACGGGTAGTCGCTGCCGAAAAATATTTTTTTGTGACCGTGTGTTCGGATAATTTTTTCGGCGAGTTTCGGTTTGATATATCCGTAACTCAAAGAGGATTCCATGTAGACGTTCGGCAGCCCGGCCAGGTGGGCCAGAACATCATCCCACATATTCAGGCCGCCGAGATGGGCTGCGATAATGGTCAGGTGCGGGAAATCACGGGCAACCGCGGCGATCATGTGCGGTTTTGAGCGGTCGTTCGGGCCCGGGAGCGGCTCACCGCCGACATGGAACATGACCTTGAGGCCGCTCAGGGATATGGCTTCATACAGCGGATACATGCTGCGGTCGTCATCGGGTGAAAACTGCTGAATGTCGGGCTGAAACTTGATGCCCTGAGCGCCGTGATCGCGCAGCCGAGCTATTTCATCCCTGAAGCCTGCATGCCCGGGATGCAGGGTGCCGAATTTTATAAAGCGTTCCTGATCAAGTTGAATCAGCCATGTATTGGTCGCTGTCACCTGAGAGGGCAGAGGGGCGACCATATGAATCACTGCGCGATCTATGCCGCAGGTATCCATACGCTGCAGAAGATCGGCTGCTGTGGCTGTGCCGAAGGTCGGCACATTGAAAAGACGCGCGGTTCTGTTTAGAATCGCAGCAGCCTGTTCGTCCGGAAAAATGTGCGTGTGGGCGTCGATAATCATGGACTGTTCACCGGGCGGCAGTCCCGGAGTCGCGGCGTACTGCTTTCCCGGTGTAAAAAAGGGCGGCGCACATTGTTTGTGCGCCGCCGTTGTATCGATTCACGTGGTATCGTCGATGAGCGCAGGTGCTACTGGCGGTCGTCGAAGCTGTACTGTACGTCAGTGTATTTTCCTCTGAAGGCGTGCACTTCGGGGCGGATTTCCTTGTTGTCCATAATGCATTCCTTCATGAGCACGGCGATGTACTCCATTTCCGACGGGCCCATGCCGAAGCGGGTCATCTCCTGTACACCGATGCGGATCCCGTCCGGATGGTCGTGCCGGCTGAGGGCTTCGTGCGGCAGCATGTTCATGTTAAGGATGATGTCATTGGTTTCAAGCACGCGCGACACCTTTTCACCGCCGCCCTGTTTGCTCACGTTAACAGCTACCTGGTGGGTCTCGGTGTAGCCGAACTCACGGGCCTCGACGTCAAAGCCCTGTTTGTCAAGTGCGGCTGCGAGGACTTTCGCGTTGTTGATGACATCTTCGGCA
Organism: Deltaproteobacteria bacterium; assembly: GCA_016875025.1. GTDB lineage: Bacteria > Desulfobacterota > WTBG01 > CAIYCZ01 > CAIRTM01 > CAIRTM01. The sequence goes on from VGSH01000039.1 coordinate 2,645, forward strand.
TACTGAGCGCCGAATTCCATCATTTCATTGGTTGCAAGGGCGAGCTGCGCCAGGGTGTGCAGATGATGGTTGCTGGAAGAGCCCGGGAATGCCCCGCGGTCGATTTTGCGCCAGGTATCATCGTCCATATTGCTCAGCACTACGCCGCGCTGGGATCCGAAAAAGGTTTTATGCGTGCTGCCGGTAACCAGAAAAGCGCCTTCGCGCAGCGGGTCCTGAAAGCGCCCGCCCGCGATCAGGCCGAGCACGTGGGCCGCGTCGTAGATAATGGTGGTTTTCTGTTTTTCACACACCTCGCGCAGTTCGGCAATCGGCTCGGGAAACAGGAACAGGCTTTTACCCAGTACGATCATTTTCGGCTTGGCGGTTTTAATCAGGTATATGGTTTTTTCGACATCCATGTGATAGCCGTCCGGGCTCATGGGAATGTCGATAATATTTTTGGTGAATTTACCCAGAGCGCCGATGCGGTGATGGCTGATGTGGCCACCACCGGGCGTGGAGTTCGCCATGACCACATCCTCGCGGTTGACCAGTTTGCTGAACACGGCTTCATTGGCATTGGTGCCGCTGATCGGGCGGACCTCACCGTGATTGCACTTGAAAATTATCTTCATGCATGCTTTCAGGCGGTTTTCAATGTCGTCTATAAAGGTCGTACCGCGATAGTAGCGCTCACCCGGATGGCCTTCAGCATAGCGGTGCGCGAAATCCGTGCCGGCATATTTGCGGACCGTGCGGCTCAGTACGTTTTCGCTGGCGATCAAATTGATGGTTTTCTCGCGCCACTCATCCTGTTTTTGAATGAGCTCGATTGTTTTTTTAAATTCCTGATAGTTCATGATGCATGATCCTTAGGGTAATAATTAGTGTACTAGTCTGCACTGCGCCGCTACAACGGCATTATAAAAAAAAAGTCAAATTACCATATAATTTTGATAATGTGAAGTAATTTTAAAAATTCGGTTGCTTTGCGGAAATGAAATTGGGTATGGTGGTTCAAGGTTCAAGGTTCAAGGTTCAAGGTTCAAGGTTTGTTTTCCATTGACACGGAATAATCTTGAACCCGCGAATGCACTTTCTCGAAAAATATCGGATATGCATGAAAAAGCGTCATCACCACACAGAGAAACCGCAGGCCTTTATCCCCAAAGCCGATCGCGCGCTTAAAAAAATTTTCACTCGCATCGGCTGTCCTGACCAGGCATCTTTTACGCCTGATGATTTTCAGGTGGATGCCCTGCAGAAAATTACCGAGTCCGATGTCCTGGTCAGCGCGCCGACCGGCAGCGGCAAAACCTGGATAGCGCAGGAGGCCATGCGCGCCATGCTCGAGCGGGGCGGGCGCTGCTGGTATGCCTCCCCGCTCAAGGCACTGTCCAATTCAAAATATCATGAGTTCGGCGCGGAATTTGGGGCTGACAATGTCGGCGTCCTGACCGGTGACCGCAAGGAAAATACCGGGGCACGCATTATCGTCGGCACGACCGAAATTCTGCGCAACCAGCTCTATGATGCCATGGCGCGTGTGCAGGACTTTAATGCCGATCTGGTCATCCTTGACGAGGCTCATTACCTCGGGGATGAGGACCGCGGGGTTGTGTGGGAGGAAGTCATGATTTATCTTCCCGCGCGGGTGCGACTGCTCATGCTTTCAGCCACCGTATCAAATGCCGTTGAAATTGCCGACTGGCTCATCTCGATCCGCTCCCATCACTGTGCCGTGGTGTATTCCGATAAACGCCCCGTTCCGCTCTATCCCCTGTACCTGCTGCCGGGCGGCGAGCTGGTCCCGCTCAGCGGCGTTGACGGCATCGCGCATAAAATAGAGCATGTTATGCAGCAGACCCAGCGCGGCCGTTTTCGCCGATCCCAGGCAGTGCTGCCGTATGAAGCCATTTTGCGCGCGCTTGAGCAGTTCAATCTTCTGCCGGCGATTTTTTTTCTCAAATCGCGCAGTGACTGCAACAGCGCGCTGCATGCCTGCAGGCGCCGTTTTGTGTCACGGGAAAAATCCCGCCGTATTCAGACAATTCTTGACGGGATTATCCGCGAGTATCCTTTTCTGTCAGAGCATCCGCAGCTGCAGGCCATGAGCCTTCACGGCGTCGGCGCCCATCACGGCGGCCAGCTGCCCCACTGGAAAATCGTCGTTGAAAAGCTGATGAACGCCGGTTGCCTTGACGCGATTTTTTCCACATCCACCGTTGCCGCCGGGGTCAACTTTCCGGCCCGTACCGTGGTGCTGGCGCAAAGCGACCGCTTTAACGGCCGTGAATTCGTCGACTTGACGGCAACCGACCTGCATCAGGCAACCGGCAGGGCAGGGCGACGGGGCAAGGACAATATCGGTTTTGCCGTCATGCTGCACGGTCCGTTTCAGAATCCGCATCTGATTGAGTCGCTGATGAATGCGCCGTCCGAACCCATAAAAAGCCGTATCAGCATCAATTTTTCAATGTGCCTGAACCTGATGCTCAGCCAGACGCCCGAGGGCATTCACGATTTGCTGAAGTCCTCGCTGGCGACCTTCCAGAACACGGCCCCGCTGCGTGCCCTGGAACAGCGCCATGAGATTGTCATACAGAAGTTCAGCCGGCACCTGAGCGGTCTGCTGTGCGTGGATGCGCAGCAGGTTCAGGAGCGCTCGGAACTTGGTTCGGAAGCGCTCCTGAAACTGAGACGGCTGAAAAATAAACGTAAAAAACTGGCGCGCCAGCTGCGATTGTACAACAGCGATATCGATGCGTCTGTTCCTTTGCAGGATATTGACCGTGATATCCTGCGCCAGCAGGAGATACTGGAGAGGCTGCCGTGCGCCCGGTGTCCGAACAGCGATGTGTGCTCACTGGGTAAAAAGCATGCCTTCAACAGGCTCGCTGATGAGGCGGCCTGGATCAGCCGGGCCTTTAACGAGGCCCGCGACGCCCTGTGGATCGAATTCAGCCGGCATTGTGATTTTCTGATCATGAACGGCTTTGCCGATCCTGACGGCTCGTTGACCACTGACGGACACTGGGCGGCCAAACTCCGGCTCGACCAGCCCCTTATCATCGCCGAGCTGATCAGAAAGGGCCTGCTCGAGAAGCTGAAGCCGGAGCTGCTGAGCGCCATGCTGGCTGTGTTTGTGAATGACAAATTCCGCGATCTTGAGTTCGACGATCAGATCAACTGGGACCCCCGGGAACTCAAGCAGTCTTTTTCGCGCATGAAGGAAGAGATCGGCCCGCTGGTTGAGCTCAAAAAGAAGTACGGTTTTTCCGTGCCGAACTTTCAGTTCTGGCCCGCGGCCGCGCTGTATCTGTGGAGCCTGCAGCGTTCATGGGAGGAAGTGCAGCAGCTGACCGGAGCTGATGAAGGCGACCTTGCCATGCTGATTTTCAGGACCGCTGATAATCTGCGCCAGATCGTCTCGCTCGAGGCGACCCATCCCGGGCTTGCCGCCAAGGCCGGCGCCTGCATCAGGCTGCTGCTGCGTGAGCCCGTTGTCATTCCGTTGTGATCCAGGTTGCTCATGACCAACCCTTTTGCCCTGCGTACGGTTGAAGGTATGGAGTTTGGAGTTCGGAGTTGGGTTCGTAGGGGCAGCCCCATGTGGCTGCCCTGCAGTTCGGCGTGACAAATTCCGTTCACCCTGAGCCTGTCGAATACAAATCCGCAGGGAGAGTGTAACCCGCCAAACATGTCAGTCATTTCGAAGAAACGCCAGAGACTGAGAAATCTTAACCCCAAGATTTCTCCCTTCGGTCGAAATGACCCGTGCTGCAGGATTCTTCACGGAGCCTGCCCTGAGCGCATTCGAAGGGTAGGTCGGGGCACAGCCGTTCATGGTTCTTCAGGCTCACTACGAACGGGAGACAGTTTGGAGTATTGAGTTCGGATTTGGGAGCAAAGACACGTTCACCCTAAGCTTGTCGAAGGGTAGAACAGACCGCTGATAAATCCGTTCATGGTTCGACAGGCTCACCACGAACGGAAAAACAGGCTCACCAAAAATGAAAAATGCAGAGATTTCAGTCGTCGAACAGCGCGTCGACGAAGTCGCGCGCGTTGAAGGGCCGCAGGTCTTCAACCTTTTCACCGACGCCGACATAGCGAATGGGTATGTGCAGGGCATCGGCAATGCCCACGATCACGCCGCCCTTGGCTGTGCCGTCAAGCTTTGTCAGGGCGATGCCGGTAACCTTGAGGGCGCTGCTGAACATCCGGGCCTGTGAAATGGCATTCTGGCCGGTTGTGGCATCAAGGATAAGCAGGGTTTCTTGCGGAGCGCCCGGATGCTCGCGGGCGATAATGCGCTCAATTTTTTTTAGCTCTTCCATGAGCGGGGCCTTGGTGTGCAGCCGTCCGGCGGTATCGATGATCAGGACGTCGGCTGAGCGAGCGCGCGCTGACTGCAGGGCGTCAAAGGCGACCGCTGACGGGTCGGCGCCGGGCGCGTGTTTGATGACCCGGCAGCCGGTCCGCTCACCCCAGATCTCGAGCTGCTCAATGGCGGCAGCGCGGAATGTATCAGCCGCTGCGAGCATGACGGAATAGCCCTGCTGTTTAAAAATTTCGGCCAGCTTGGCAATAGTGGTTGTTTTGCCGGCGCCGTTGACGCCGATGGTCAGTATGGTGAACGGTTTTTGAAGCGGGTCAATGACGAGCGGTTGCTCGGTTGTTACGAGGATATCCCGGATCGCACTGCGCAGGCTGTCCTTGATTTTATCTGCGTCGTTGAGTTCGTTGCGTTTGACCTGCCAGCGGATTTTTCCCATCAGCTGTTCAACCGTGGTAATGCCCAGATCAGAAGTCACCAGGGCCTCTTCAAGCTTTTCAAGCACGGCTTCGCTGATCTCGCGCCGGCCCATGGTCGCTTCTTCGATTTTGCGGGTGACGGCCTGGTGGGTTTTGGCAAGCCCCTGTTTTAAACGCGCAAAAAAACCGCTTGTGGTGGGTGTTCCGGCATCGGACATGACAGGGTTCCGGAGGAATGCACCGTGATGTCGCGGGCTGCACGCGGCGGCCGCTTCATCACGGGCGATTAGTTTAAGTTTACAGATACGATCTTGGAAACGCCGCGCTCTTCCATGGTCACACCATACATGGAATCGGCCGCCTGCATGGAAAGCTTGTTATGGGTTACGATAATAAACTGTGATCGCTCGGCCATGGTGTGCATGTGATCGATAAAGCGGCCGATATTGGTGTCGTCGAGCGGGGCGTCGATCTCGTCCATCAGGCAGAAGGGGCTCGGCTTTGTCAGGAATATCGAGAACATCAACGCGATAACAGTCAGGGCGCGCTCGCCGCCTGAGAGCAGATCGAGGCTTTGCAGTTTTTTGCCGGGGGGCTGGGCGAAAATGTTGATGCCGGTTTCAAGCAGGTCGGATTCGTCGCTGAGCTCCATGTAGGCTTTGCCCCCGTTGAACAGCAGCGGAAACAGTCGTTTGAAGTGATCGTTGATCGTGGTGAATGTTTCCAGAAATTTCTCTTTTGTAATGCGGTTGATTTTCGCGATAACCTTCTGCAGCGAGTCGATGGCCTTGAGCAGATCCTCTTCCTGTTCATGCAGGAACCGGTAGCGTTTGTCGAGTTCGTCAAACGCGGTTGCCGCGCCGAGATTGACTTCTCCGATATTTTCAAGCCGTTTCTTGAGCATGTCAAGGCGCTCGGCAGACTGCAGAGCGTCGAAGGCGGCCGGGTCCGGCGGCTGCGGCAGATCATGAACCGTGCAGCCGTAGCGTTCGTGCACATCCTGCGTCAGATGGTCGATATGAATCGTGGCATTTGAAAGCTTCATCTGCAGCTCGTGTATGGCAGGCTCAATGAGATCGCGCTCGCCCCGGACGGATTTCAGGCTTTCCTCGGCCTGCGCAACGGCTTCAGTGAGCATCTGTACGTCGTTGTGCTGGGCCTGCATGACTGTTTCGCGTTCGCGGCTGGCCTCAAGCAGTCCGGCAAGGGTAGTTTTGCCCTGCTCAATCGCATCTGAAAGAGAGGCCTCCTTTGCAGTCAGTTGATGATATTCGGTTTCAAGGGCGTTGAGTTTCTGGACGGATGCGCTGTGCTGGCCGGACAGGTAGGCGACATTGCCCTGCAGGCTTTCGTGCTTCTGCTGCAGTGATGCAAGGTCGATGCGCAGTTCCGTCGTGCGGTTTTCGCTCTCCTCAACGCCGGAGCGCAGGTCTTTTTCACGCTGCTGCAGCTGCTCAAGCGCGAGCTGTTTATCTCTGGATGTCTGGTGTATCTGTCCCAGGCGCGCCTGCAGCAGCTGGTGTTCATTGTGCTGCTGCTCAAGCTGCGCGGCTGCCTGCCGGATTTCAAAATCGAGAAGGGCGCTTTTTTCGTTTTGCTGGAGCAGGTCGCGCTCCGATTGATCAAACAGCGACTGCTGCTGAACCAGCGCGATGTCGAGTTCCTGCCTGTGCTGTACAAGCGCTTCAAGGCTTTCACGCGCTCCGGTCAGGATCTCGTCGGAGCGGTCGCGCTCGGCGGCAAGCTGTGCGTGCCGGTCTTCGAGTTTTTCAAGCACAAGGGCGAATTCGCGCAGCTCGCGGTTGCGCTTAAGGATTCCGGAACCGCTGCTGGCAACACTGCCGCCGGTAATAATGCCGAGTGAGTCGACGGTTTCACCCTGCAGGGTCACCAGGGTGGCCTCCGGGATTTGCGCTGCGCGCAGGCGCAGTGCCGCAGGCAGGTCGTCGACAATATAGACGCTGCCCAGAATTGCGCTGACCATGTCGGCGTATTCGGTCTTGACCGTGAGTACATCCAGCAGGCGCACGGCATCGGGCAGATCGACGGAACCGGAATGCCGGCTGAGACCGAGCGGAATGAAGGCAACCCGGCCGCTTTTGGCGTTTTTAAGGTGCTCGATGGCCTGCACGGCCATGTCCGGCGTTTCGATGATGATGGCCTGCAGGCGCCGGTCCAGCGCGGCTTCTACCGCCAGCTCATATCGTGCGGTCGTCTCGATCATCCCGGCGATCAGTCCCCGGATCCCCGGTACAGGATGCGCCGTTTGATCCTCTCCGGTCATGATGGAGCGCACGCCGTCATTGAAACCTTCGAGGTTTTCCTGCAGTTCGTTCAGCGACTGCAAACGGGCACGCAGGGTGCTGATCTGCTCCCGAACGGCGTTGACCGCGTCGGTTCTGGCCTGCAGGTCGGCTGTGAAGGCTTCGATGTCCGTGCGCAGGCGTTCCATATGCTGTTCGATCTGTTCGCGCTGCGCGGCGAGTTCGTTGAGCGTTCCGGCCTGCTGTTCCTTTGTCAGGGTTAACTCCTGCACACGCTCACGGCACCCCTGCTGTTCACGGTGCAGCTTTTCCTGCCGGACCTCGATTTCTTCGCGCAGGCGCGTGTTGAGAAGCAGGGCGTTTTTGACCTCGGTTACATCATAGTTTAATTTAATGAGGGCGGAATTTTCCTGCTCGATGCGCATCTGCAGCTCGCGAAGGGTGCTTTTCGATGTGCTCAGACTCTCCGACGATACGCGGCAGCTGTTTTCAAGCTCGTCGATGCTCATTTTAACGGCGCTGGCATCGCTGGTCCGGCCGGCGATTTCGCGGTGCAGGTTTTCAATCTGGTCTGCCAGCTCAGCGCGAGCCGATGTGTTCTTGTCGCGCTGCTCGCGGGTTCCTGCAAGTTCGCGCTCATTGTACCCGGCAGCGCTTTCAGCCTGCTGAATTGAGTTTTTCAGCTCAAAGAATTCCTGCTGCAGCCGGGTGAGTGTTTTTTGCTGCTCGGTCATCTGCAGGCGCTGCTGTTCGATGCCGGCCTCGAGTGTGTTTTTTTCGGCGCTGATGTGCACTTCGCGGTCGCGGCTGTCCTGCAGGGCGGCTTCAAGCTGGCAGCGCTCCTGCATGAGGTCTGCAAGCCGGTGCGCGCACAAATTCAGGTCTATGGTCTTAATTTCGTCCTTGATAACACGGTAGCGTTTCAGGCGCTTGACCTGCAGGTCAAGACCCTTCATCTGGATCTGGAGCTCATGCAGGATATCCTTGAGTCGTGCCAGGTTGGTTTTGGTGGACTGCATTTTTGAAACAGCTTCTTTTTTACGCGCCCGGTACTTGGCGATGCCGGCGGCCTCCTCGATCAGTATGCGGCGGTCATTGGGCTTGAGGCTCAGGATGTAGTCGACCTTGCCCTGCTCCATGATCGAATATGATTTGCTGCCGATGCCGGAATCGAGAAACAGCTCGACGATATCCTTCAGGCGGCAGGGAACTTTATTGATAAAATATTCGCTGTCGCCGGAGCGGTACAGGCGGCGTGTAATCTGGATCTCTGAGGCAGTGCCAAGCGATGAACCGTTTCCGTTTCCATTACCATTGCCGTTGCCATTGCCGCCGGTATTGCGCAAAATCAGGCTTACCTCGGCCATACCGGTTGCCTTGCGTGTTTCACTGCCGTTGAAAATAAGGTCTTCCATTTTCGTGCCGCGAAGGTTGCGGGCATTGTGTTCTCCCATTATCCAGCGCAGCGCATCAATCACATTGCTTTTACCGCAGCCGTTTGGCCCTACGAGTGCGGTGATGCCCGACTGGAATGAAAGGCGGACCGGATCGACAAACGACTTAAAGCCGCTGATTTCGAGCTCTTTTACCTGCATAATCGACCTCAAGTAAATAATGTAGTCACAAATTTCAAGATACTGAAATAACTTTAATTTTATTTAAATTTCCGTATTGCTTTTGCAGTGTATGCACAGCATAGTATCAAAAAAGTTTAAAAAGTAAAGCAAAAAAATGATAGCAGCACAATATATAGGAAATTAATTACAACATAGCACAATCGATTGTGCATAACAAGGTATTAATAGGTAAATTTCCGTGCTTTTTTCTGACTGGGCATGCGCGCTGGGAATGCAGGGTATCAGTGGCTTCGGGCGGAGCAGGTGCTTGAGGCCCGCTCGGCAGGAGTGCATCCGTTCCAGCGCACATGTTCGGCTGCGTGAGTCTGACCGCGTGCATGTGTGCGTATGCCCCCGACACGATTCGAACGTGCGACCTACGCCTTAGGAGGGCGTCGCTCTATCCTGCTGAGCTACGGGGGCTACAACGGCATGCTTATACGTCGCTGCGCTGCAGCTCCTGCGGCAACGCAGCGAGGTACGGTAACTCTGTATATCACTATTCTGCCCGCGAGTCAAAACAAGACATGCTGCTGCGGACATATTCGAAGATTATTACTGCATATGCCGGGGTTTTTTTATCTTTTGACAACAGCACTTTGCTTGATGTACAACGGTGCAGCTTTGAGCATTTTATATAACCTGCGCTATAGCACCGTCCGTTCACCCTGAGCTTCTCGAAGGGTTCGGAATGACCTTTGTATAAGGCATTGTGCCAACACGGCATACAAACAAGCAAACAGGATAGCACCACACCCCTGTCATTTCGAAGAAGCGTTAGCGACTGAGAAATCTTAACCCCAGGATTTCTCCCTTCGGTCGAAATGACACGTGCTGCAGGATTGCACACGGAGCCTGCCCTGAGCTTGTCAAGCTGACTTTGTTTATTCCCCGTTCACCCTGAGCCTGTCGAAGGGTAGAACGGGGGGAAGCAGATTAAACCCGTTCATGGTTCGACAGGCTCACCACGAACGGAGAAGCGAGTTCACCACGAACGGAGAAGCGGGCTCACCACGAACGTGTTTGCTTTCTTTTAAAAAAGGGCAGAGAAAAAAGTTACCTGTTCCGGCCGGTGCATCTCGCGCCCACGCGCCGGCACCCCTGACAAGCTGTGAGACTATCGCCATGATCAAAGAACTGCTCCTGATTCATCCGCTCGGGCAGGCAGCGGCCTGCCTGTTCGGTGTATTCAATCTCGTTACCGGTCTGACCCGCAGGTGTTTTTTCCTTCCGCTGCATATCAACTTCGGCGTGCTGTTCTATGCCCTCATGCTTGTCGGCGCTGGTGTAGGCGTACTCTCTGCACGGATGGCGGCTGCCGGCGGCATGGCGCTGTCGTTTGACATGCACGCTCTGTCGGCGTACGCTTGTATGGCTACGCTGCTGTGCGGTGCTGTGAGCGGATTTGTGCTGCTGAAGAAAGACCGCCCCAGGTCGATTGCAGCGCTGCACCGCTGCAGCAATATCGCTGCTCTGCTGCTGGTGTGCCTGCAGGCCGTTACCGGCCTTCGCGCGCTTGCCGGTGTTTTGTGAGCGGCAGTTGGTAATTTATATTGTACGGCAGGCGCGCATTTGTTATACTGCTTCAATTTTTCACTTCCGTGTCATTAGAGTTCAAGGAGAAAAGTATGCTTGACACATCAGCGCTTCGTAAAAACCTTAAAATCATTATTGATGGCGATCCCTGGATCGTGGTCGATTGTCAATTCGTGAAGCCGGGCAAGGGCCAGGCATTTACGCGTACACGACTGAAAAATCTTGTAACCGGTTCAACCATGGACAGAACCTATAAATCCGGTGAAAAGATCGGTGAGCAGGCCCGCATCGACGAATGTAATATGGTGTTCCTCTACGAGCAGGGCGGGGCATATACCTTTATGGATAACAACACCTATGAACAGGTCGAGTTAAACGCCGATCAGGTCGGTGAAGCCCTCAATTTCATGACTGAAAACATGAATGTTGAAGTCGACTTTTATAACGGCATGCCGATCGCTATTACGCTGCCGAATTTTGTCGAGCTCGAGATAGTCGACACCGAACCCGCGGTGCGCGGCGACACTGTTTCTGGCGCGACAAAACCGGCGAAGCTTTCAACAGGCTACAGCGTCAATGTGCCGCTGTTTATCACCAGCGGCGAGGCGATTGTGGTCGACACCCGCACCGGCGAATATGTCGAGCGCGTTAAAAAATGAGACCGGCTGCACCTGTTCGCCTGACAGATGACAGTCGAGTGCTTGCCCTGATTGAGGTTCGGGACCGGGTCCTTACCGCGATCAGGGCTTTTTTCCGCCATAACGGCTACCGTGAGGTAACCACTCCGGTCATGGTTCGCTGCCCCGGGCTTGACCGGCATGTTGAAGCAGTTCCGGCAGGCAACGGGCTCTTTCTGGCAACATCGCCTGAACTGCACATGAAGCGTCTTATGTGCCGTGGCGCTGAGCGAATCTTTCAGATAACGCCGGCCTTCAGGGCCGAGGAGCAGGGCGCGCATCACACATGCGAATTTTTGATGCTTGAGTGGTACCATGCAGGCATCGGGTACCGGGAAATGATGCAGGAAACCGGGGACCTGCTTGAGCATGTGACGAGCTCATGCAGGCTGCTTCCGGCCGGGCTTGAATTTCCCTTACCGCGCATGAGCCTTGATCAGCTCTATGAACAGGCCGTTGGCTGGCATCCGTCTGAGAGATGGAATGAGGATCGCTATTTTCGTGACTGGGCAGTCACGGTTGAGCCCTATTTGCAAACACTGCCTGCTGTGATTGTGTATGATTTTCCGTCTGCGCTTGCAGCCCTTTCTCAGGTATCTTCTGTAAATAAAAGAATTTGCGAACGTTTTGAGCTTTTTATAAACGGCCTGGAAATCTGCAATGCCTACACTGAGCTGACTGATCCGGAAGAGCATCGCGTTCGATTTGAACAGGCCGCCCGCAGCCGAACGCGCCTGGGCAGGCCGGCCTATGCACCTGATGAGCATTTTCTGCAGGCGGTTGATGCCGGTCTGCGCGCGTGCGCCGGCAATGCTCTCGGCGTTGACCGGCTGATCATGGCGCTCACCGGCGCATCGCATATCCAAGATGTGAGCCTGTTTCCCGAGGACTGGCAGCACCCGTCATGAACTATTTCAGCCGCAAGGACATTGTGCGCCTGCTGGCGGAAAAGCCCGACATGATGTCGGCTTTTCCCGACTATGCAGTGAGCCCCGGCCTGCGTGAACAGATGGCAGGGATTCCCGGTATTGCGCTGTGCGACATTGCCATACTCAGCGACCATGCCGCGTTTGAACGCATGTGCGCTGCGCACACCTACCCGGATGCGGTGCTGCCCGCCGTGATCTATACCGGGGTGGAACGCGTGCGATTGAGCGCCTGTGACGACAGCCTCCGGGAGCTTAAAAAAAAGCTTGATCGGTTTCTGCACGTGCACATGCTTCCACCGGTCGTTCTGGGCGCGCCGTCGTTTCGTGCTGCCTTGTGTATGTATGCTGCAGTCCAGACCCGGCAGAATATCTGCAGTGCGCTTATGTGCGCGGCCTGCCTTTTTTACCGGGCGGCCGTGTGCATCCCGCTGTGCAAGCAGTGCGGTATTACCAGGATATGGATGGCAGGAATCGCTCCCTGCTGTGCAACGGCCCTGAACCTGATGCCGGCGCCGGTGCTTCGCACTTACTGCACGATTCTGCCCAAGGGCTATGGCATCACGCTTGATATGACAGGAGTCACCGTACCGGTTGACGCCGATCTCCGGGCGGATGATCCGGACGTTGAGGCAGCGCTGTTTGACTGCTGTAGCCGGGTTCCCGTGCCGGATGAGTCCACACGCGGTGTTTTGAGCGAAGAGCTCCTGCAGCACTATTTTGAAACATATGCGATCCCGCTTGCCTCCAATGTCATCAGCACACTGCTTTCCGGCCGTCCGGTAGATTTGTTTGAAACCGCCCGGGCCCTCCTTCCTGCTGACAAAAAAAAATAATCAGGACCTTTCAGCTCGCATGGCGCAGCGGCTTGTGTCGGTCTGTGTACGTCTGGGTATTGTCCGTTAGGTGTTCGGTGGCGGGTGAATGCCCGTGGAGTTCGTGGCAGGAGAAAAATGCCGCCCGCAGCGGCTGCACTTTAGCAGCTGCGGGCGCACCCTGTCTGTTTTACCACATATGCCCGGTTGCCGGGTTGCGGGTAAAGGCGAGCATTTCGATTTTTTCATACGGCCTGCCGCGCAGGTCGATGATTTCATATCCCCGGGCTGTTACCGCCTGCTTCTGCGCGAGAACTTCTGCGGCAGCGTCTTGGTCAAGCACATACACCATGGCACCGCCGTCAGCAGCATAGCGCTGGCCGTAGCTGATCGGAACATCGCTTGAGACCGGGCCCAGGATCGATTCGGCTACAGGGCCGGTTTTGCGTTTGCCGTTGGCAAGAAGCACCACCGTGCGCGCACGGTACACCAGTTCGGCGCCCATTGAAATCGCGTACAGGGGGCTGTGGTCGCGTGACTCGAAATGCCCGTCCTCTACCGCGTTAGCGACCGTGTTGTCGTCAAGCTGCACCAGCAGCATGCGGTTGCCGTCAAACGGAATGCCGCTTTCATGAAAGGCCACATGCCCGCGGCCGCCCACGCCGATGATATGCAGGTCGATGCCGCCGCAGGACTGTATTTTTTGCTCGTAGGCATCAAGGATATCGCGTTTGATCATACACAGAACGCCGTTGGCGCTGTCCCTGATCACAATCGCCTTGCCTTTGTCGGTCCCCTGCAGTTCGTACTGGTCTCGGCAGTCTGCCAGCGCCCGGACAAGCTCGCGCTGATCGATCAGCGTTCCCCAGGGAACGTTTGTCTCGATGAAGCCCTGCTGAAGCAGGCCGAACAGCTCCGAGATCATAAAAAAGCTGTAAGATTCGCGGTGCAGGGCGCGCTGCTGGGCGTTTTCACCCGGCAATCCGACATATTCATCGAGGTTGAACGAACGCACCCGGCCGGCATCGATGCGGCCGGCGTTGAAAGCCTTGGCAAGATGCTTGTAGAGTCCCGTGGGCGTGTTGCCGGTTGCCAGCCCGAGCACGTAATCGGAACCCTGTTTCCGGCGGGCGGCAATATCGGCCTCGACAATACCGGCGGCAACCGAGCTCATCTGGTCGAAATCCCTGGTAATGTAAATAGTGAACGGCATTGCGTGTACTCCCGTTTTTATCTTGCGGTTATGGTTCTGTTGGCTCAGCTCAGGGCTGTTTTGACGATTTCAGCCAGCTGCGCGCAGTGTTTATCGGTTGCCTCTTTCGTGGGTCCCTCAACCATGACGCGGCACATGTTCTGCGTACCCGAATAGCGGATCAGCACCCGTCCCTCATCTTTGAGATCAGCTTCCACCTGTTTGATGGCCTCCACGATCTGCGGAACGGTTGTGATGTCGGGCTTGCGCTGCACGTCGACATTGATCAGTTTCTGGGGCAGCACGTGCATCAGGGCGGCAAGCTCGGACAGCGGCTTGCCGCTTTTCAGCATGGCGCTGATGAGCTGCATGGCGGTCAGAATGCCGTCGCCGGTCGTGTGGTGATTGAGAAAAATCATATGGCCTGATTCCTCGCCGCCGATGCATGCACCGAGGCGCTGCATGTCTTCGAGAACGTAGCGGTCGCCGACCTTGGAGGCATGGTTTTTAAAACCGTATTTTTTGCAGGCCAGCGTGAGGCCGAGATTGCTCATGATGGTGCTGACCACCAGATCGTTTTTGAGCATGCCTTCGTCTTTGAGCATTTTGGCGCAGATGATCATGATCTGGTCGCCGGTTATTTCATTGCCTTTTTCATCAATGGCGATCAGGCGGTCGGCATCACCGTCGAACGCCAGTCCGATATCAGCGCCGGTCTCAACAACGGTTTTTTTCAGGTCACGGGTGTGCTGGGAACCGCAGGCGTCATTGATGTTCAGCCCGGTAGGCTTGTTGTGAATAACCGTGAGCTCGGCGCCCAGTTCACTGAAGGCTTCCGGGGCGACCATGTAGGCTGCGCCGTTGGCCGTGTCCATGGCTATTTTCAGTCCTTCCATTGATATCGTACGCGGGAAGGTGTTTTTTAAAAAAACAATGTAGCGGCCGTGCACATCGCTCAGCCGGTATGCGTAACCCATCTCGGCCGGGGGCGGCACCATCAGCGGCAGTTTTCCGCCCAGAATCAGCCCTTCGATTTCTTCCTCCTGCGCGTCGGACAGCTTAAAGCCGCTGCCGGAGAAAATTTTGATGCCGTTATCCTGGAACGGATTGTGCGAAGCTGAGATGACAATGCCCGCATCGGCGCGCATACTTTCGGTTATAAAGGCAATGCCCGGGGTCGGCAGTACGCCCACCAGATAGGGTACGCCGCCCATGGAGGTAATGCCGGATTCAAGCGAGCTTTCCAGCATGTAGCCCGATATGCGGGTATCCTTTCCGATAATAACACGGGGGGCATGTTTTTTCTGTTTCAGCAGATAGGTCAGGGCCTGGCCTACGGCAAATGCCATGTGTGCGTCCATCGGGTGGCGGTTGGCCTCACCCCTGATTCCATCGGTTCCAAAGAGCTTTCCCATGTTCGTCACTCCTGTGTCAAAAATGTTTGCGGATATCCGGTAATCCGCTTGGCACAACGGGGTTCATGCCGACCCGCATGTGCCGTTTTTAAAAACCCTGGTCCGGAAAAAATCAACCAGTGCTTTTTTACGCCTGTATTCCTGTACCTGATGGGGAATCAGTGTTTTCTCGGGCAGATGCAGGACCGACATTTCATTTTCCATGACCGGCGCATAGGTATTGTCAAGGTACCAGGCATACATGAGGCCGAACAGCAGGCCGGGAGGTATAAATCCATCATCATCGTTGAGAGTGATTTTATACATTCCGGGCGTATGCGGATGGGCGACCATGCGCGCCAGGATCAGGTAGTCGTGCAGGTCCTGCGGGCTCAGCAAACAGGTACGCCGGGACGGTTCGAGCAGCGTGATTTCAAAGCAGCGCGATCCCCAGCACTCATCGTCGGGCTCAATCAACTTTCGATCCTGAATATAGCGGCCCAGGATCGATTCGCCCAGTACAATCAGCAGGTTGCTGTTCAGCCGTCCGGGGTCGGCCAGCAGCTGGCTGTGAATTTTACAGCAGCTGTCCTGCGGATCGAAATACCCCAGCACATTATCCCAGGCGGTGCTGCGGTCCCAGTTGCGCGCATCGATAACGCGCAGGCCGGAAATACAGGCCACATGCTCAGGGCGGATGTCGCGGTTTTTCCACACGAGCTCGAGCAGGGTATCGCGCAGGTATGCAGGCTCAAACACGCATGACGCAAGCGCGGCATTGACGGCCGACCAGTATTCGCACAGCAGGTGCCTGCCGCGCAGGACCGCCGGCTTAAAGACCGGTTCGGAACTGTGGGCGCTCGGGCGCGGCAAGTTGACGGGAGCCTGGCTGTGGGCATACAGCAGTGTTCGCACTGCCAGGCTGAATTTCTGCGGGTCATGGTGAATGAAGCCGGACAACTTCAGATGCTCGATTGATGAAATGCCGGCCTCAACCGGAATAATGCCCATGTCTTCCACCCGGGGACGGTCAAGGTAGAGCGGACGTTTTCCCTCGAAGGCATAATTGCGCAGAATGGTTCCGGGGATGTGATCGAGATTGGCGCTCAGCACGCAGTGAAACAGTCCGCTGCGGCCTCCCGTGATATTGCGCTCATAGGCATCCAGCAGCTCGGATACGCGAAATCCGCGGCGTTTATCGCTGTGCGTAATATCGGTCTCACCTTCTTCAACCCAGAAGTTCGCCGCGAGAATTTTCAGGGCATGGCGGTTTTCCCTGATCGCGTCGGCAATGGCCGGCACAAGCAGCACCGGAATGCTGCTCGTGTACAGGCTGCCGGGCGCAAGGATGATCAGGTCGGCTGTGCGCAGCGCGCGGATAGCTCCGGCATTGATCGAGGGTTTTTTATAAAATTCAATACACACGCGCTCTATCGGAAATCCGCGTTGCGCGGTTGAGGTTTTGCTCTGGCCGTGCACTTCAACCCCGTTGGCATAACGAAATACAAGCTGCCCGGGCGCAGCGGTTGCCGGATGCAGGCTGCCCGGAGGAGCGCCGATCGCGTGCGCAATGCGGTCGATACCCCGGCGGAGGGCCGTGATTGACGGCGGACGCTCGCAGCAGGCGTCAGCGGCTATGAAGATGGATGCGGTCAGCAGCAGGTTGCCGAGGCAGTGTCCGCCGGGAGCGATGCGCGGCAGGGTGCTGCTGTGCGCAAGGAAGTCTCCCAGCTCATGGAGCAGCTTGCGCAGGGGCTCGGGGCACACCCTGCGCAGCGGCTCAGGCGCGGCCAGCAAAGGATCGGCAATTTGGGGAGCATCCCAGGTATCCTCTGCAAAGCGGTGGTTGAATAAAGCGTGTATCAGGCCGATGAGATCGCGCCGCGCATGTCTGTCAATGCGGTAGGTTTCCTGCAGCCGGCCGGGAACGATCATTGACAGACACAGCTTGCGGATATCACCGATCCCGATCATGGGCAGCTGCTTGAGAAGCTTGCCGGTTGAGCGGCCGTCATCAGTGGTGCAGACGATAACATCCAGCAGGGGAAAGAGCTGTTTCAGGCCGGTATTCGGGTTCTCGGGCCATTGCGCAAGCTGTGAGTTGCCGCCTACAACAGTTGAAAGGCCTGTGCCTCCGCCCAGCAGCACAACCCGTTTTCCAGCACAGTCAAAGCTGAGCACCTCTTCGGCCATGCTCTGCAGAACGGGCGCAACAGGGGCGCTGCTGTAGCGGCAGCTTATTACCGCATCGATAAGCTGTTCAATCGGTGAAATATATTCAGAGTTCATAGTTATGTCTGCGTAGGTGATGGCCCTGTAAACAGCGACGAACTATACTATAAAACATCACATGCAAAAAGAAAAAAATTGAAGTATTTTCGCAGTGCAGGTGGATCGGCCGGATATTAAGAAACACCTGTGCCGGTGGATTTTTTTTCTTTTAGAGCATTTTCCTTTTTCTTGTAGCCTTGCAAAAAGCAAACCCGTTCGTAGTGAGCTTGTCGAACCATGAACGGGTCCCTCGTGCGACATATAATCCGTTCGCCCCTTTCGACAGGCTCAGGGCGAACGGTTGGCGGCCCCTCGGCTATGAAATTCATGAAAATGCTCTGACTCTGATAACAGCGCAGGCCGGGTTGAGCAATATAATCGAATAGTGTATAGTGTCACAAACACAGCCGGAACACTACCGGCAGGCCCAAGGCTGCCTGCGCATTGCAAACCGCTATGACTGAGACGACCGCACACAACCGTATCATACAAATGGTTCGATGTCCGGTCTGCCGCACGATCAAACGCTACGATGCGAGCAATCCGTACCGGCCTTTCTGTTCGGAGCGCTGCCGGATGATTGATCTCGGCCAGTGGCTCGAAGAAGGCTACCGCGTTGCCGGAGAACCGGCTCAACCTGATCCCCGCACCGAAGAAGAATAGCCGGCCGCACAGACTAAAGCCGGTAACTTTCTGAAACCACACTTCAAGCACCATCATGCCGGAAATACTGTGCTGAACGTAAGCCCGTTTGTTACCACACTGATCGCCATCTTCGCCGCTGGATTCGGTTTCGGCATCGTGCTGCCCGTAACCTCTGTCGTGCTCGAGCAGCAGCATGTTGCCACCCCGGTCATCGGGCTTATGGCAACCGTCATGTTTATCGGACTTGCGCTGGGCGCTCCGCTCGTTGGCCGCAGCATTGAGCTGCGCGGCGTGCGTTTTACGCTTGCCTCCGGTCTGGCCCTGACCGCCGTCTGCATGCTGCTGCTCGGAACAGCACTGTCGCTGCCACTGTGGTTTTTCATCCGTTTTTTCATGGGTATCGGCTTCGGTGCGATCTTCACCTCCTGCGAAACGCTGATCAACCGGCTGAGCACTGATAAAAACAGGGGCAGGAATCTGGGCCTGTACGGCCTTGCTTTCTCGGTTGCGCTCATGGCCGGCCCGGCCGGATTGTGGATGCTCAGTTTCGGCATGTGGGTGCCGTTTACCGTGGCCGGGCTGCTGTGCGGCGCTGTTGCCGCCCTTGTGTTCAAATCAGTTCCCTTTGTTCAGGAGCATCCGCCTGAGTTGCGCTTTGACTTTGCGTTTGTCAAAAAGCTGCGCATTTCGCTGGTTGCCATGGTTATGGCAGGTTTCATGGAAGGTGCCCTGATTGCGTTGATACCTGTGTATGCGCTCCGCACCGGCTTTGATCCCACCCGGGTCGGGTTGCTGCTGTTCGGCTTCATGTTCGGCCACGGTGCTCTCACGCCCGCGCTCAGCACGCTTGGCGACCGGATCGGGCTGCGCAGCATGGTGATGGTGACCTACGCGCTGGGGATCATCAGTTTTTCCGTGGTACTGATCATGCCGAAGAGCATGTGGCTGATGCCGGTGCTGGTTCTGGGGGGCGCTTCGGTCGGCGCGCTCTACCCTCTCGGGGTCGGGCTGCTGGCGCAATGTACCGAGCCTGCCGAGCTGGCGCGCGGCAATGCCCTGACAACCTTCTGCTACGGCCTGGGCAGCATTGCCGGGCCTTTTGTACCGGCCATCATCATGCATCTTGTCGGCGTGCCCGCCAGCCTGTTTGTCGTGGCCGCATGTTTGTACTGTGCCGTGTTTGCGTGGATGGCTGCCCAGCGCCGCGCGCAAACCATCAGCGGCCGCTGAACTCGTATTCAAACGATGCCGACACATTAAGCTTTTCGATCGTAAATTCCTGCGGGAAGGGGTGAAAAGGTGCCGCTGCCCTGATCGTGCGCAGGGCTTCATCGTCTAGCAGGCTGTGGGCAGAGCTGTTCGTAACGCTCACGTCTGTCAGGCGGCCGCTGGGCGCGATTGAAAACCGCACCGAGACCGTACCGCTCAATCCCCGGTTGCTTGCCTCAGGCGGATACTGCCATTCGGCACTGATTTTTGAGCGCAGATGCCCGAGGTAGAAGCGGTACTGCGCATCAGCGTCGCTCAGCCTGTCTAGCGAGACAGTAGCTTCGCGCACCGGCGCTTTTTTTTCAGAAGCAGCCGGCTTTGCGGCAGGGGGCTTTTTTGCCTGCGGGGCAGGCGCAGGATCCGGCAGCGCAGGGGGGGCAGCGCTTTTCTGCGCAGTGGCGTTTTCCTCCCGGGCATCTTCGGGCATCAGCAGTTCAACCGCGAACAGCCTGTTGAAAGGCTCACCGGCCGCGGTGGTGATGGGCGGCTTCAGGGGCAGCATCAGCACTCCGGCGTGCACCAGCAGCGAGGCACACAGAAACACATGGAATGACCGCAGACGGGAACGGGGTTCGGCAGTGTTCATGCAGGACATTTTAGGGCTTTTTTAAAAAAACATCAGATACTGTTTACATTATTTTTGGCATTACTG
This sequence comes from Deltaproteobacteria bacterium, assembly GCA_016875025.1. GTDB lineage: Bacteria > Desulfobacterota > WTBG01 > CAIYCZ01 > CAIRTM01 > CAIRTM01. The sequence goes on from VGSH01000039.1 coordinate 22,642, forward strand.
AAAAATATATAGTGTATACAGCCGTGAATGTCATGTTTTTTCTGTGTGCGCCTTTTTCTGCTGTTACATGGCAGATTGCCGCAAATAGTTTCGGGCCAGTAAGCACCGGCCCGGCATGCTCCTTAAATTTTTATTGACCTTTACGCGGAATAAGTATATAAGTTTTTGTCTTTGCAGCAAATTTTTTTAGTGCGCCATTAGCTCAGCTGGATAGAGTGTCGGACTACGAATCCGAAGGTCACATGTTCGAATCATGTATGGCGCGCCACAAAGCAGACACCCGGGATTAACCCCGGGTGTTTTTTTATGGTGCGCCCAGCATGGGCGCACTCTTGCGGGTGTAAGTCCCGCCGTAAGTTGATCACAGCGAACGAAGTGAAGCGCAACTGCGTGAGGGCGACCGAGCGTGGGGAGGAAGCGTGGAGCGAAGCTGCGAGCCGATGAACAAGAACCGGATA
>VGSH01000040.1 GCA_016875025.1 Deltaproteobacteria bacterium
AGCCTCCTGTATTGGTGATTGACGGTTTCGCAACCCCATTAATACAGTGCTTCCCGATGGTTTTCTATCTGTTTTTTAGGTCACCGTGCAATATTCAGGGAATAACAAGCAGCACTATTATGCAATAAAACTTTTTTCCAGCAAATTGTTCAATACATCCGTTTCAGTCTGTCCCTGGGTTTGCGGGCGTAAATTAAATTTGTTGATCCGCAGGAATCGGTAACCGTAGCTTTCCAGCTCCAACTGGCGCGCTGTATCATAGTCCAGATAGCTTTGAGAAAAATTGAGACTATCGACCTCATGCGGATTATTAAAATGAAACTCTAATCCATCATATTCTAAAATAAGTGTCTCTTCCTTGCCGCCCATGGCATAGGTCAAAAGAAAATCGGCGCGGTATTTCGGGATGCAGGTGTTATATTCGGCAGCAATGTATTGGCCGATGTTAAACTGTGGGATGATCTTGATATGCTCGCGGCGCGCCTGCACAAAGGGGGTTTCCAAAAGCAGGGCATATATTTTCTTTTCCATGGGCGATTCAAAAACCGCCTCGTTTTCAATGAAGAAATCGTTCTTTTTGTTTTGTTCTAATGTGCGGGCATAGTGTTTGAGCGCATCGCCCAGGCGCGTGTTGCTGAACTGTTCAACCGCCTGGCTCATCACAAAAATCATGGTGTCTTTGGCGCGGCTGAAACCGACGTTTAACCTTTGCATTTTGAGGCTGCGGATGCTGTCTGCTGTGCCGCCCAGAACAGGATAGATGCTGGCTAAATTGGCATTTTGCAGCTTTTTATCTTCCACAAATGAATAATAAACAATGTCGCGCTCTTCACCCTGCACATCACCGACAAACCAGATTGCCAGCTTATGATCGCGCCTGAGTAGCGCCATGTTAAAGCGTTCATTAAAAGACTGCTCCATGCGGGTCTGCTGCTCTTTAAATGACGTGATAATGCCGATGGTGCCCTTGAAGCCGCTATCAAGGCGTTTTGTTATATCATTGGCAATCGCTTCGATTTCATCCAGATTGGTGTTAGGTCCGGCCCTGCCCTGCGTCTCGACAGGAATAAACTGCAGGACTTCGCTGATCGGCCTGGTGCGGATGCGGTTGACGGTCAGTTCCATCTGCGCTTCTTTGTAAAAATGATCATTGGAATAGCTGATGATTTCCGGGAAGCTGCGGAAGTGTTCTTTGAGCGACGTTGTATAGTTGGCAATGGCTTTGGCAAAAGTCAGGGTTGAGGTGCGGATGTTAAATGTTTTGAGCCACAGCACGGTGCCGTCTTGAGGCTTGAGCAGGGTATCGCTCACCTGATCGTCTGCCGAAATTTCCCTGGAAACTTCATCAACCAGTTCCTTTTCGGCAGCCGCCGTCACGGTGGTATTGTAGTCATCGGCAAAGGCGTTAATGATTTTGCTGAAATAGCTTGCTGAATACCGGGCATTAACATTGGTTGCACTTACAGCGCCGTATTGGTACTCATCGCCGAAAATCACCACCTGTTTGGCGCGCAAAATGAGCGAAATAGAATCGGCAATGGACACCTGCGAGGCCTCATCAATAATCAGCACATCGATCAGGCCTTCTTCCATCGGAAAATGCCGGGAAATCGTGCCGGGTTCGGCAATGATGCAGGACACGCCTTCAAGAAGAACGTTGGCCTCCTCTGAGGTAAAGCGCTTGCCGCCTTCATAGGACACTTTGATTCTGGCCATTTCCCCCAGATGATTATTGAGGCTCTTCAAGCGATGGTCGTTGAGATTTTCAATTTCTTTTTGTTTGAGCCGGTAATAATTTTGGATATCCGTCATATGAAGAACTGACGCGCGGGCATGACCGGAAAGAAAATAATGCAGTTGTATCCATTGCCACGCGCTTTTGATTTGTTCTTCATGCCCACTGAGCTTAGCCAGAACTTCCAGGCTTTTTTCCGTAATACCGAAATGATTCAACAGGGGGCCATAGTTCTTAAACAAAGACCTCATAGCCCGGTACAGGTCAAGGGTTAATAATTCCTTAAATCCGTCTAATTTTCTGAAGGTTTCATAAATATCGCTGATGCTTTTAATCGCATTGCCGGGCAGCGCACGATAGGCCGCGATCAAAGACTGGTGTTTGCGCAGGGACAGGGCAAGGCGGATTTTCTCTACACCCGCCGCCAGATCACGAATGGTGATGTTTGCTTTTTCTATATTCAGAATGCAGGCAATTTCCTGGACGACATTGGCAAACTGCAAGCTGGAAAGCTCGGAAAGCATTTTTTTAAGGTCTTCTTCTTTAGGCGCTTTGCCAAATAATTTTTTAAGCAGGCCGGCAGTCGTGTGTTTTGGGGTAATCGCGGATAGTTTTACATCATCCTTGAAATGCGCCTGAAGACTGGCAAGCAGTTGGTAAAAATTTGATGGAATTTCATCAAGCACCGTTTCCATCTGCTGGTCGGCTTCGGGAATCCGGTTGAGCGCTTCACAGGCAGCCAGAAAATCCGGCATCTTCGTCTTCTGATCTAACAGGTAGGCATATTCCTCAAGACTGGCGCTGCGAAGCTTCTGCAAAACGCCTGATGACATAAAATCATTAATTGCGGCAAAATCAATTTCATCTTCCGGCCTTTTTATGCAGGAAATAATAGCGGCCAGATTGGCGTCTTTTGCCAGCACCTGATCGATATAATCAAACTGGACGGTCTTTTGAAGGGTTTCTTCATAACAGCCGGCCTGTTGTAACCTTTCTTCAATCTTGCGGATCAAGTTTGCGCTCTGTTTCTTTTCATCGTTTTCGGTAGCAACCTTATTGTATTCAAGCGCCCTTTCGTTTGCCGCGCCGACCACGGAATTTTGCAGGGTGTTTTGAAGATTGTTCGCTGAGCCTGTTCCCTTGTCCATGCGGACAACGGAAGGTTTAGCCTGCGGATGCAGGGATTTATATTTATCCGTCAGCATGCGGTCGATGACATCAAGCGCCTCTTGTTTATGCGATGTAATGACGACCGATTTTTTATTTTCATTAGCCCAATAGGTGAGCGCGGCGATGGTATGCGATTTGCCCGTGCCCGGCGGACCGTCAACAACGATGATGTGATTCTTTTCATGGGCAAGTGCCAGCAATATTCGCTTTTGCGAATTATTCAGCGGAAGTGGATTGTTAGAAATATAACGTTGCGGGCTCTTGATGGAAAATTTTTCAAGATACTTTCTATCGACTTCTTCCTGGTGATTGGGAACGGTCCCCCGAACATACTGATCAATAAAATCAGAAAACTTGCTTTCTTCGTTCATTTCCATTTTGGTCATGAGTTCGGAGTAGTCCAGCAGCTTTTTGTCTTCGTTGGTGATGGTTTGCAGGCCGATCCGATTTTTGATCGCGGGGAATTTATTATCCGCATGCGTTATGCGGTTAAAAAACGGTTCCGTGATGAACGGCGTTTGGAAACCATAGTGCGTCTGAATAAATCTTTCCATCGTGCCAAGATGAGCATTCAGCGCGGCAATAGAAGATGCCCGCGGGACGGTCAAGACACTGTTATATTTAAAATAATTAACAGCCGGTGTGTTTAAAAGCATCAAATTATGGGGAAAAGAAAGAGTGACTTCCGAGCTGGATGTCCGATATTCAACTTCTACAAAATATAAAGGGAAAGCTTCGCCGCTATTCTCCAGCATATGGAAGAACAAATACAACGTGCCCAGCTTGGTAAAATCGGCGTATTTTTGAAGATTGTAATAGAGGTCATAGATAACAATATCATCGATTGACTTTGTAAAATATTCGGACAGCGCTCTGATGTAATTTTCACTATCCGTGAAATTATTGCTGATGGCTTTGATCTGTTCAAACTTCTGATTGACGTAATTGGCCACGCCGAAAATGGATGACGGCGTATATTCAATATGAAACTCTTCTTTCTTTTGCTGAATAACTTTATCCTGAATATTGTTCAGCGTGTTTTCAAACGCACGACGCAAAGCAAGGTTATACGTACGAACACCCTCTTTCAGCGTCAGCGCTCTTTGCCGTGCCAGCAAATCACGTCCTGCAACATCGTCTTGGGCCGGGACGATTTCGCCATTTGGGCCGGCGATGAAAGCTTTGTTTTGGGCAATAAGGGTGTCTTCATCGCTCAGGCATTGATCCAGATAGGATGCATTGAATTTGTTCTGCAAAAGGGCTTCAATTTCAACCCGGAAAACTTCTTTGCTGATCAAAATGCTATATTCATTTTGTTTTATTGTTATCGGTGAGAGGTCGCCCGTTTTAATTTTATTAAGCAGCAAGGTCTGAAATAGCGGGAATAGTGAAAGATCAAGAGTTAGTTCATTGTTCGTCCATTTATAATTAATGAGACGACGGAAATTAAACCGGGTTTCGGTAAAAGTGGCAAAGTAGTTAAGAATCTGTTTGGGTAAATTACTCATATTTGACACACTTTCAAAATTTCGGGGGGCTGGATTCCGTGGACACCATAGCAATATTAAAAAAAACATCCGTATGAATGATTATGATGTACGGAGAATTCTGTTGGCTGACGTGCCCCTTCTGATATGCGACGTAGAGCGTGCAGAATGTGTGGATGTGGGTTTTGATTTTAGGCATCAGTACACGTGTCTATCAGTAATTCCCCCCGCGTTTGAATGATTAACGCTTTTTAGCACAATGTAACAAAAGATGGTTTGATGGTAGCGGAAGAGCGAAACTTAGTCAACAAAGGAATGCAGCCTCCGGCTGTATTCAGTTCGGAGTTTTGATTAACCGCGAAAGGCGCGAAAATCGCGAAAATGACTGCTGGCTATGCGGACGATGTCCGCTTTTGGGTATGACCCGATACACATCAAACAAAGCTCCCTGAATGGCGTAGCATTCATCCGGGAAAAGCAGCTTTTCTTTAGCGCCCTTCGCGTTTTTAGCGGTTCATTTACTTGCCGCACTTCCCAGGATGGAAGTCATCTGCTCAATGCTGGCAGCGCGAGGCGCTGCAGTTCAGAGTCTGAAGTTCGGTGGTCGGAAAAGAATCCAATTACACTGCTCCGAACTCACAACTCCGAACTCCAAACTGTTCCTGCTCCGAACTCCCAACCCCATGCTCACCACTGGCAGGGAATCGCCCTGCGTGCCGCCCTCTTATCTCAAGGGAAAATATCAACTACGGTCATAAACATAAAAAAGCCATGCGCTCGAAAAAAACTGATTTTGTTACGCCTGTCAGGTGAGCACACGCAGGCAGGTATCTTCAGGTTCGCTGAAAGCATACCGTTAGAAGGCTGCTAACATTGGGCTTGCGGTCGCGCTGGCGGTATAGTATGGCGGGTCCGACAGCGCCAGGATGTCCTCGTCCGAGCCAATGGGGAATCCCTCAATCTTGCGGAACTCGGGGTCCTTAAGTTTGTCACGCAGGAGGCTGAGGAAATGCTTACGCCGCTCCTCGTCGTTGTCAAAGGTCATGCCCAGGCAAGAGACTTTTTGCTGTTGGGTCTGCCTGATCTCATCCTCATACGCAGTATCAAGAAAACTCTGCTGACCCGATTGGTCGCGGAACAAAGCTCTTGAAGTGGATGGCTTGTTTGTGCGTGCCATTATTTTTGTCCCTTGATATTTTCTCCCCTGGTGGAAGCAATAATTTGTTTGCCCTTTTCGGTAATGACGTATCTCTGCATACGGCTTTGGGGGCTGTCGGGAATGGTTCTGATAAGCAAACCTCCCTTCAGCAATTGATCGAGATAGTTGCGCTGGAAAGTTTCCCGATGCTTGATGCCGACTATTTTTTGAATATCCGAACTTTTTAAAGGTTTCTCACACGCTCGAAGCACGTCAAGCACCCAAGGATCGACTTGTCCGGTGACTTGTCCGGTGACTTGTCCGGTGACTTGTCCGGTGACTTGTCCGGGTTCTACTGACGAATCTTTCTTTGCTCCAAACTCGGGCACAGTGATAATCATTCTAAAAATATCGCCCTCGATCAATTCGGGATCCGCCCCGCCATACGCCCGGCTGTACTTCATCATCTTGCGCATACCGGAACCGAGTTCATCTGCCCGGCCAATCTGGCGGAAAAAGCGAGCAATAACCGGGTTTTTCGGAAAAGGGGTAAAGCTCTCGGGGTCAAGGCGTCCAAAACCATGCGGCCGATTGCTGTTTTCGGTTCGAACCTGACCGTACTCGATGATCAGTTTGGCTGGAAAGGCGTTGGTATATTCGCGGTGAATCAGGATGTTTGATGCCACCTCCCGAAAAATAGCGTCTCGGATGCTGATGCTGGTGGTGCCTTCCAGATAAAACGGGTCCGGCAAATGCTTATGCACAAAAGCCATAATCCGCTCATAGCTTTCTACCAGGTTGACATCCACAAAATCGCGATCATCGTAGCGGTCAAGATTCACTTTGCGCAAAATCAGGTCAGTGCGATGATGCGGCACGGCCTGCAGCAAGGGAGATTGTTTCCCGAGCAAAAGAATACCGGCGAGTGTAAGACCGCTTTTACCGGTTTCGGCATCGGTTTGATACAGCTGTGCGCTTTTAAGCAGTTCAAGATCGTCCATGTTCTTCCAGGGATGATCTTCCCACCGCAGGGTGGCTGTCTTGCGGCATCTGGCAATCAACTCACGATCAAGATCATCAAGCCCCACATGCGAGAACACCTTGTTTTCACTATAGGTTGCCTGTTTGCGCTGATAGAGTTGCGCAACCTGGGCTGTGTGGTCGGTTATATCCAGGTCGCTGTCTTCATTGCGGTCGTAGATACGCCCATTGCAGCGGTGCACCTGAGAACTTTCGGGCACATAGATGTGCAACACCCTCCGGCTGTCCACTTCGACATCAACAATGGAAAGATATGTCGGCGGACTCAACTTCTGGGGATTATTGATGGCCGTAACGAAATCTTTGCGTATCTGCTCCACCACATCAGGGCCAATTCCCTGAATCGATCCATCATCCTGAACACCAAGCAGGATAATTCCTCCATGCCTGTTGAGAAACGCACACACCGTCTCAAACACATCACGGCTCAACTGATCGCGGCAGGTCTTAAACTCGAGGTTAAGCCCCTCTCCCCTGGCAATCAACGCATTTAATTGGTGTGCATCTGTGTTCATTCGTGGTTCCTACTCTAACACGATCCGGACTTTGCCGGGCTGATGCGGCCATTCGCCCGGTTGACGTTGAGGGTGGAGAATGCGTGGATGTAGGCGGTAATGTCAGGCATTATTTCGCTAAGCCATGTATATCCCCCCCGCGTTTGAATGGTTAACGTTTTTTAGCACATTTGTTCGAAAGCTTACGCAATCCTATCTAAGTTTAAATAGTTAGTCAACGAAGTAATGCACGAAGTAATGCAGGGGGCGTAGCTTTCGGTCCAAGGTCCGATGAACCGGTCCAAGGTCCAAAAAAAGCGGTCTATGGTCCAAAGTCCCTGGTCCAAGGTCCAAAGCTTTTTTGCACCCCTTCTTTGCCGCCCAAAGAAGGTGTACCCCCAAGAAAGAACTATACGGGCGGCCACGGGGGGACCGCCCCTACGGACATGCGTGTCGACCGAAATCCACGTGCGAACGCTTCGCTCGGCATCGCTGCAACGGGGTTTTTAGAACATAGAATCAAAACATAAAAAATGGATCCCGCATCAAGTGCGGCATGACAGGATAAGATCAAAGCCCTAAGATTTCTCAGTCGCTACGCTTCTTCGAAATGACAAGCTTATAGCTCTTGGTTTTAAATCCCCATCGGAGCGCAGCCGAGCCGTGTGCATTATCAAGGATACGGTCGTTATGCTGTCTGAGCGCCCGTATGTGCGAGTTCATAACGACCCCTTGAGAATGTGCCCGGCGAGGTAATCCGAAGGACGCGATCCGCCGGGGCGGCTTTCTTGGGGGTACCCTTTCTTTGCCTCGAAAGAAAGGGTACGAAAAAATATTTTCAAATTCGTGCCTTGTTCATTTCTTTGCTCGCTCCAAAGAAACGAACCAAAGAAAGGGCGCCCCTGCGTTTCGCACCCCGCCCAAGGTCGGGGTCCCCTCGCCGGGCACATGCTCGCGGGGGGGCTGTACGGGCGAAAATTTTTTCGCCCCTACCTGGGCAGGCACAGGGGCCTGCACCCTACGACATGCATAACGACCCAGCCCCGCACTCATGCTTGAGGGCGCTTCACGAGGCGCCCCTACGCAGCGAAACGATGGGGTTGAAAGTCAAAGGCAAAAACCGAGATTCCTCAGTCGCTGCGCTTCTTCGGAATGACAATCTTTGTTCTTGAGGGTTCTATGTTTTAAAAACCCGTTGCGGCGCAGCCGAACAAAAGGTATGGGCACGGGTGCCGTGCGGCACGCTGTCTGAGCGCTCGAATGTGCGAGTTCGTGCCGCCGCCGTGAACATGCCTTTTGTGAGGGCATCCCGACTTCAGTCGGGACAAGTCGCAGGGCGGCCTTTCTTTTGGTACTTTTCTTTGTCCGCAAAAGAAAAGTACGAACAAAAAAACTGTTAGATTTGCCTGCACCACTTTGCCGCGGAAGAACGGTGCGAAAAATGTCCGCAACTATCGCGTCTTTGTCTGCTGTGCGTGATAGGCTGCGCATTGTTCTTTGGCCGTGAACCCGATGGGACGCCTGGGCGTTTCAGGTTCGGCCATGAGCGCACGGATGGCGTCGAATACGACCCGAAATTGACTGTCGTATTTCTGTTCGAGAACCTCCAGCTTGCGGGCAAGCTCGGCATTCGTGGCCAGCATCTGCCGCAGGCGCACAAATGCCCGCATGATGGCGATATTAACCTGAACGGCACGGGAGCTGTTTAAGACACCGGAGAGCATGGCAACACCCTGCTCGGTGAAAGCATACACATTTTTTGCGTGCTTGATTTTTGAACATATCACAATTTGTGATATGTTCCGGATTTCGTCGCGGCTTAACGCGAGCATAAAATCTGCCGGAAATCTTTCGATATTCCGGCTGACAGCCTGATTGAGAGTTCTCGTTTCAACGCCATAGAGGCGTGCAAGATCGCGGTCGAGCATAATCTTCTGCCCGCGTATGAGATAGATTTTATCCTCGATGATCTCAACCGGAACGATGTCTTTTGAATCCTCCATGAGGCCCTCCGCTGGGATGAAATTGTTGTGGTGTTGATGTTCTTATGAAAAAATATTTTGAAAGATATTAAAACCGGCCCAGGGTGTCAAATGTAGTTTTAACAAACGGGAAACGCTCAAGGTCGGAAAAAGCGAGTCCAACGTCCTGAAACGCCTGGCCCTTTTCCTGCGATAGACACTCCTGATAAACCGCTTCCAGGAACCCACAACCCATCTCCCTATACACATCAAACACAGCTCCCTGAATGGCGTAGCATTCATCCGGGAAAAGCAGCTTTTCTTTCGCGCCCTTCGCGTTTTTCGCGGTTACATCATTGCGGTTCATTTACTTCCCGTCAGCTGTTTAATTGCCGCACTTCCCAGGATGGAAGTACCGCCATATCGCCCCGACTTCGAGAGCAGCCCCACGGCATTTGTGGTTGAAATCCATTTCTGGGGTGACAGGGTAAAGGCATTTGAGCCCGCCTCATGGATAAAGGAGTCGAATTCGACCCCTTTAAAATCAGGGTTATTCAACTTCTCCCACAGGCCGAGGAACTCGATGGTACTCCGGCTGCGCATCCAATTCTTTACAACATCCTTAGGCTCGTCGGGATTTTTGTAACGGGCAATATCAGTCAGAGAGATAAAATCGTTTTCGTCGCCTTTGGATAAAACGGTAATTTCCGTGCCCTTGGCATTGATGGTCGCTTTCATCTTCCTGCCCTTCTAAAACCATCGCATGCGATGGAATTACACTCCAGAAGCATTTTCGTGACGCCACGAAAATGCTTGTCTTTTTAACGCCTTTCACGTGTTTCGCGGTTACATCATTGGGGTGTTTTCCGGTGACACCATATCGATTTTTAGAAAACTTCCGTTGAAAACATTATTATTCTCAAAAAATTTTACCGGGCTGGCTGGCCCCTCCGTGTGTGCTGCATGGAGCTTGGAAAACTGCGCTGGTGTGGTCGTGCACGAGCATCAGAACACATGCCGATCAGTGGTTCCCCCCGCGTTTGAATGGTTAACGTTTTTTAGCACAATGAAACAAAAGATGGCTTGATGGTAGCAGAACCAGCCGGGCAAATCAACAGTAATGCAGCCCTGGCTGCGTTCAGTTCGGAGTGCGGAGTTCGGAGGGCGCAGCGGCAGGCCGCTGCAGTTCGGAGTTAAGAGTTCGGAGTTGGGAGTAAAAGAATGGATGCCGGATCGTAGTCCGGCATGACATATTTTCTTCACCTGCGCCTCTGCTTCTCTGCGCGAGACACGGCCCTGCTTTTAAATTCTTTTCTCCCGCAGAGGCGCTGAGACGCGGAGGGAAAACAGGTTCAAAGTTCAAAAGTTGATAAGTTCTTAAAAAGTCGTCACACCGGTGAAGACCGGTGTCCAGTGCGTTTGTAAGTATCTGAATTTCCTGGATTCCGGCCTGCGCCGGAATGACTGAAATGAGCATTTTTTTGTCTTTTTACGACGCCATCAAGAATGATGAAGTCGTAAAAAGTCCCAAATTGTCACCTCGAACCCTTCGGCTGCGCTCAGGACAGGCTCCGTGAGAGGTCTTGTAGCTACTTAAAAATCCAGGATTTCTCCCTGCGGTCGAAATGACAAAACAACCATTTTTTGACTTTTTACGGCGCCATCAAGAATCACATGAGCGGGAAGGTTTTGGGGTGCGGCGGCGGGCACGATAGGGAGATGATTCCTCCGCAACGTGCCGCGTATGTTCCATCGGCTCGAACACGATGCGAACCCGTGAATGCAAGGCATGAGCAACGCGGCGCAGCATGCTGAGGGAGTGGCCTTCGTAGCAGGGTGACTCAAGTCTGCTGACCTGCTGCTGGGATGTTCCAAGTACCCGCGCAAGTTCCTTTTGCGAAAGGCCGGCCTGTGTGCGCAGGGCTGCGATCTGGATGGCAACGTCCCAGGCCTGGCCGGCGTGTTCAAAACGTTCAGCGAATGCCGGGTCTTGCAACTGTTCGTCAAGATAGGTTTCGAAATTGGTCTTTTTCATGATTATATCCTTGTAAGCCAGTCCTGCATGCGCTCAAGCGCGGTCTGCCGGTCGCGCAGCGCAATGGAGCGTGCTTTATTGCGTATGGCATGCACGGCGATGATCCTGCGGCCCTTAACGAAAAACCAAAGTATGCGGGTGTTTAACTTTCCAACATGCCGCAGTTCGAAAAGACCGCCGCCGATCGATTTTGACAGGGGCTCGCGATGATACTGCCGGTTGCGCAGTTTCGCCAGCCCTGCCATGACTGAAGCAAAGTCGCCAGGATCGCTGGCGCTGAGCCCGTTCAGGAAATCTCTCACCGGACATACGCCGCCGGCAGTCTCATAAAATTCTATCGTGAAATCCATGGTTTTGCAACATCAAATTTGATGTAAATGCATGTCTATCCGGTTGCGGGCATCCCGGCAATTATTTAGACGCAATCTGTTCTATTATCTTCCCTGACACGCTGATTTTTTTATGGATGACATGCGCGCAGGGCGCTGCAGTTAGGAGCGTGGAGTTTGGAGTTCGGAGAAGAATCAAATAAATTGTTGCCATGCAGCGCGGCCACTACGTTTGCTTTTCAGGTTTTGGTTTTAACCCCATTGCAGCGCAGCGTAGGGGCAGGCCCCTGTGCCTGCCCTCGTTGGGGCGACCGGCCGGTCGCCCGTACAGTGCCGACCCCGCGTGCGTGCGTTTCGCGAGGGCAGTCCCGACCGGAGGTCGGGGCCAAGGTGCACGGGGCGGCTTTCTTGGGGGCACCCTTTCTTTGCCGCGAAAGAAAGGGTGCGAAAAAATCTGCGAAACGATGGGGTTTAAAAGTCAAAGGCAAAAACCCGAGATTCCTCAGTCGCTGCGCTTCTTCGGAATGACAAACTTTGTTCTTTAGGGCTCTATGTTTCAAAACCCTTTAGCAGCGATGCCAGACCTGATCATCTTCCCGGCGGATTTCAGGGCTTACACGTGCCTCTGGTTGAAGGCATCCTGAAATCCGCGGACCTTTTCCACGGCCACTTCGGCCAGATTCAATCGTGCGCCAGTCTGGGTGCAGACCAGATTGCGACGCTCCTGCGTCATTTCAATAAACGTTTTCACTCCGATTTCCCCCGGACTGCCAGGTCGCGGATGATGTCGGCAATCCAGGCAGGAGCATAACGAATATCTTTCATCAATTGCGACCTGGCCTGCTCATCGAGCACCCGTTCCAGTTGTGTGATGACCTGTTTATCGACACGCTGCTGCCCCACATGCCGCAACGCCTGGATGACCAGGCCGCTGAGCCTGCCGGCAGTTGCCATGTTGCGTGGTGTTGTCCGCTTCAGGATGATCTGCCGTTTGCCGATGTGCACGGTGCGGGCGAGACTGTCCGTCAGAAAGGTGGCCTTCATCGGCACCTGGGTGGAGAGCCCGAGCAGATTAGCGGCGTAGGCCCCTGTCGGCTGCAGACGGGCTGCGTCACGGCCTGCCAAAGCCTGAGCGATCGCATCTGTAGCGGGCTGCAAAAGGCCAAGCTCGGGGTCGGTCTTGGGATAGTCATAGAGACCGCGGGCTAACTGGCGAATCAGCCCGGACTGCTTGTGGCGCTTCAAGGCCGAAGCAATGGCATCGCGGCTGCCGAGATCCTTGAAATGGTTTGGAGTAAAGACCCAACCCCTGCCATGACCGTAAAGCCTGCTAAGTATCTGACTATCTACAGTTTTTGATTTATTTTTCATATCTCACCTGACACAAAAATATAGTCTTTTTTGTGTCAAATTGCAACCTGTTTTATTCGGTTGCCGATTCCGGCATTCCCGGCAACCTATACATCGATAACCGCAATGCAATTGAATGTACGGGGGGGAGGGGGACGTTGTTGAATAAGTTGAATTGTGCTGCTATAGTGCCAGGAAACAAAAAACTGAACAAAAAGCGGAGGGGACAGATGCCGCGGCAGGCGAGACCGGATGCGCAGGGAACGGTGCATCATGGTGAGCACACACGCCCGGTTCCCCGGGTTTTTGCGCGAGCGCTAATATTGGCTTGCGGTCATAGTAGAGGCGTGTTAAAGATACAACCGGCATTCACGTGTATATGTTACAGCAGGGCTGCCCCGGAAGGGGCGTATATATGGAGCCGACAGCATGCAGACCATCGGCCTTATAGTCAAGCAGAACCGGCCGCAGGCGCTGGAGCAGGTTGCAGCCATCGTTCCGCTCCTGCAGCGCGAAGGCAAAACCCTGCTGGCTGAAGAAACCGTCGCGCCGTCCGGCGCCGGGGTGCGCCTGTGCCCGCGCGCAGAGGTGATCGCCGGCGCTGATCTGCTGCTGGTGTTCGGCGGAGACGGCACCCTGCTGAGCGTTGCCCGCGAAGAAGGCGCTGAATCCGTGCCGATTCTGGCGGTCAATCTGGGCGGCCTGGGTTTTCTGACGGAAACCCGGGTACAGGAACTGCAGGCCATGCTGGGCCGCGTCATCGCCGGCGACTATCAAGTCGAGCGGCGCATGATGCTCGACGTGCGCCTTATGCGCGCAGGCGGTGAAAAAAAGATTTTCCGGGTTCTCAACGATGTCGTCATCAACAAGAGCGCCCTGGCGCGTATCATCGACATCGAGACACTGGTGAACGGCAGCTATCTGACGACGTATAAAAGCGACGGCCTGATCGTGTGCACGCCGACGGGCTCAACCGGCTATTTTCTCTCGGCCGGCGGCCCGGTCATCTACCCTGATCTCGATCTGATCTCGCTTGCGCCGATCTGCCCGCACACCCTTTCGCAGCGCCCGATCATCCTCAAGGACGACAGCGTGATCACGCTGGTTTTAAAAACCCCGGAAGAGGATGTGCACCTGACCATGGACGGCCAGGTGGGCGAGCGCCTGCACGCCGGCGACGCGGTCGAGGTGCGCAAAAGCGCTGCCGCCCTGCAGCTTATTACTTCGCCTTTCAGGAATTACTTTGAAGTGCTGCGGGAAAAATTCCGCTGGGGTGAGCGCTGAGTTTGTCTATCGTTCAAAAAATAATGATCTCCTGAAAAGTCCCCGGAAAGGTCATTGCGAGCGAAGCGAAGCAATCTCCCAGTTTCGAAGTATTTGAAAAGACGAGATTGCCGCGTCGTCCCGCTGGGGCGGGACTCCTCGCAATGACAGCGACTATCACTTTCTACGAGGCCGTCAAGGAATACAGGAACCATGCTGCAGGAACTGCGCATCCGCAACTTCGCCATTATCCAGACGCTTGACGTCAGCTTTGAGCAGGGACTCACAATCCTGTCGGGGGAAACCGGCGCGGGCAAGTCCATTCTGGTCGGCGCGCTCGGCCTTCTGCTCGGCGGCCGGGCAAGCGCCGATATGATACGCACCGGCGCGGACGAAGCAACGGTCGAGGCGGTTTTTGACAGTGCCGGAAACGGCGATCTTGCCGAAGATGCGGCCGGCTGCGGGCTCTCCGTCTCCGGGGACAGCCTGATCCTGCGCCGCGTTATTTCGCGCTCGGGCCGCAATAAAATCTATATCGGCGACAGCGCGGCCACGCTGCAGCAGCTTGCGCTCATCGGCAGCCGCCTGCTTGACATCTCCGGCCAGTATTCGCAGCAGGTGCTGCTGCAGGTTGAAAACCACGGGGTCATTCTGGACGCCTTCGGCGGCAATCAGGGCCTGCTGGCCGGCTACGAACAGGCCTACGAGGCTTTTCAGCAGGCTGCCCGCGAGCTGCGCGACCTGCAGGCCGGAGAGGCACGCTCGCGCGAGCAGCAGGAACTGCTGCAGTTCCAGTATACGGAAATCGAGCAGGCCCGCGTCCAGCCGGGCGAAGATCAGGCCCTGGAACAGGAGCGCTCTGTGCTGCAGAATGCCCGCGGCCTGCAAGAGCGCACCTGGGGAGCCTACCAGCAGCTCTATGAAGACGAGCAGTCCTGCCTCGGGGCTGTGCAGCGCATGGCGCGCGATATTGCCCAGGCCGCTGCAATCGACCCGCAGCTGCAGGGTTCCTGCGATCAGCTGCAACAGGCTGCAGCCGTCATGGAAGACGCCGCCTTTGCGCTGCGAGCCTATGCCGAGCGCATCGTGGTTGACCCGCAGCGGCTGGAAGAGGTTGAAAACCGTCTTGAGCTCCTGCAGCGGCTCAAGCGCAAATACGGCGGCACGATTGAGAGCGTGCTGCAGCGCATGGCCGAATGCTCCGGGGCGCTTGCAGACATATCCGGAGGAAGCGCGCGCATTGAAGAACTGCAGGCCGGCCTCGTGCACCAGTGTGATGAGCTATGGAAAAAGGCCGCAGAAATTTCAAAGCGCAGGCGCGCCGCAGCCGAGACCCTGCAGAAAAAAGTGGCCTCCGAACTCAAATCAATCGGCATGCAGAAAGCTGTCTTTATCTGCGGCATAACCTCTGCCGACCGTACGGCCGGCGGCGCTCCTGAAGACTGTGCCGAAGGCCTGAACCGCAGCGGGTGCGATCAGATAGAATTCTCAATCGTGACGAATCAGGGCGAAGCTCCCAAGCCGCTTTCAAAAATAGCCTCCGGCGGTGAATTATCGCGCATCGTGCTGGCGCTGAAAAAAATACTGGCACGCAACTACCGCGTGCCCACCCTGCTTTTTGATGAAGTCGATGCCGGTATCGGCGGGGCGATTGCCCACGCGGTCGGCCTGAAATTACAGGAAATAGCGCGCGATCATCAGGTGCTGTGCATTACGCATCTGCCCCAGATCGCCTGTTTCGGCAATCACCATTTCAGCGTCAGCAAGGCGGCGCGCGAGGGCCGCACCCTGACGCAGGTGTCCTGCCTTGACCGGCAGGAACGCCTGCAGGAAATAGCGCGCATGCTGGGCGGCAAAGACATTACAAAGACCAGCATAGCGCATGCCCGCGATATGCTCGCCCAGGCCGGACAAGAGCCGGGCGCATAACAATGAACACGGACGGAAACAGACACATCATGGCGCAGACATACACTATCAGAAAAGCGACAATCCTGGATGTTAAACATATCTATACACTGCTGCGCGATTATGCCGACCAGGGAGTTCTGCTGGGCCGGTCGCTGAGCGATCTCTATGACCAGATCCGTGATTTTTACGTCGCGGTCGATGAGGCAAGCGGCAGGATGCTGGGAATCTGCGGCCTGCACATCTGCTGGGAGGAGTTTGCCGAGATCCGCTCCCTTGCCGTTACAGCCGAAGCCAAAGGCAGGGGCATCGGCCGCGCGCTGGTCGAGGCCTGCCAGACCGAGGCCGCCGCACTCGGCATCACGCGGCTGTTTGTCCTGACCTATGTGCCGGCATTTTTTGAAAAACTCGGCTTTGATCCGGTCGACAAGGCCATTTTGCCCCATAAGGTATGGCGCGACTGCATTAACTGCGTCAAGTTCCCCGACTGCGACGAGGAGTCGCTGATTAAGGCGCTGTAGCCTCCTGTCAGGCGTCTTTGCTTCGGGATGATATATGCTCCTTTCACCTGTTGACCGCCTTCACCAATTTGAACAGCTTCACCGCGGCCTTGCGCAGGCAGGCCGTTTCCTCACGCGTCCGGACCTGAACAGCCTTGAGGAAGGCCGCCATACAATCGACGGAGATACAGTGTTTGCTCTGGTGAGCATGTGTGAGGGTAAAGGCCGCAGTGGTGCGCGCCTCGAAGCGCACCGCCGCTATATTGACGTTCAGTACTGCCTGACAGGAACCGACCTGATCGGATATTGTCCGCTGGCGCAGTGTGTAACTGTTGCCGAAGCCTATGACGGGGAGAAGGACGTCGCTTTTTTTGCCGATCCCGCGCTTGAGTGGGTCAGCATCACCGGCAGCACCTGCGCGGTTTTCTTTCCCGATGATGCTCACGCTCCGCTCGGCGGCGAGGGAACCTGCCGGAAAATCGTGGTGAAAATCAGGGTGTAATAACCTTTGCCATTATTAACAGCTGCTTGATAAAATCTTCATACATACAGGCATAGCCGCTGACAAGGAGGTGCCGATGAAACTTTTCAGGACAAAAGTCTGGTCGTGGTTCGACATTGCCCTGCTGAAATGGAGCTGCATTCTGTGCGGCATGATTGCAGGGGCCTACTTCGCGGACTTTACGAAGCGCTACATCTGGCTGATTGCCGCCGCGGCTCTGCTGATGGCGATCAGGCCTGCCGCAGCATATTTTCGCACCACAGCATCAGGATGCGATCATCAACAGTGCTGATCTGGTATCCTGCTAACGAATCGCTGCATCTGATTACTATAAGGAGGAAGCATGAATATCATAAGCGGATACTGTGGACTGGAGTGCTCGGCGTGCCCCGCGTTTATCGCCGCGCGGGATGATGATGACGGGCTGCGCACAAAAACAGCCCGCGAATGGTCGGAAATGTTTCAGATTGAGATTACTCCCGAGAGCATAAACTGCTCGGGCTGTCTCGCATCCGGCGTGTACGGCCCCTATTGCGGCATGTGTGAAATCAGATCATGCGCTATGGAAAAGGACCTGGAGAGCTGCGCATTCTGCCCGGACTACGGCTGTGCAAAGCTGCAGAAAGTCCACAGCATGGATGAACACTGCAAAAACCGCCTTGATGAAATCCGCAGCCGGATGTAATTTTTTCTGCCGGGGGCATGCAGTGATCCGCTCATGGCACGGTGCGCATGGATGAAAGGCCTGAACGCCTCAGGCCAGAGCGAAACCGCGCCGGCGCAGATCGTCGGCAATATCCGCCAGACTCAGCATCTCAAGGGTTGCACGGGTCGGTATGCCCGTTACGGCATCCCAGCCGCGCGCGCAATAATACTCCGTAAGCATACCCTGCCATTTGTCGGGCTCTATCGCGCGTCCGTCATAGGGCCCGCCCTTGACAGCGTCTTGCACCCATTTGCCCTGCAGCATGTCATCAGCGCGGGTAATGCCTTCGCGTATGATGTAGGCACGCTCAAGCGTGAACACCCGCTGGGCCGTGCGGAGCATGTCCTCATGCGTGAGGCGCAGGCCCGTGACCGCGGACAGCATGGCGGCCATGTCATCCATGCTGACGCCGAAGCTGTTATGGGAGGTGATGAACTTGCAGACCTCCAGGCAGTCGGCAATCGTGTACATATCCTGATTGTACACGGCGGCCGATGATTTGTTGTAGGAAGCCGGATCGAGTACATCAAGTGTACCGTATTTTTCAAGCGCTTCCTCGGGCGGCAGCGCGGGCCGGCCGCCGGGGCCGGGAAGCTCGATCAGAATGCCGCCCCGCAGGTGATCGCCGCCGCGCGTTCCGGTGGCGTAGCACAGGGCGCTGCCGCGGATAACGCGCGGATCGACTCCGCCGAATATTATACCCTTGCAGGAGCTGACCAGTTCACGCGCGCCGGGACCGAGCTGCTCGGCCGCCTTGACCGCGCCGTCAGCCAGAACATTGCCAAAACCCCTGCGAAAGGCGATATTTTCAAGCATCGCTGCCATTGACTGGTGATTGCCCCAGGTGAGCGGAATGCCGCCGGTATGGGCGTCGGTAATGATGCCGTTTTCATACCAGTCCATGGCGGTTGCCATCAGCAGACCGAAGTCAAGAATATCAAGTCCGTAAGCATTGGCCATGTTGTTGAGCTTGAAAAGTGATCCCGGATCGGCGTTGCCACAACTGGGGCCGCAGGAGGAGTTGCAGCCTTCCGGCATTTTAGTCCCGCGCGTGCCCGCGTACTCTCCCTCGGTTACCTCAAAACTCTGGATACAGTGCACCGGGCAGGCATGGCAGGCGTGCGAGCGCGTGAAAAACTTTTTTAAATGTCCGGCGCTGACCATTTCAACGCCTTTGAACCCCCCGGCCTGTGAAAAATTTTTGACCGCCAGCAGGCCGGATTCGGCCTCTTTGTCAAGCGGCCCGGCTGAGCCGAACGTGCCGAAATACTTGGTAAAGGGGTTTTCACGGGTTTTGTGCAGCCAGTTTTTGCGCTCACGCTCGAAATCTTGCGGGTGCGCTACGGCGATTTTGCCGCGCCCCGATACGCACACGGCCTTCAGATTTTTGGAGCCCATGACCGCGCCCATGCCCGTTCGGCCGGCCACGTTGTAGCGATGCGACACGCAGGCCGTATAGACCATGTTCTCGCCGGCCGGGCCGATCAGTGCAATTTGCGCATGCGGATCAGCAAGGTCGGACTTGAGCCGTGTTTCAGCCTCAGGGATGGTCAGGCCCCACAGGTGCGCGGCGTCGCGAATCTCGATTGCCCCGGCGGTTACGTGCAGGTACACAGGCGCGGCCGCACGGCCTGTAATCACGATATGATCAAACCCTGCTTTTTTCATGACCGGCGCAAAAAAGCCGCCGAAGTTCGCGTCCCCGAGAATGCCGGTCAGCGGCGATTTAGCCGTCACCGTGCAGCGCGGGCATGAGGGGGCCAGCGTACCCGCCAGCGGGCCGGTTCCGAAGATAACGACATTGTCCGGCTCAAGGGCTCCGGTGTGCGGCCCGGTATGATCGTAGAGCAGTTTCGAATTGACACCGCGGCCGCCCAGAAAATTCCGGCGTATTGTTTCGCTTGTCTGTTCGCGGCGAATCTGCCCGCTTGAGAGATCAACTTTCAGCAGTATTCCCGTCCATCCGTACATTACCTGCTCCCTTTTTCGTTTACGCGCTCTGCGTTTCAGGTTCCGGCAACAGCGGCCATTGTTTTGCCGCCCATGTGCGCGACGCGAATCTGCATGATGCGCAGCCCGTCGGGCTTTGCAAGCGCCTGCTCATAAAAGCTCATTCTTCTCTCAAGATATCCGCCCTCCGGATTAAAGCCCATCTTGAGCATGTTGGCCTGCACCACAGGCCTGATCAGCTCAAGGTCAGACACCTCGACCATTTCGCCTTCAACCACGACCGACGACCACCGGTTGCCCTCGTCGTTCCAGGTGAAGACCGAAAAACAGACCCGGGGATCTTTCTGCAGGCAGCGCCATTTGCGGCCCCTGGGAAACATCGAGATGTAGATACTGCCGTCAACGAACACAAACCCGAACGGCAGGCAGTACGGCTGCCCGCCGTCACACATGGCCAGAAAACCCTCACGGACGGTTTCCAGCAGGTGGATCATCTGATCCCGTTTAAGGTTCTGCATAGGGGTCTCCTTCACGTTAGAGGTGCAGCGTATGCCGTGCCGTTAACCCGGCGCATACTGTATGCCGGCTACGTCTTTGGAATTTTTTCGCCCGGGCGCCTGCGGGCCTGCCTGTATGCGAAACGCTCGATTATGCTCAGGCTGCCGGAAACAATGTCGGCATCGAGCTGCTGCTGGAATGCATCCATAAACGCATCGCGGAATACTGCAATAGTTACTGGACTGCCGGTCTGCTCGCGCACGGATGTCATGGGCTCGAGCACCTTGTCCTTCACCTCGGGCGGGACTCCGACCGCCTTGAAAAAAGTATCGATTTCAAGGCGGTCGATACACACGAGCGCGTTGACGATGAAGAGATTCTCAAACGTGCTGAGCAGGATTGAGGCTATCTTTTTACCGTCACAGCGTATGCTGCCCTGATGCTTGTACCAGGCGTCATCAACCCCGAGGCGCTTCAACGCGGAGACAAGAACCGCTCCGGTTGCTTTGAACACAGCATCGGATGATGCAAACCTGCCTGCGTCAAACACCATCTGCACAAAAACCGTTGCGCCCTCCTGGGCAAAGAGCAGCGTGCGCTGCCCGGTGAGGATGATATGCTCAAGGCCGGGCACATCGGTTTTGATTTCATTGATAAGATTGGCAAACCCGGTAAGGGCCACAATGGCCCTTGCCCCGCTGTCGTTGAGGATATGGGTTATCTCGCGGCCCTTGTACATGGTGTTGAAAGGCACCGCAACAGCGCCGAGTTTCTGCAAACCGTAAAAAGTGTACACAAATTCGGGGATGTTGGGCAGCATGATCGCCACGCGGTCGCCTGTGCGTATGCCCAGGGCCGCAAGCGCGTTCGCGGTTCTGCCGGCCTGCTCATCAAGCTCGCGGTAGCTGATTGTCCGGCCCTCAAAGATCAGGGCTTCCTTGCTCCCGAGCCTGCGCGCGGTTTCTGCAAGCATGGCGCCGAGGGAGGGGATTTCAGCCATTGCCGCCCTCCTGCGCTGTGTCGCCCTGCTGCATGAGGCGTATATCGACATAGCCGGTGCGCAGTTCTTTCTTCAACACCTTGCCTGCCGCGCTGCGGGGGAGCGCATCGCGAAATTCAATCATTTTCGGAATCTTGTACGGTGCAAGATTCATTGAGCAGTATTCGATAAGCGTTTTTTCGGAAACCGACGCCCCCGGCGATAGCACTACAAACGCCTTGACCGCCTCCTCCCCGCGCTTGTCCATGACGCCGATCACGGCCGCCTCCTGAACAGCAGCGTGTGTTGCGAGCAGCTCCTCGACCTCGCGCGGCGAGATATTGAAGCCTCCCCTGATGATGAGATCTTTTTTTCGATCGGTAATGAAGAAATACCCGTCATGGTCGCGGCAGCCGATGTCGCCGGTGTGCAGCCAGCCGTCGCGCATCACCGCGGCGGTTTCCTGCGGGTTGTTCCAGTACCCCTGCGACACGACCGCGGAGCGTATCACGATTTCGCCGGCGTGCCCGTCGGGCAGCTCGCACCCGTCATCGTCAACGATTTTGATTTCAACGCCTGGCGCTGCCGGCCCGATCGAGCCGGGCCTGAACGTCTCGCCGGATTCATTCAGGCACACGGCGGATGTCGTTTCCGTCAGGCCGTAGCCTTCGGCGATGCGGGTGCCGAATATCTTTTCGAATTCGGACAGAACCGCGCGCGGCAGCGGAGCACCGCCCGAGACGCACAGCCTGAGCGTCTGCGGGATACCGGTTTTTCTCACCCGCGCAAGCGTGAGAAGGTGCATGTACATTGACGGGATGGCAAACAGTATGGTCGCCCGCGAAGCGGCGATTGCATCAAGCAGAAGCGCGGGGCTGTACTGAGGAATCAGGCACAGGGACGCGCCGAAATACACTGATGCCACAAGGGCGTTTGCAAGCGCATACACATGATACAGTGGCAGCACCACGGTCAGGCGGTCATCCTGCTGCAGGGGAAATACCTGCGCAACAATCAACGAGCACTGGGCGTGAAAGTTCGCATGCGAGAGCATGACCCCTTTGGGCATGCCGGTAGTTCCGGAGGTATACAGGATGACCGCCGGATCGCCGGGAGCGCACGCGGCTGCCCCGAACGCTGCCGGCGCGGATGCGGTAATGTCCTCAAAGCGCAGGGTGCCGGCCGGTTTGGGTGCGCGCCTGCCTTTCGTTGCAGGTGCCGCGCCGATATCGATACCGTGTTTTTCAGCCTCGCAAGCGTCAACAACAACGTCCGCTCCTGCAAGGATTCCTTTGCCCCTGATGCCCTGTATGACGAGCGTATCCGGCGGCCTGAAGCACCGGGGCAGGCACCGGCCAACACGCCTGCCTGCGGCAAGCGCGGCCGGCACGGCGGGTATATCGGCGATATGTCCTGCGGGGTTATAAATCAGGCGCCATGTTGTTGCCATTGTCTCACCGCGATCCAGCGGGCGAACAATCCGTGTATGCACACCCGGGTGTTGTTGCGGCTATTATGTCCACATTCGCCTCAGAAGCTCAAGAATTTTGTTGCAGGGCAGGCATACCGGAAAAGCGACGCTGCCCAGGGCAGGATCGGGATAGGGGGCGGTCAGAATCTGACCGCGCCCCTCCCACACCACCCGGCATGCGGGTCCGCACCGGGCGGTTGAAGCAGTTGAGGTCATCGGGCTTATGGTACTCCCGACCCGATGCCCAAGG
>VGSH01000041.1 GCA_016875025.1 Deltaproteobacteria bacterium
CGCGTATTTTGACCGCCTCGGCGTACCCCGTCTCTCATGACCTCAACTTTTCGAACCGCCCGGTGCGGACCCGCATGCCGGGTGGTGTGGCAGGGGCGCAGTCAGATTGACTGCCCCCTATGCCGATCCCACGAAAGGCTTGCGGCGGGTTGGCACCCGCCCTGCGTTCTGCAGGAAAAATGAAAATGTCTGCTAATTCCATGCGTCCTGCCGGCTGAAGTCGGGCACGAACGCGCGGTCGTCCGGCCCGCATTCCTGAATCCAGCCGTTCTCAAATCCGAGTTCATCCAGCATCGCGCAAGCCTTTTCATTTTCCTCCGGGCTTAAAGGACGCCCGAGCACCGTGTGGCCCGCAGCCTCGAAGCAGGGAGTAAACTGTCCCATCAGGCTTACGGTCACAAAAGGCCCCAGGTTTTTTTTGATCGCCCGCAGCACGCGGTACGTGTCGGTGAGTCCCTCCGGCAGCACCAAATGCCGGATGATCAGGCCCCGCACGGCAATGTCGCTTTCGTCTGTTTGCAGACTTCCGGCCTGGCGCGCCATTTCCTGCAGCGCGGCCATGTTGATGCGGTGATAGCCGGGTGCTTCTGAAAAACGCATGGCCGCGGCATCGCTCACATACTTGGCATCCGGCAGGTAAATATCAATGATACCGTCCAGCAGGCGCAGCACCTCGGGGCTTTCATACCCGTTGGAGTTATAGACCAGCGGCACGCTCAGGCCGCCTGCGGCTGCAAGGATAAGCGCGTCGATAATGCCCGGCAGGAAATGGGCGGCTGATACCAGGCTGATGTTGTGGCAGTCCCGGTTCTGCAGGTCAAGCATCATGTCCGCGAGTTCTGCCGCGCTGACCTCGCGGCCCAGATGCTCCTGGCTGATCTGGTAGTTCTGGCAGAAACAGCAGCGCAGGTTGCAATGCGCGAAAAAAATGGTTCCGGCTCCGCGCGTGCCGGAAATCGCGGGTTCCTCCCCCATGTGCGGCAGAGCCTTAGCAACCTGCACGCGGCTGCCTGCCCCGCAGAAACCTCGCTCGCCCCGCATGCGGTCAACCCCGCAGCAGCGCGGGCACAGGCGGCAGGGGCTGGCAAGCGCGCGCAGCGCCAGGGCCCGCTCTTCGAGCAGGCCCTGTGTGTGCAGTTTCAAGTATCCGGGTTTGAAGTCGTTCGTCACAGGCGCAATTCCGGGATAGAGCAGGCGGTTGAAAAATGGTCATCCTCCGAAGCAGGACTACTGCGGAGGACGGAATCATCTGCTGTGTTGCGCTACACACGGCGCATTGTAGGGGCACGGCATGCCGTGCCCCTACCGCTGGGCTAACAAAACTTCTCATCATGGTATAACGGCTTGGCGGTGCTGTGTCAAGCAGAGGTCCTGACTTAATTTTATGTGGACGTATCCGGAAAAATCTGGAACTATCATGAGCATACAGCCCGCACGGGCATGATCTTTTGGAAAGGAAGTATACACCATGAAAGCTGGTATTATCGGACTGCCGCAAACCGGCAAAAAAACGCTGTTCTCAATCCTGACCGGCGCACACCCTGCTGCCCAGACCGACCAGAAAAAAGTGCTGATCGGAACGGCCAGTCTGCGTGACCCCCGTTTTGAGAAACTGGTCGAGATGTACCGTCCCCGCAAGGAAGTGCAGGCGCGCATCGACCTGGCGCTGCTGCCCAGGCTCGAGCGTGAGACGATCGTGCGCGGGGATGTGTTCCGGGATATTCTTGGTCTGGACGCGATCTGCCATGTGGTGCGCGCATTCGAGGATGAGGCGGTCTATCATGCCGAAGGCTCGGTTGATGCGCTGCGCGATATCGAGATGATCAACAGCGAGATTCTCCTGCACGATCTTGTATTTGTTGAAACCAGGCTTGAGCGCCTGGCCGCGGCCATCAAGAAGGTCAAGGACGAGCGCCAGGTGAAGGAGCAGGAGCTGCTTGTCCGGATAAAAACGCATCTGGAGGCTGAGCGGCCCCTGCGGCTCATGGCGATCACCCCCGAGGAAGATCAGCTGATCCGCAGCTATCCGTTCATTACCCGCAATGAAATGGTGCTGGTTCTCAATGTGGGCGAAGGCGCGCTTGAGGACAATGGCCTGATCGAGCGCCTTGCGCCGTTGTGCGGCCGCGACCGCATGGAGGTTATGCAGGTATCGGCCCGCATGGAGGCCGAGGTGGCCGCGCTCGAGTCCGAGCAGGAGCGCCGCGAATTTTTGGAGGGGCTGGGAATCAGGCATTCGGCGCTCGAGCAACTCTCAGCGCTGTGCATCAAGGCCCTGGGACTGATATCGTTTTTTACCGTGGGCGAGGATGAAGTGCGCCAGTGGCTTCTGCGCGCAGGTTCCAGTGCGCCCGAGGCCGCCGGCGTGATCCACTCTGACCTGCAGCGCGGCTTTATCCGGGCAGAGACCTTTAAATATGCCGAGCTCATGGAGCACGGTACCGAGGCGGCCCTCAAGTCCGCAGGCAAATTCTACCTCAAGGGCAAGGACTATATCGTCGAAGACGGCGATATTCTCAACATCCGCTTCAAGGTGTAGCAGGCTGTTCAAAAATGCCCGTCTGCGGCGTTACGTGCATCATTCGTCACTGAGGCGTACTCAAAAGTACGCCTCAGTACTCATGATTGCGCGCGCCTTGCATCCGGGCATTTTTGAACAGCCTGCTGGAGCGCGCCCGCAGGTGGGTGGTTGTAGGGTAGGGGCGGCCCCCTGTGGCAGCCCGTTGGTTCAAGGACCAAGGTTATGACCCCACCAGCCTTCCCTTGACAGGGGGGGCTTTTTTTACTGCCTGGGTGCAGTCCCGGTGTCGCTGGTTTGTTTACACGCCATTCCTGATTAAGGATTTTGGGGACGAATTAATTTTAAAATGGGCAAAAAAATAAATTCAGCACTTGATAAATGTGTTGTTTTAAGGATAATTATATATTATATATAAAATAATTGAGATCGTATTCAAGAAACCGCCAGTACCTGACGATTATACATTAACTGGTTTTTGTGCTTGCAATTAAATCCTGTTTGGGGTATAGTTTGCAATAATAAAAACGACCAGACAGCTGAAAAAGCCCGTTGATATATTACGGGTTACTGCCGACCAGACGCTATTAACATAGAGAATAATTAATTTTTTGGAAGGAGGAACAATGAAAAAGCTGACAGGAATTGTAATGAGCTTGGCATTTGTATTGTGCGCGGTCAGCGTGCAGGCTGTGCCCCTTGATGAGAACTGCAACAATAATGCTGATTGCAATGACGATGTTGTGTATTGCAACGGAGTACCGTCTTGCAGTTCGGAGACCAGTAAATGCGTTGCCGGAACGCCGGTGAGTTGTGAATCTGACGGCCTTTTTTGCAATGGTCCTGAAGTATGCAGTGAAGATATCGAGGGGTGTGTCTCCCAGGGCAATCCCTGTTCCTATTCTTGTCTGGAAGAAACCGACCAGTGCGTGGAATGCATCACCGATGATAACTGCACAGACAACAACACGCCGTTCTGCGTAGAGAACACCTGCGTAGCCTGCCGCGTCGAAACCGATGAAGACTGTGACAATGGTCTGTTCTGCGACGGTGCAGAGACATGCGATAACGGTACGTGTTTTGACGGTGAGCCGCCCTGCGGAGACAATCAGACCATGCCAAGTGCCCTGTCGTTCTGTAATGAGGAGACTGACCAGTGCGTAGAATGTTTTGAGGATTTTGACTGTTCGGATAACGGCACTCCCCGTTGCGACGGTGTCATGTGCGTAGAGTGTCTGGATGATTTCGACTGCGACAACGGCACATTCTGCCGTGAGGGCGTATGCGCCGTGCAGGCCTGCGACCTGATCATCAAACCCAGACAGGTGCGCATCAATAAGATGTTCCGTCCGGTTGAGCGCCGGTTCCGCATTACCGGCGGTGAAGGGTTTGATCCCTACGCCAAGCTTGATTTCGGCCTTATCCGGGTGCGCCGGGCAGCGGTGAGCAGGAAGGGCGTGCTGAAAGTTCTGACGACCATACCTGCAGGCGCTATCCCGAACAAGGGACCCTATGAGATACGTGTCGGTGACTGCGTGGGCGAGATTATTCTGAGGTAGCATCGCCGCACGACAGACCAGTAGCATCCGGTCCGGGGACTGTAAAAGTCCCCGGACTTTTTTTTATGCAGCCGGCGGTCAGTTTGAGTCAGGAGTTTGGAGATGGCTCCCTGGTATGAAATGCTTATACGATAATTTCTTTTATTTTCAGCTGTTGGCTGTGGATATGCAATAGCCAGTTGCTTGATACACTTCATCATATATATGAACATATCTGTTGAAAACGCCTCGTGATGTCACACACAATTGCCTCTCGAGACTGTGTCCAATTCGCTTTTTACTGTCATTTCGAATCCGCCGCAGGCGGGGAGAAATCTTAAGGTGTTGATTTTGCTTCAAGCAAAGATTTCTCCCGGAGCCTGCCCTGAGCGCAGCCGAAGGGGTCGAGATGACACCTTTTTTAATTACGACACAGTCTTCTCTCTGCTCGGATCGATCGATACGCGCGGAACGGATGAGGCGGCTGTTTTACGCGGCACACTATTGAGGAGCATTGACTGATTTTTTACGACTTCATCAATCTTATAATTTAAAAAAGTTCTAAAATTTATAAACCTTTATGGATGTTCTATTGGTGAAAACAGCAAGATCGGAGCTTTTGTCGAGATTCAGAAAAATGCCGCTATTGGGAAAAATTGTAAAATTTCAAGCCATTCTTTCATCTGTGAAGGCGTTACTATTGAAGACAATGTCTTTGTGGGTCACAATGTTACCTTTACCAACGATATCTACCCGCGCGCAACAACTCCCGGGGGTGCTTTGCAAACAGATGCAGACTGGAATTGTTTACCTACGTTAGTAAAGAAAGGCGCCTCTATCGGTTCCAGCGCCACACTTTTATGCGGAATTACAATAGGTGAAAATGCGATTGTTGGTGCCGGAAGTGTGGTCACAAAAGATGTTCCTTCAAATACTATAGTAGCCGGCAATCCGGCAAAAATACTGAGAGAGATACAAGAATAAATAAATTTTATTTATATGTTTTAAATTTTAATATTGATGGATTCGTAAAAAGTCTAAAAATGCTCATTTCAGTCATTCCGGCGCAGAGGCTGTGTAGCAATTAATTTTTCTGTCATTTCGACTCCTTCGGCTGCGCTCAGGCAGGCTCCGGGAGAGATCTTTGCATAAAGCGAAATCAACACCTTAAGATTCCTCACCCCGCACCAGCGGGATTCGGAATGACATATCCAGCTATTGCGATACAGTTTCGCAGGCCGGAATCCAGTCTTTTCAAATACTTACAAAGGCACTGGACACCGGTCGGAATTTATCCGCCGCGGCGGACAGGGGGTGACGATTTTTTACGCGACCATCAATAATAAGGAGAAAAAATGAAAGTCCCGTTTCTGGATCTGAAAACGCAATATGAATCAATAAAAGATGAAATTGATACTGCCATAGGACAGGTTGTTGAAACAACTGCATTTGCAGGCGGTCCTTTCGTAAAGAAATTTGAGGAGGAATTCGCAGATTACTGCGGATGCAAACATGCAGCAGGTGTTAACAGCGGCACTTCCGCTATCTGGCTTGCTTTAACTGGTTTGGGCATCGGGAAAGGCGATGAAGTAATTACTGTGCCAAACACTTTTCTTGCAACAGCCGAAGCAATAATCATGTGTGGCGCCAAGCCGGTCTTTGTCGATATTAACGAAAAAACTTATAATATGAATCCTGATTTACTTGAAAAAGCAATTACTCCCCGAACAAAAGCTCCCGGAAAAGATGTGTCAGGTAGTCGCGCGCCTGCCTGACTTCATCTTCGGCTTTCTTGCGTTCAGTGATATCATTGCCGAAGCCGAACAATTCGCGCAGATCGCCCTGTTCATCATAGTCGCTTATTGAGTTCCAGATAATCGTCCGGAGTTGCCCCGATTTTGTCTGCAGTGTCATTTCGAAGTTGATCATATCGTCATGACAGTTGAGATGATTGAACAGGCGGTCAACCTGTGTATGCAGCTCACCGGGGTAAAATGTATCCCACCAGTTGCGGCCTTTAAGTTCCGCAAGGCTGTACCCGGTTATTTCTTCACCGGTCTTGTTGATAAAATTCGCCGTTCCATCCGGGGCGAGGCTGCAGATGACCACAGGGGACGTCATGATAATGCGGGAAAGACGCTGGCGCTCCTGCTGCAGGGCCTCTTCAGCCAGTTTACGCTCGGTGATGTCGGAACAAACAACATATCGGTTCATGAATCCGTCTTCACCCGGCTGCACGGCGTAGCGGTTTTGTATGCAGCGCCGGCTGCCGTCAGGGTGCCGTATCCAGAATTCGGTTTCGGATGGAAGTTTGCCGGTCGAGCGGGACTGTTCAAGAATGTCGAGCAATCGTTGTTTGCTGTCGGGTTCGAAAAAGTCCAGATCCTCAAACCGGGGCAGTGCGTCATGGGAATATCCCAGGATTTCAGGCATGCGCCTGTTCCAGTATACAAGTTCACCGTTTTCAACAATTGCCAGGCCTTCGTGAATGTTTTCGGCCATGTTGGAAAAACGCTCCTGGCTTTCGCGTATGGTGCGCGTGGCATGTTCGAGCTCGCATGTCCGCTCGCGCACCCTTGATTCCAGCTCCGTGTTGATCTGTTCGAGGTCTTTTTGTGCGGTGCGCAATCCCGACTCAGCTCTCCTGCGCGAGCGGATTTCACGCATGAGCAACAGGGTCCAGCATACAAGTACAGCAAGGGTAAGCAGAAGCGGAAGCAGAATTTTTCATAACAGACTGTAATCGGGGACACTTTCGCGGGGCAGGGTCATCCATCTGCGCTGAAGAACCTCATGTTGTTCGGCGGGAATGGCGTCAAAGGCTTTCTGCAGGATAGCAACAAGCGGTGCATAGTCCCGGCGCGCGGCCATGCTCACGCGGTAGGTATAGCGGGTCTGGCCTGAAACTTTGATATCTTCGTGCCCGTTGAGGCCGAGATAATAGCCCGCCGACGGCAGGCTGCCCACACACGCATACACTTCGTTAGTGTTCAATAGCCGGAACATTTCCTTCATGCATTCAGCCGTTACCACCTCGATGCCCGGATAGTCGCGGGCAAGCCACTCCTCCAGGGCATAGCCTCGCACCACGGCGACCCTTTTGCCGTCGAGCTCCTGCGGCCCGGCAATATAGGCTACATCAGAGCGTGTCAGTATCACCACGGGCATTGCAATATAGGGCCGGGTGAATGCAAGAAGATCAGCGCGCTGTGGCGTTTCAACAACGCCGCTCAGCATATCGATTTCACCCCGGTCCGCCATGGCAAGGTATTCGTGCCATGGGCGCTCATACTGTATGTCGAAACGAACCCCGAGCATGTTTTCGAACTGGCGCAGATAATCCGGGGCGATCCCCTGGCTGAGGCCGTCGCTGTCCACAAACTCAAGCGGCGCCCAGTTCGCATCGATACCGACGCGGATGACCGGATGGGCTGCGAGCCAGGCGCGCTCATCCGGGTGCAGGTCAAGCATTGCCAGGCTGGTCGCGGCATCATCCATAAATACGTTCCACTTCTGCAACAGCTGCATGCGTTCCTGCCGAGGTATGGCGGCAAGAGCTTTTTGCATGGCGCTGTACAGCTCCGGGTACTGTCGGTGAACAAAAAAAGCCGCGGGGTAGCCCTGATGGTAAATTTTAACGGCCTTGATATCCTTGATAAAATTTCGTGCCAGCAGGTAGTTTGTCGCTGGAAGTACGTCAAAGAATGCATCGGCCCGGCCGTGCAGTACGAGCGTGACAGCGGCAAGATAGGAATCGGCAAATACAAAAAGGTTGCCGCGCAGCGGATCGAGACTCGGGTTTTTGAGGTCCCAGCCTTCAATCAGGGCGATTGTTTTTCCCGTGATCGTTTCGGGGGTATGCTGCGCGAGTTTCGAATCCGTGCGCACGAACAGCCCGTACGGCATGAACATCACTTCATCGGTCATCAGGTAGTGCGGGGCGATTGGGACGTCAAGCGGGTCTACCAGCGCGGCTGCCTCGGCAGCACCATCGCGCACGAGATCAATCAGGGTGCTGTACTGTATGGGATTGAACTGTATACGTATGCCCAGAAGACGCTCGATTCGTGCGGCAATATCGGGCAGCACACCAACATAGCGACCCTGTTCATCTACAAAGCCGTATGGCGCCATGTCACGGTCGGAAGCAATCTTGAGGACCGGGTGTGCGTCAAGCCATGCGCGCTCCTGTTCCGTGAGCGCTATGTCCGGTTTTTGAAAAAGCGTGTCATCGCCGGCCAGGCTTTCGGGGGGCAGGGCAGGCAACAGCATCACCACAAACAGACACAGAGCCAGCCGTATGCTCATGAGCACTCTGTGGTCATGTGACCGTGTCCGCTGTCTGCGCATAATCAATCCATGTCGTTGATGGGTATGGCGCGATTATATATATGAGTGTGCTGTGAAGTCAACCGCAGTTGTGAACTTCGTTAATAAAAAAAAGAGGGCTCACCGTGGCGGTGAACCCTCTTGTGTAAACTACGGATAGTTACAGGCAGCGCAGGTTACTTAACGCTGATAATGATCTCGGTCTTTTTATCGCCCTGGGCGATGTGGCTCTTGATCTTGACCGTTGCTTTCTTCTCCATTTTTGCTTCCTTCAGGATGCCGGCGATAAAGGCCTCATCAGCTTTCACCAGCGCCTTGTGATAGTCCCTGGGCGCGCCGAACATGTCGGCAACCTGCACAAAGGGATCGGCCTCGGCAACAACCATGGCCTGTTTGTCGTCGGCCTGCGCTACGGTTCCGGCGATGTATTTTTTGCGCATGCAGAAAGCGATAACCTGCGCCAGGTCTTTTGCGGTTTTTACGCGCCCGATTTCAAGCTCAAGCCGGGCTTCCTTGACCCACATGGGCGGGAATGTGGCCCACAGTGCGTTGTACACGGTCTGGGCCTTGCCCTTAACATTCTGGAACAGCTGCAGCCATGCGAAGAAGTCAACCGCGAAGAATCCGGAGAACGTTGCCGGGCCCTGCTCTTCGAAGGAGCGCTTCTGCTTTTTCAACACGTAGCTGACCGGTTCCTGCGTGCCCATTTCAAGGTCAATGAATGTTTTCTTGACTTCCGGCAGCGGCATGTCTGGGTTGGCGGCCCGGGTGCGCAGGATAATCTGGCAGGCGCAGGCGCTGCCGTCGCGGCAGCGGCCCGAGGGCAGCTCGACCAGTACGTCCTCTTTCAGGCCGCTTTTCTTGGCCTCTTCAATCAGGGCCCACAGATATACGTAGGTCAGATATACTTCCTGACGATAGTAGTCATGGCGGCAGTAGGTGTTGTCATTGGGGCCGTAGGCCGGATTGGCGCACCAGAGCACATGGCCGACATGCTCATCTTTTTCATTGCGGCGGGTGATGTAGAGCGCCGGAACGCCGGTAAAACAGTCCTCGACGATTTTGCCCAGTGTGGGCAGGTCTTTGACTTCTTTCAGGCCGAATTTGGCCATTGCTCCGGCAAATCCGAGCTTGGCAAGTTCAGCCCACACATTGCCGTAGTACTTCAGGCCATCTTCTTCGCCGAGGGCCGGCTTGAAGGTGCGCCAGATATAGTATACATGCCCGAACAGCGAGCGCAGCGCGTCGACGGTTAAATCTTTCAGGGACGTGCCCAGTAATTTGCCGTGTGCCTCCATGAACGGGAGCAGTGGATGCTGTGCCATGCAAAAAACCTCCTTAGTATGGTTTATAGAAACGTTATACTGTCTGCCTGTAAAAGGCTGTTGTACGAATTGTGTACCATAGCCGTATTACGCACTTTTGTCAATGCAATTGTTCCCGTGCTTGACAACTACACCCTGATAACGTATTCTAAAAAAAGGATCTCTCTGCGCCTGCTGCCGGTCAGCAGCGCATGGGTGCCCCCCGGCAGGAGTCCGGGCACAGTCGCGTGTATGGCTGTGTCGAGCATTCCCGGTTGTTGTATCCATCGTCTGCGCAGGCCGGTACATTTTCTGACCGTATGCGGCATTGAACCTATCGCATTTGAATATCAGCACACACCTCAATGTTGATCGATAATTACCACCGGCACATCAGCTATTTGCGTATATCCCTGACAGACCGCTGCAACCTGCGCTGCATATATTGCATGCCGCCTGAGGGGATCGGGCTTCTGGATCATGCCGAGGTGCTGCGGCTTGAGGAAATCGAACGCATTGCCGCAGCCGCGGCCAGGCTCGGCATCAGCCGGATACGCATTACCGGCGGCGAACCGCTTGTGCGCAGGGGCGTCATTGATCTCGTGAGGGACCTGATGAAGCTGCCGGGCATAGAGGATGTCAGCCTGACCACCAACGGCATTCTGCTGGCCGAGCATGCGGCTGCCCTGCGCAGTGCGGGCATGCGCCGCATCAATATCAGCCTTGACACGCTCGATGCGGAGAAATACAGGCGCATTACCCGCGGCGGCGATATTCAGCGTGTGCTTGAGGGGATCAGCGAGGCGCGCCGGCAGGGCTTTTCACCGATTAAAGTTAACGTGGTCGCCATGCGCGGCATCAATGACGATGAGATAGCGGAATTTGCCCGCCTGACAATCGAACGTCCCGTACATATACGTTTTATTGAGTTTATGCCGGTAGGTATTTCAACCGAATGGGATCAGAACAGCTTTATCTCCAGCAGCGAAACCCGTGACATTATCAGCCGGGTCGGCACGCTGTATCCGGTGGAGCGCTGCGGCAAGTCAGGGCCTGCCGCCATGTACCGGCTCGAAGGCGCAGCCGGTCAGCTGGGCTTTATTTCACCCCTGAGCAATCATTTCTGCGATACCTGCAACCGCATGCGCCTGACAGCCGACGGAAAGCTGCGCACCTGCCTGTTTTCGGATCAGGAGATTGATCTGAAGAAATTTTTGCGCAGCAGCGTCAGCGATCAGGCCCTTGAGGAGATTATCTCCGAGGCGATCAAGTCAAAGCCCAAGGGTCACACCATCAGCGAGCCGTCGTTTAAAAAGTGCCGCCGCAATATGTCGGCCATCGGCGGGTAGGGCAGCATCTTTTTTCCGGGGCCTTTTAAAAAATAAGATGTAAACCCGTTCGTGGTGAGCTTGTCGAACCATGAACGGGTTTCCGCCTCACATGCGGAGTCCGTTTAACCCTTCGACAGGCTCAGGGTGAACGGACGGTGTTGTATCGCAGGCTATACCGCAGCCGGTACAGGCGCCCCATCAAGCGGCTGTCAGCCGCACTCTCCCCCCGTTACAGCAAAGAATCAAGTTTCGCCTTCAGCGCTTCTTTCGGCTGCATGCCGACCATCTGCTCGGCGATCTCGCCGCCGCGAAAAAGAATGATCGTTGGAATACTGCGGATGCCGTAGCGAGCCGCAAGGTTCGGCTGCTGATCGACGTTAACTTTTGCTATTTTTACCTTTTCCCCGTATTCAGCCGCCAGCTCATCAAGCACGGGTGAGAGCATCTTGCACGGTCCGCACCATTCGGCCCAAAAATCAACCAGTACGGGAACACCTGCTTTTTGAACGATATCGTCGAAGTCCTGTGCGGTTACATGCATGTCTTCACTCATGGGTATCCTCCATTTTGATACATAGTGTGCGCGTGAACCGGTGACCGGTGTTTCGGCAGTTTTGTTCACACGTGTATAATCAGCAGCTGTTCTGCAGCAGCATGACCGAGGTGGTCATATCCAACGCCGACGGTCACGTCACTTTTGTAACATGCGGCCTGCGCCAGTTCAAGTAAAAAACCCCGCAAAAAAAATACAGGTATGGCGCCGGCTCCGGTACAGGCATTTAAACCGGCGTGGTACGAAGAAAATTTGCCGGATGCCCTTGACTTCAAAAAAAAGTTTTTATTTTTTTTGACAGGAACAGAATCAATATAAATAACAAGTTTTTTCAAGTTGTTAGGGGAGAAAGGAGGTATCTGTATGCAGGTACGATGGTATGACGGCTATGTGCCCACGTTTAATGATTTTTTCAGGCTGCGGGACGAATTGGACCAGTTGTTTGATATCGGCCTTCCGCTTTCAAACATACGAAGTGTCCCGCGCGGAACGTTCCCGGCGATCAATATCCAGGAGCAGAAGGACTCGGTCTGCATTGATGCCTGTTTGCCGGGTGTCGATCCGAAGGATGTTGATCTGACGATTGAGGATAATGCCCTGACCATCAAGGGCCGCCGGAATACCGGCAACGGCGGGGGTAATTATCACCGCCGGGAGCGCTTCAGCGGCGAGTTTACCCGAATCGTAAGCCTGCCCGAGGGGCTCGATTCAAATAAAGCCGAGGCGCGCTACCATGAGGGTATTTTGAGCATAACTATCGCCCGGGCTGAAGAGAAAAAACCGAAACAGATCGCTGTTTCAGTCGCGTGAGAAAGGAGGGATGACAATGGCGGACAAAAATACACAGGCTGTAGTACGTAAAGATGATGCCGAGCTGGCATCCCGCATCAAGGATACACTCGTGCCGCAGGTTGATATCTGCGAGGACAGGGAATCGGTGACCCTGTATGCCGATCTGCCCGGGGTAGCCAAAGACGGACTTGATGTGCATATCGAAAAGGACACGTTGCAGATTTACGGCAGGCGGTCGGCTCATGCACAGGCTGCAGGCACCGGGGCATACACCGAGATGCCGGCCCGAGACTATTACCGGGCATTTACCATCGGTGAGGAGGTTGACCGCGACCATATCTCAGCCCAGCTCGCAAACGGTGTGCTCAAGGTGGTTCTGCCCAAAAGCGAGCGGGCCAAACCGAAAAAGATCGACATTAAATACGCCTGAGTCCTTTTCGGGCCTCAGACCCGAGGGAGGTGAGATGTGTATGGCACTGACGTTGTGGAAGGACAGAAGTCCTGCTCATCTGCTCGATGATTTGAAGGCACAACTCGACACATGGTTCGGCGATTATTTCAAAAAAACAAGCAGCTTTCGCATGCAGAGAGCGTGTTCAGCGAAACGGGTTCGCTGGTGCGCTTCCCGGCCGTTGACATCGAAGAGCAGGATAACAGCTATGTGGTGCATGCCGAGATTCCCGGCATGAAAAAGGATGAAATCGATGTTGAGTACCGCGACGGCTACCTGATGATTCGCGGGGAAAAGAAATTCGAGCGTGAGGACAAGCGCAGGGATTTTCACCGCATCGAGCGGTCCTACGGGAGCTTTCAGCGGACGTTTGAAATTCCAGAGGACATTCAAGCCGACGCGATCAAGGCTGAGTACAAAAACGGCGTGCTGGAAATAAGGCTGCCGCTGCTCAGCCCTGAAAAGCGCAGGGTAAAACGCATACAGATAAGCTGAGCGTCCGAAACAGTGCGTTTATCACAGCGGCGTTTATCCCGGTAACGGGATGGCGCCGTTTGTTTCTTTGCCCGTCTTCTTTATCAGTCAGACTGATGCGGGCACTTTCTCACTGCCGATCGCGCTGCCCCATGCAGTCAAACAGCGAACAGCCACATTGCATCAGCATTGTTTCAAGCCGTGCAAGCGGGAATCCCATGACATTATAGTAGCAGCCTGCAATGCGCTCAACGATGATCGCGCCGTGGGCCTGAATGGCATACGCCCCGGCCTTGTCAAGCGGATTGATGAGCTCAAGGTAGCGATCCATTTCATGGGCGCTCAAGTGCCGGAAGGTAACCCTTGTTTTTTCAGCTTCAACCAGCACGCTGCCCTGTGCCGCATCTGTAATGCACAGGCCGGTGAGGACCTCATGCGTTTGTCCGTTGAGCATGCGCAGATAGCGCCGGGCTTCATCCATTGAGGTCGGCTTGCCGAGCACACGCCCGCGGTACACCACGACCGTGTCCGCGCCGATAATGATACCTTCTGTGATGCCTGAGGCCACCCGCAGGGCCTTGCCTCGCGCATTTGCCTTAACATAGCTGCGCGGCGTCTGTCCGGCTGCGTGGGGCGGTTCAATGAACGAGCCGGGCGCAACCTCGAATGCAACTCCCATGTCGCGCAGCAGGGCGCTGCGCCGCGGTGAGGCTGAGGCAAGAACAAGTTTTTGCATGTTCAGGTATCTATCCTTTGAATTCGTTGTGAAGTCTGCGCTGCTGATTTCGCAGTCAGTTTATCATAATTCAATAGTTTGTGCACATGCGGTTTGCTTGGAAAAAGAGATTGACGTTTTACCTTTTTGACATTACATTTCATGCGTACCATGACATATAGCCTCTATTAAAAACGCACATCAATTCAGGAGATGGCTATGAGGGATAAGCGCAAACTCAAACGGCGCCACCTGATTTATTATCTGCATGTACAGGAACGGTCTTCCGGCACGACAATCGGGTATCTCGTTGATATCTCAACCGAGGGTATCATGATCATGACTGAAGACCCGATCGCGGTCGGGTCGGTGCTCGAGTTGAAGATACTGCTTGAGTCGGAATTGAGCGCGAAGCAATACCTGTATTTTGACGCCAAAGCGCTTCGGTGTGAAAAAAGCATTAACGGCACCAGTTATGACATCGGATGCAAGTTGCTGCACCTCTCTCCTGAAGACTTCCGTGAAATTGAAATGATTATTGAGGAGCTCGGTTTCAGGGATTAGCAGGTTATTGTAGTATGGAGTTCGGAGTCGGGAGTATTGAGCGCAAGCCGGGTGAGTCTGGGGCTCCTTCATGCCACGGCCTGCGCTCCGAACTCCGAACTCTTCACTCAATCCTCATGTGCTCTGCGTACGGTCGGTCGCATGGCGCGTTCGATATCGGCGTACTCACTGGCTGCGACTGCGGCAGCACCAAGCCAGTCCCGGGCCTGTTGGGGCACATCTCCGGCCCGCTCCTGCAGCATCTGTTCGATATGCCTGATTAAGAGCAGAGCGAAGTAGCGCTTATCCTGCACCAGATAGTCGCATCCGGGCCCGCAGGATTTTTTTTTGCGGGCATGCACGTAGATATCAAACCCTGTCATCGCTGCCACCCGTTTGATTTCATCAAAATCAAGTCGGGCAAATCCGCGTGCTTTTATCTGGACCATCGGCTCATATCCTTTCTACGGCTCTGTTCTTTGTGACTGCGTCGCTTGTACGGACGCATCGACTTTGAACGTTACACCTTGAACCTGTTTTTCTTCGAGCTCCCAACTCCAGGGCAGCCACAGGGGGCTGCCCCTTCTACCCAACTCCGCGCTTACTATCTCCACGCGAACGCGGGCTGTTCAAAGTGGGCAACGCGTGTTGCGCGTCCCATGATTGCCACCTCGCGGAACTGGTACAGCAGCGCGGCTGTTGGCGCGGCAATCCAGCTTTCTCCAACAGGCATCATCAGCAGGGGACGGGCCGGGTCGCCGGAATCTTCAATAATCGGCGCATCCGGCCGCAGCAGTTCCGCGACCGGAATGCGGTGAATGGATGCCACTTCATGCGGGTTGGGCTGCAGCACCGGCACCCGTCCGCCCCAGACAACAACAGGCGTGATCACATAGCCGGAGCGGGTGGCAAAATCATCAAGCCGACCGAGAATGTCCCCGTGTGGCAGCACGAGACCGACTTCTTCTTCCATCTCG
The DNA here is from genome assembly GCA_016875025.1 of Deltaproteobacteria bacterium. Lineage (GTDB taxonomy): Bacteria > Desulfobacterota > WTBG01 > CAIYCZ01 > CAIRTM01 > CAIRTM01. The sequence continues at coordinate 15,526 of VGSH01000041.1, forward strand.
CGCAGGGCTGTTTCTTCCGGGGATTCTCCCGGATCGATGCGGCCGCCCGGCAAGGCCCACTGGCCCGCATGCCGGTGAAGGCGCGAAGTTCGGAAGGTGAGGATAAGCGCTGCGGCGTTATCCGGCAGCCCGGCGGTCGACAGCCCGTATACCTCTTCTCCTGTGCTGTAGTCGACAACGGTAAGTGCCACTGCAGCAGTACGCTTTTGCGCAGGGTGTATGGTGTGCACTGAAAAATTTTGCAGGTTGTCGTGAAGTATGCGCCGCAGTTTTGAATCACACTGCAGGTGTTCCGGGTTGTCCATGTCGTGTTGTACGGTATGCATCAGGTGCACCGTGTGCCCGGTACGGAAAATGACAATTCGCGCGTGCCGGGGCAGTCGGATGATCCCGGCAGACCGTGCGTGCGTTCTATAAAACGCAGGTGTCCGCGGCGGTCCAGCAGCACCAGGGAAGATGTGCGGATGCCGTAGATATCACTGTGAATGAATATCGGCGCCAGGATGCGTTCCCATGCAGGTCCGACGCCGGTGTCGGGAAGCGCCGCGTCGGGCGGTTGCGCATCATCGAGCAGGACATCAAACAGTGCCTCGGTATCAAGCTCACCGGGCTTGGCCAGCACGCCGGCAATAAGTTCTCTGGCACGGCTGACTTTAGACCAGGGTGTGTCAAGCCCGTGATTGCTCAGACCGTAGAGTCCGTCAGACAGTCTGCAGACAGAGCCGGTGCGGTTTGAACAGTAATACATCCCGGTGCGGTCCGCTGCAATAAGGTTGAAGCCGTTATGCTGGTCAGGCTGCCGCATAAGTGCTTCCAAAATTTGATCGAGAGGCTGATCAGAAGCAGCGCATCCTGAAACCAGCAAACCGCGCGACGGTGCGTCTGCCCTCATCCGGCCCGGCTCGCGTACATTGGTCAGCGCTGCTATGCGGCCAGAGCGTGCGGCTGCAAGCCATGTGCCGCCTCCTTCAAGATCAAGGCCGCAGAGCATGTCGGTGCCGTGGCCGCGAAAAGCGAGCGGGTCAGTTTTCCGGCAGTAGAGTTCGTCGCGGTTTGAGGCCAGCACCAGCCGGTAGTCCGGATGACAGTTACAGGCGATAAGCATCAGGCACATGACGGCAGGGAGGCTTTCGATAATTTTATTGAGCAGAAGATGCGCTCAGCGGCTGAGAACATCGCGCAACGTGTCCTCAAGCAGCTCGCGTCGCTCTTGACGCTGCTTTTTTTTACGGTCTTTGTGCGTCTTCTGGCGTGCCTGCGGCTCTGGTTCCGGTGGTGCCGCCGGCGACAGGTTCTGCTGCGTTTCGACACCGGAATCGGCTGCAGGCTTTTCCTTCGGCACCAAACGCTCGATGAGCCGCTGTTGCAGGTTCTCGATGGCCTGTTCTTTCAATCCGGCGGCATCCAGACTGAAACGCGGCCGGTCAAGGCTTCCGCCAATCGTTATAGGCAGCCGGCCCCAGCCCTGATTGTCGGTCAACACCAGCGCGAGTCTGTCGCGTTTGTCGAGCTTTTTCATGATCGCCGGGCTCAGTGCAGCATTGAGATCAATATCCAGCGAACCGTCGAGCCCGACCACGCCCTGCGGCCGCATGCGAACATCGTCTCCGTTCAGCTCAGTATCCAGGCGTGCCTGTCCCCGGGCTATGTTGACCGTTCCGCCGAACCTGCTGAAGCGCAGTTCGCGCAGCTCATTAAGGTTGAGAAAATCAGCAAGGCTTTTTGCAAGGCCCAGGCCGGTAATGCGTCCGTCTGTAAGGTCGATCTGCGATGTGCATTCAAGATTTTTTTTGAAGGTATCAGTCAGTGTGCCGGTTCCGCTGGCAGCAAGATCAAGGTTGAGACTGCCGAAAAGTTTTCCCTTTGTGCCTGGCAGGAATGCCGATAGTACGGGGTCGGCCTGCAGACCCTGCACGCTGAGTGTGCTTTTATATGCCAGACCCCTGCGGCCGAGATCAACGCGGCCGCTTTGACTGAACGATCCTCCTGCAGAGCTGCCGGTCATGTTATCAACCGTCAGAACGTTGTCGGCAAGACGGTAAACACAATCAAAATCATTGATTATGAGCCCCTTATATACGGCACGGGCTATTTTTACAGTGCCGTCCGCGCGAACGGGCAGGTCAAACGGCCCGATCTCCTCAGCAGGTTTCAACTTCTCCTGTTGCGGAGCGCTCTTTTTTGAGCCGGCGCTTCTGCCGCCTGCTGTTGATGTCGTAAAAAGGGCATCAATATCAAAGCGTTCGGCGCTGATTCGCTGCGTGGTTATGATAGGCGTGTCGAACAGGTTTTCCGCTGTCAGCTCGATTGATGCCCGGCTGCCGGCTGCATCGAGCATGAGGTCCTGTGATACAAGCCGGTCGTCCGTGAGCTGCAGGCTGCCGCTCAGGACCGGGCGCATGCCACCAAGCGTGGCCTGTACTTCGCGCAGGCGAATCTCGGTTTTTTTGAGTACAGCGGCGCTTTCAGCAGGTCCTTCGAGCCGGGCCTGAATGTCGAGGCTGCCGGATGGATTCATCGCGGAGGCTTCCGCGACAAGTTCAGGGGGCAGCGCGGCCATCAGGGCCGCAACGCTGAGGCCGGGAGCTGAAACGTCAAGCGAGAGCAGAGGATTGCTGTCAAGCTGCTCAATGCGGCCGGCTGCCAGGGCGCTGATGCCGTTATACGTGAGACGGGTTGAGCGCAGCTGCACAGCGGATGCATTCAGATCGGCCGCAATATCGAACTCAGCACTCAGGGCTGCCTTGCTGATTGGAGCCTCAGGCAGGTCGTTGAGAAGGATGTCGATGTCGCGCAGTTCGAGCATGCCGCTGGCCGAGATCTGATTGGCATCGCCCTCAAGCTTCGCGTGGAGGTTGGCCGTGAGGCTGTGCAGGCGTCCCGGGATCACATCGGTGGCATAGGGCATCAAGGCGGCTGCGTCGAGGTTTGTAAGGTCAATACGGGCGCTTGCCGACCGGCTGCGCATGTCAGCGCGGCCCTCGATCCTGAGTGCCGCATCATTGAGACGGCAGGCAAGTTCAAAGGGAAACGCTGCGTCGGGTGTAATGGCCCTGGCTGCGATGGTGAGCCCGCTGATGTGATGCTGAACGGGAGCTGCAGTGCCGGGGCCCTTGTCGATAAAAAGAACGCTGCCCCTGGTGAGTCGCACGGTGGCGATCGTCAGGCTTACAGGAAGGCCGCCTGATTGCGCGGTTTTTTCCCGGCGCGGCGTGGCCGGGACCGTTGCGCCGTCCGCAGCGATAAGATCGCTGAAGTTGAAGGTACCGTCGGGCAGCCGCATTATCGTGATGTGGGGCTCCTCAAGCTGCAGTTCATCGATTACTACCTGCAGCGAAAGCAGGGGCAGGAAGCGGTAGCGCAGGGAAGCCTGCGAGACACTGAGAAACACTTCGTCGCTGCCGTGCCCCATGATCAGAAGATCATGCAGGATAATTCCTGAAAAAAAACGGATCGAAATATCGCCCAGCTGCACATTTCGGTTCAGGGCGGTTTCAGCCGCGGGCACAACAGCCTCGCGAATACGTTCGGGCGTGATAATGATTTTTGCAAAAACAGCCAGTGCGATGACAGCCAGGGCGGCTGCGGCAGCAGCGGCAATGATGATTTTCATGAATGAGCGCATATGCGCTACCCCGTACATGTTGTTTTTGCGACTCTGTATTGCATAGCAGTCTATGGTAAAAAAATCAAATGGGGGGCGGGTAAAAGACAACCCGGACTTTTTGCGACTTCATCAACCTTGGACGGTGAACGATAAATCTGAGCTTGCCGAACTCCGAACTCCCAACTCCGAACTGACTCAACCCGGTTACCGATAGGGAAAAAGAACCGGCAGCAGCAGGGCGCTGACTGCGATGACGATCAGGGCAAAGGGCAGTCCGTGTTTAACGTAGTCGCTGAAGCGGTACCCGCCCGGGCTCATGACCAGAAGATTGGCAGGATGGGCGACCGGGCTGATAAAGCATGCTGCCAGCACATAGGCTATTCCCAGCACATAGGCCTGCGGGGCGATGCCCAGATTGTGGGCGGTATTGAGTGCGATCGGGGTCATGATTACGGCGACCGCGGCACTGGGTATAAACTGGGTTATAAACAGCGTGAATGCCATCAGCCCGAGAAAAATGCCGGATTCTCCGTACGGGCCGAGGCCCTGCACAACGAAATTACCGAGCAGGTCGGTTGTGCCGGTCTGCTGCATGGCAGTGCCCAGAGGCAGCATGGCCGCAATAATAAATATCGGCCGCCACTCAACGGACTGATAGGCTTCATCCATGTTCAGCACACCGCACAGTGCCATCAGAACGCAGCCGGCCAGCGCGGCAATGGAGATCGGCACATCAAGCGCGATTGCGGCAACGACGACTCCCAGCATGATCGCGGCCGCAAGCGGCGCTTTTTTGAGGCGCGGTGTTTCCTGCATATCCATGTTCAGCACAACAAAATCACGCTCTTTCGCCATGGCCTTCAGCTTTTCCTGCGGGCCGTAGCACAGCAGCGCATCGCCGTACTGCAGCGGGATTTCCGCAAGTCCACTGCGATGAGAACGCTGGCCGCGCCAGATGGCCAGCACGGACACACCGTATTTCTCACGGAAGTCAAGGTCGCGCAGGCTTTTGCCTGACAGCGTTGTATACGGCGACAGCATGACCTCGACGATTTGCACGGGTCCGCCGGTGATTTCCTGCAGGTGTCCCTGTACGTGGCGCTCGACTGCCAGCGACTGCAGGCCTCTGAGAATTTCGATGTCAAGCGGGCGTCCGCTCACGATCACCAGGTCTCCTGCCTGCAGAAGCATGGAAGGATGCGGCTGAGCCCATTCCTCATCTGCATGTTTGATCCGCAGAACGGTCAGCCCGAATGCCGCACCCAGTCTGGTTTCCGCCAGGCTGCGATTTATCAGGGGTGAATCCTGCGGAATCCTTATGCACAGCAGACGCTCATCAAGTCCGTAGCTGCCGATATCCCGGGTGGTAATCCACTGGTAGCCCGGCAGGGCTTTGAGGTTTTCGAGCTTTTCATCCGGCGCGTGAACGAGCAGAATGTCACCCGGATGCAGCAGCATGTCCTGCAGACTGCTTCGGTAGAGTGTGTCTCCCCGTCGGATTGCCAGCACGTTAGCGGCATAATCGCGCCGCAGTTCTGCTGCAGCCAGAGTTTTTCCGGCAAAAGGCGAGTCCGGGGATATTGCGAATTCCGCCAGGCCGCAAGCTCCGCTCAGAAGCCGCTCCAGCGCGGGCAGGTCAGACTCGATGTCAAACATCGGCTTGCGGCTGATTTCATCAATGCGCTCGAGCCGGCCCAGTACAAGCAGTTGGTCGCCGCCTTCGATCACTGCATGCGGTTCGGCCGGCAGCCTGCCCCCATTTGAGCGCTGAATGCTCAGAATGTTGAGATCCAGCGCCCGGCCGATGCGGCTTTCGATCAGGGTTTTGCCTGCAAGCGGGCTGTCATGAGGAACGGCAAGCATTGCCAGGCGCTCTTCGAGTGCATAGTGCGCAGCGCTGGTTTCGTGTGCGTCATCGGCGGAAAGCACCTGCGGGGTCTGGCGTGCAGGCAGAAAGCGGCGCCCGATGAACGTCATATACAGCACGCTGACAAGCAGGATCACCATGCCGCCGGGAGTGAAGTCGAACATGCCAAGCGGTGTATAGCCTGCCTGGCGCATGATGTCGCGCACCACCAGATTGCTGGTGGTGCCGATCAGCAGGAGAAAGCCGCCCAGCAGGCAGCCGTAGGACATGGGCAGCAGCAGGCGTGAGGCCGGCTGTCGCGTGCGCCGGGCCAGCTCAAGCGTAATCGGCAAAAACATGGTCGCAATGCCGGTTATATTCATGAAGGTTGACAATAGCGCCGTGACCGTCATCAGCAGGGCCGTCAGACGGCGCTCGCTTTTCCGGGCCAGCTTGAGCAGTTGAGCGCCGATGACGCTTGAAATGCCGGTGCGGCTCAGGCCTGCGGACAGAATGTACATTGCAAGCACGGTAATGACGGCCGGGTTGCCGAACCCGGCAAGGGCCTGGTTGGTGTCGACCAGTCCGGTAAAGGCCAGCGCCAGCAGCACAAGCAGGGCGGTCAGATCCATTCGGATCAGGCCGGTCATGAAAAGCATGACGGCTCCGAGCAGAATTGACAGTACGATAATAATCTCAGGTGTCATGAGCTCTCACACAACGTAACAGTAATCTGCTGTATGCGGGAAAAATATAAAAAAACTGAAGGCGGTGTCAACAGGAATCAGAAAAAATGTTCAATGTTTATAAGTTCAACGTTAAACCCAAACCCTTGAACCTTGAACTCCCAACTCCCAACTCCCAACTCCCAACTCCCAACTCCCAACTCCAGACTGTTACTCACTTCCTTCAATCGCCCGGCGCTGCTGTTCTATGCGCTGTTCCCAGTGTGATCCGACAAGGTACATGCCGGCGAGCCGGTTGAATTCCCCTGCCTGCCGGGCGCTGCCCTTGCCGAGCCAGGCCTCGGCCATGTAGTAGTAGTTTTCCCCGTTGCGAGGATTCAGTGCGATCGCGCGTTCAAGAACCCTGATGGCGTCATCGAAGCTTTTGTGCTCAACTAATATGCGGCCCTGGTCGGTCAGCTGCAGGGAGGCTGTATGGCGCGGGGGCTCAGGCACAGGCACAGGCGTCGGCTCCGGCAGGGGTGCCGGAGGAGCGGGCCGCTCCGGAACCGGCGCAGGCGCTGACGGCGGCAAAGACGGCGCCGGTATTCGCACGGGCGCGCAGGCGCTCATGCACACCAGAAAAATGAGTATGCAGAGAGCATACAGAGGTACACGGTTTGTTTCAACGCAGGCGGTCATATATTCCTTTCATGAAGTTTTGTATACGGTTGCCGGCTCCGGTGCTGCGGCACATCGTGCAGGTTTGGTCGGGCACGTTCTCGGTCAGAAAGTACTCAACGCGTGTCTCGGAACATGCGCCGGAATCGGCCGGCATGCCGGAGCGC
>VGSH01000042.1 GCA_016875025.1 Deltaproteobacteria bacterium
AAGCCTGCGTGTAATATCAAAAATTTAAAAACAAAACAAGTCTTTTGCGTTGTATCCGTGCAGCTCGCCGAACTGCGGGCATGGTGCTTGCAGCGGGGGGATACTGCGGGTTGTCTCAAACTGATGCAGGATAAAACGACTGTCGGGTCCGGTTGAAGTAGCCGAACTGCAGGGCGGGAAATTTTTCAGCCAGCAGCTGCCTGACCCGGTCGATGCCGATGCCGGGGCTGCTCCCGGCGCCCATGCGCCGCAGGTACATATCCGGATCGATATTCAGATTTTTAAAATGGATCAGATGCGGACCGGTTTGATCGATGAGCCGGCACAAAGCGTCCAACTCAGCCGGCTCATCGCTTATACCGGGAAACACGAGGTAATTAACCATGGTAAATATGCCGCGGCGCGAGGCCGCACCTATGGAATCACATACATCCTGAAAGCTGTAGCCCCGGGGCCCGTAATAGCGCTCGTACAGGTCGGGCCGGGCGCTGTTGATGCTGATGCGGATACTGTCAAGCCCGCTGTCGCACAGCCGGGCGACCATGCCGGGCAGGCTGCCGTTGGTATTGAGGTTGATGGTGCCCGAGGCTGTACGCTTGCGGATTGCACCCACAGCCCGGCACAGCAGATCGCCCTGCAGCAGGGGCTCACCCTCGCAGCCCTGGCCGAAGCTGATAATCGGGTCAGGGGCGCTGATCAGGTGGTCGGTAAAGGGAATGGTAATTTCTTCAAGCTCTGGCACGAAATCTATCCGCGACTGGGGAGCCGGGCAACTCTGGGCCGGCTGCAGGGATATGCAGCCGATGCAGCCCGCATTGCATGCGGGGCTGGTCGGCATCGGTGCCTCCCAGCGACGCAGGAAAAAGTTTTTGGCGGCAAAACAGTGATACTGGGTTGCACAGCGCTCCAGATGCCTTACCAGCCGGTTGCCCGCATACTGCCCGGAAATTTTTTGCACCTGCGGCAGCAGCTCGCGGTCATCAAACCTGTCAGGGCTCCAGCGGTAATTGTCATCAATTTCAAATGCCGCAGCGCAGTAGCGCTCACCCGCAAGCCCGACCGCGCTGTAAGCCCACATGGGCAGGGTTTCCTTCTTACCGGCATACTCCATTGCCGGCAGCAGCAGCCGCACCCAGCCCTGCTGGATAAATGTCGATACCGCGCTGCAGCGCAGGCGGCGCCTGCCGATGCGTGTGTGCTCGAGCAGAACGATTTTTTTTTGACGCGGATCCCAGGCATACGGCGGACAGCCGGGGTGAAAGTACAGCCTGCTCATTTCCGGCAGCACGGTCAGGGTGGCGGGCTCGGGCCTGACGTGCGCGGTGCCGCTGCAGCCAAGCATCTCGAGATAGGGATGATCGTAGATAGTGCCGTTATCATCGGCGAACAGCAGTCGCGGCATCATAGTCTCACCCCGGCGCAGGCTCACAGGCGCTTTTAAACAGCAGCGCGGCCTGCGCACAATTTCACAACAGCATCAACCAGCGCTCCTGCGCTTGCAGAGACATCGCTCAAACCGGTTGCCAGCATATAGGCCGGCGACGTTACAACCCGGTACTGCGTGTCCGTAACTGCCTGATCCACCGGGCACTCGACATGGCGGGCGCCCATGGCAACAATCGCGCCGGCCACGCCGGGATCGTTTCCGACCGTAACCTGAACCGCCATACCACGGCCGCCCAGGACCCGCGCCAGCACAACCGGGGCAATGCACAGCGCCCCCAGGGGCTTGCCGGCCTGCAGCATGTCAAGAATCAGACGCTCCACATCCGGGCGCACGCTGCACTGCGGCCCCTCATCGGCAAAGGTGCACAGGTTCCTGGCCGCCCCGAAACCGCCCGGTAAAATCAATGCGTCGATATCGGCGGCCTTGAGCCGGTCAAGCGCGACAATGCTGCCGCGCGCAATGCGGGCTGATTCAACCAGCATGTTGCGGCGCTCTCCGGCGCTGGCCTGGCCCGAAACATGGTTGACGACCTCAACCAGATCAGCGTCCGGCGCAGCACACACTATCTGTGCACCGATCCGGTCAAGATGCAGCATGGTCAAAACCGCCTCATGGATTTCACTGCCGTCCCTGACCCCGCATCCTGATAAAACAATTCCTGCCTGCATGGCACACCTCCCTGCGCGCGTTATGGCATGTAGCCTGCCGGTTTCTTGTGTAACTAAACCAGATGAAGCGCCCTTTCGTCAAGCGGCAAAAAACAGGCGGGACATTCTGCTGGACATTCTGCTTGACAAGACCTGCTGATTATTGCTTAAATACAGGCGATTGGACATGGGCCAAAGCACCGTTGCACCTACAGACTGCCGCTGAATATCATGAAAAACAGACTCTCATTTCTGCTGATTACCTCGCGCACCGGCATTCAGCGCCATTTTTCAATCGATAAGCGGCTGCTGTATCTTGCTATATTTTTTTCGCTGCTGCTGGTTGGCGCAGGCATCACAGGGGCACTTAGATCCGCTGAAAACCTCGAGATGAAGCAGAAACAACAGCTGCTTGCAGCCGAAATTCAACACATGCAGACAATCGCAAAAACGGTTGCAATCATCGAACAGGACGAGCGTGCCATACGCGAACATCTGGGGCTGAACAACACAGAGCAGCCGCCCGGATCAGAACACCGCTGACTCGGTAACCGGCAGCATGCAGTGCACAGACTGCGCGCCGCAAAACCCGGCGTGCTATACGGGGAGATAGCAATCATGGGCCTCTTTAAAAAAGAAACCGATTTAAGCCGCCTCGACACTATCGTCGGAAACGGAACGATCTTTGAGGGCACGGTTACATCACGTGAAAGCATCTGCATAGAGGGCACGGTGCGCGGCAAGGTGGTGTGTGAGGGCAGTGTTATTGTCGGCCCGCGGGGACGGGTCGATGCTGATATCTATGCTGAAACCGTTTTGCTTGGCGGTGAAGTCAACGGCAACATCGTCTCAAAAACAAAGCTCGAAATAACCACCAACGGAAAACTTCGCGGCGATATTAAGACCGGCAGCCTGATTATCGCAGAAGGCGTGCTTTTCGAAGGCAAATGCCAGATGATTACTGAAGAGCATACCATCGACCGGCCCGAGCAAAGACCTGACGCAGCCATCGAGCATACGCTTTAAACAGTTCAGCCAGACCCCGCCGTACACACTTGCAGACGTCCATCGCGGGAGTCCGGACAGGTGCACATCCTGTTTCGGCACTGCCCCGGCTTCCCGCACCCCGGAACCAAAAGCGGCTGTACTTCTCAGTGATGCTTACTGCCAGGTCGCTCACCGCCGACAACGCGGGCGAATCAATACGGCACGCGCTGTTCTCCGATCAAATCAGTATTCCGCAAACCATATACATTAAATAAAAATAACTCTGGGCGCTTGTTTTTTTCTATTTAATTTGCTATTATATATACTAAATCAAACAACCGACATATCCGTATCCCCGGCTCACACTCGCTGAGCACTAAGCGCAACAGGCAATCACTCCGGGCATCGCCGCTGCGACGCAACAGCAGGGCACATACAGGGCGCCCGGCCGGACACGAAAACGAACACGGGGTTGATAGTGCACCCATGAAAACAAACGACAGCATAAAGTTTCTTCTTCTCATCGTACTTGCAATCGGTGTTGCAGCCAATACTGCCATATCGTGCTTCATTGCCCTGCAGCTGCGCGATGACCGCATTGCCCTTGAAAACCTTGGCAGCGAGCTGCAGCATGTAAAAGAAGCGCTTGACGTCGAGATAGAACTGCGCCAAAACCTGTTTCCCCAGCTGCAAAAATCGGCCCTGCTACTGCAGCGTTATAATCCGCGCCTCGATTATATGACGGCCCTGTCCTATGCATACAAAATATATGAGTGCAGCGATGAAACCGTCGGCTTTGAAATATTGAGCGCGCTGATTGTTGTTGAATCAGGCGCCGATCACCGTGCAGTCAGCAACCAAGGCGCTCTGGGATTGACACAGGTCATGCCCGATGTGTGGAACCATGCCTATGAAACGCTTATAAACCCCTATCAAAACATTGAAATCGGCGCCGCCATTCTGAGATCATACATTGGGCTCCACGGCTTGAGAGGAGGGCTCAGCGCCTATAACAGCGGCCGCAAGGATGCGGCTCTCGACTATGCCCACAAGGTAAAAAGAATAGCGCAGCTGCACTTCTAAAACATCCGCCCGCTGCCGAACGCGCTGGACTGCCTTAGCCATATCCGAAAGCCTGTGGCAAAAATCAAACAAATGCAGGCGTGCACCGCTGAAAGTGCTTGACAGGCGGCCCGCGGTAAAGATATAATATATCGATTACTGATATCCTGACCGGATTGCAGCTGATCATTGACTGCAATCCGTTTTTTCTTACGAGACACTACCCCGCGCATTTTCGGGGCGCAACGAAAGGAGGAAGTTCGGCAATGATCTGTGAAACAACCAAAAAAGGTGTGGACTGTCTTTTTATGAGCAAACAGGGCTGCTCGTATAAGGACAATACGTGCAAACCGGTCGTAGAGCAGTGTACCGGCTGTGAAAAGGCACAGGAGTTTGCCGGCGGTACATACTGTGCGGCCTACCCTGAGCCGGCCCTGAAATGGAAAACAGGCAAATGCAATTTCGCAACGCACATCAAGCGCGAAGCCAAGAAAGAAAAAGTTATCAACGCTCTGAAGGCCTCAAAACGCAAGGCCAAGGGCCGCTGACAGCCCTGCCTGCAGCGCGCGCATTTACCGATTACAAAAAAGAGCCGGCATTGCAGCCGTCTCTTTTTTTGTATGCGCCCGCATGCAGGCATGACAGAGGCTGTTTATCAAGCAACACCTCGGGAACCCGCGAAAGCTCACCGCACTATGATAGCGCCCTCCGGACGGAAGCCATCCGGTTGCGCACACCCGGTGCCGGTCAGTCGCGCAACGCTGTAGGCATATGATCCCGGCTGGACGAAGCACAGGCTTGCAACCGCCCCGGGCGGCAGAGGGTCTGATGTAAAAAAACCCTCAGCGGTCAGGCCAAAGTTAACCGGGCTGAGACAGGAGATTGTGACCTTTCGATCCGGAAACATGACACGGATGTCACAACAGGACTGATTCAACCAGATAACAACCGTTCCCGGACGCACACTAAGAATCAAGGGTTCAGCGCCCGCGTGTGCCGGAACGCTCACGACCAGCGCTCCGATTTCACCGGCAGACACCCCACCGGCTCCCGGCTGCCGGCTGACCAGAGCGCAGCCGTTCAGGCACATAACCGTGCCCAGCGCGATGATGCCGAGAATAACTCGTGCCGGTATGTCAAAATTATTTCCGCCCATAGCGTGAGGATCAGCGCCCCTGGACCTGCATGCCTTTTTTCGCCTTGGTCAGAAAATGCGCAGTCTTTTCTATCGAATCCACAAATTCAGCTATCTCCGGAGCGCGCAGCCCGCCCAGAAAGCGCTCAAGCTCCCGGCGGCGCACATTCATGATGTGGGCGATTGTTTTGCGTCCCTTCTCGGTCAGGCATACCAGCACCTTGCGCCGGTCGTGCTCATCATAGCAGCGCCCCACCAGATCAAAAGACACCAAACGGTCAACCATGCTGGTCATGGTTGAGACCGTCACCCTGTTGGCCCTTCCGAGGTCCGTCATGGTATAGCTGACCGATGTGTCGAAACTCATCAGCACCTTAATCTGAGCCGGGGTCAAATCGATCTTCAGCATCGGCACCGGATTGATGGTTTTCGACATAACATCATAGGCGCGCACAATCTTCTCTATGGCCGCGTCAAACTTTCCGTTTTGTTCCCCTCGCATTGCAGTATCCTCCTCTATCACCATGCCCCGGCAAACAGTATATATCCGCGAACATCAGGCGTCCATCTCATCATAGAACGCCTTCTCAAGAATATCACATACCCGGCCCAGTGAACGCATAAGCTCCTGTTCGTCCTCCCGCGAAAGCCTGGAAAACAGCTGCTCGGCGATCTGCTTGCGCTGCTCCAGAAACTCCTGCCGCACCTGCAGCCCCTTGTCAGTCAGCCGCACAATCACCTTGCGACGGTCCTGCTCATCGCGGGCGCGCTCAACCAGTCCTTCGTCTGCCAGATTGTCGATCATCATCGTCATGCTGGGCAGCTTGGCCCCGATATTGTCAGCAAGTTCACTCATGGTACTGCTGTCCTGATCCCTGAACGCATAGAGCGCCTTGATGCGGGAGAGCTTCAGCAGATTACTGTTTTCCCTGCTCCCCTCTAAAATCTTGTGCGTGTAAATACGCCCGAAATCCCGCATAACCGCTAAATATTCCAACAGTCGTTCATCCATGTCATCGTCTCCCTTTTTTTAACATTCTGCGCATAGCCGCACGGTTCTCCGGTTACAGCCGGCAGGCGCGCGGCACGCATGCGATTCGTCTCACTGCATACCGTTCTACAACAAAACCTATCATAGTATCAAGTAAAACAGTCGTAAAATGTCTGAGGAAAGATCCTGCAAAGCAGCGCACACATCAGCGGTTCGGAAAACCGCTGCGGGCAGCCGGCGCAATAAGCTGCAAAGCCATATCGGGGCGGAACCGGGAAATTTTCCGGGCCAGGCCGGGCCGTTCCCGCTCCATGCGCGCCATATGCGGCCGCAGGCCCTCCATGAGGCGATCATAGAGCTTGAACGGGTTCAGCGACCAGGTCAGCGGACGGCCAACGAGCGCGTGCAGATACACATATTCCTCTTCGGTAAACAGCCGGTTAAACAGGGGGTAACAGACGAATTCGCGGTAATCATGGGCTTGCGGCCAGTTGTGCCGCCACCAGGCAAGATAGTCCTGCAGGGCGTTGCGGCCCGCAAGACCGCGATGCGCGGCTGCGCACACAGCTGCAGCCGCGCGATGTCCCGACATAAGTGCACCGGTATTTTCAGCCTCGGCAAACCAGCAGCTGTCACCGGCAAAGATAATACCCCCGGCATAGGGCTCAGGTGCCGGGCTCCAGTTATTGACCACATTGGCCCGCATGCGCAGAACACGCACATCACCGAACCACTGTCTGAAGGCGCTTCGCCTGATCAAGTACTGAAAATCCTGCTCGCCGGCAACATACAGCCAGTATTCTTCCGGACCATAGACGCTGGGCAGCAGACAGAACGGCAGAGGGCGGTTCTGGCTTCTCTGCCAGCCCATGCCGAGCACAATCGCCTCACTGCGCTCAAAGCGCACCCCTTCAATATAATAGCTCACCGCCCGGGCCGTGTTGATGAAACGGCGCTGCCGGTTCAGGCCGGTAATCTGCGCAAGGCGTGAATTGACCCCGTCAGCGGCAATGCAATAGCGGCCCGCCATGCGGTCGCCTTCGGCCGTTCTGAGCGTAACGCCTCCGGAATCATGGGAAGCGCACACCACATTGCGCCCCGTGTAGAACACAACTCCGGCGCTCACACATTCATCAAAGAGCCCCTGCAAAAGCGCGGCTTTGTCAAACACATACGCGGGCACGCCTGCGCCGCAGGCATTGCGCTCATAATCGCCGATCTCGATGCGGTCGCTTGCATTGGGTGCGACAAAATGACAGGCGTAAAACTCCCGATAGCTCCCCCGGTAGGGCACGGAAAAATTATTGACCGGAAACACCCAGCGCTGCTGCTGCGGAGCGGGATACATGGCCTCATTGTAAAAAGAGTCCATGTTCATCAAAAACATCTGCGCGCAGGAGCGCATGAGAAGCGTCGGATGGCTTTTGCGCTCGATGAGCGCTACGCGCAGCCCGAAGCGCGCAGCCGTGCGCGCGGCTTCAAGGCCGGCCGGGCCGCCGCCAGCAACTATCAGATCAAAGGTCTGTGCCATAGCAATACCCCGCTCTCACAGATGCCGCTTCACGGCGAGTGCAGAAACACAAGCAGAAAACTCTCCAGCCGCTCCTGCTCGAAGGCGATCCGAAGCTCTTCCAGCCGCCCGTCATCATTGACGAGTGCTTTCAGAATCTCTCCGCGCCTGACCGTATCAAGATGCGCAAAAGGAACGCCATGTTTGAGCATCTGCCTGGCCTCATTGAGCGCCTTAAGAATGATATCAATATGTTCGGGGATGTGTTTCTGAAGCTCACGCTGCAACCGGGCTGCCAGGGCCGGAGAGGCCCCGCCCGTGGAGATACTTATAATCAAATCCCCCCTGCGGTACGTCGAGGGAACAATAAAACTGCAGTTGGGTGGATCGTCCACAGCGTTCATCAGGATCGAACGCTCACGGGCCTCTGCAAAAACGGTTCTGTTGACCGTTTCATCATCGGTGGCCGAAATCACCAGCAGCGAACCAATGATGTCGCCTGCGCGGTATTCCCGCGGGAGTATCTCGAGCCGATCGCCGTATTCTTCGGCAAGACCGGTAAAGTCAGCATGTATGACAGGGGCAATAACGCGCACCTGCGCCCCGCAGCGCAGCAGATCCCCCACCTTGCGCAGGGCGACCCCTCCGGCGCCGATAACCGTTACGCGCCGGCCCGCAAGCCGTATCATGACCGGATAGAGTTCCATCACGCGAGCAACTCCGGGGGCTGGGGGAAAATCTCGCCCGTCCTGCGCAGCTCTTCTTTTTTCTCAGCATCAAGGCCGATCTCCTCGTCGCTGAGATAACACTGCGGATCCGGGGCCCAGGGATCCCCGTAGGTTCGCTGCGCCCGCACACGCATGGCGCCGGTGCACAGCTCGCGATGCGCGCACACACGGCAGCGGCCCTTGATATAGGCGGCCTTGTTCTTCAACCCTTTCATAAGCGGATCGCTTTCATCCATCCAGATGTCACCAAAACGACGCTCCCTGATATTGCCCAGGGTATAATCCTGCCAGAACTGGTCGGGATGCACATTGCCCAGGAAATCAATATTGCCGATCCCGACACCCGTTGAATTGGCCCCGCCTCCGTTCCACGACAGCAGCCGCCTGACTTCTTCGGCCCGCCCGGGATCCTTTTCAAGAAGCCTCAGGTACAGGTACACGCCGTCGGCATGATTGTCGACGGTGAGAATATTGATATCAAGGCCACGCGCAAAAGAATCATCCGTGCGCTGAAGAATGATATCCATGGCATGGCGCGACTCACGATAGGTCAAATCGTCCTTGAACATATCACCGCCCCTGCCGGAGTACACCAGGTGGTAGAAGCAGGCCCGGTTAATCCCTTCTGACTCGATAAAATCAAAAATACGGTGCAGGTCCTGGTAATTACGCTTCGTCAGGGTCAGGCGCAGGCCCACACGCTGACCGGCCTTGCGGCAGTTCTCAAAGCCCTGCATGGCCTTTTTAAAAGCGCCCTTGACCCCGCGAAAACTGTCATTGACATCTTCCATACCGTCAAGGCTGATACCTGCGTATACCACGCCGGCATTCCTGATGGCTCCGGCCATATCCCGGTCTATGAGGGTCCCGTTGGTGGATATGACGGGCCGGATATTTTTTTTCGCTGCGTACTCGATAAGCCGGAGCAGATCCGGGCGCATCAGGGGCTCCCCCCCGGAGAAAAGCAGCGAGGGGATGGCAAAATCTGCCAGCTCATCGATGAGACGCATGCCCTCGGCGGTCGTCAGCTCGCCGGAATATTTTTTATTCTCCGAATCCGTGTAGCAATGCACGCAGCGCAGATTGCAGGTCCGGGTTGTGCTCCACACAACAATGGGCCTGCGCTCACTGGCCAGGGAGGCCGTATGGTGAGGAGCATTCCCGTGAGAATCACGGGAGGCCATTGCACCGTACCTGAGACCATCACCCGTTGAACTGCCGCCGCAGTAAATTTTTCCGACATCAATCATAGTGCAGATGCTTCCATTTCTTGAATGCAGGTGAAAAATAACGCACTTTTTTCTTCTTGTATTCATACAGCGACCGCAACACCAGCCGCTCGTTCAGGCCCGAGCGGCGCGCAAGGGAATCTAGCAGGCTTTCCAGCTCCTCAGAACTCCTGGCATGCAGCATGGCAAAAAGGGGATATTCCCACTTTCCCGGATACAGCGTGCGCAGGTACAGGTGCGTCACGGCACCTTCATCCATAAAGGGGCGTATCCGCGCATCAAAGCCATCATCAATGGCTATCTTCCATGCTGTCATGGCATTATGAGTGAAGCCGGCATGTGCATGCCTGAGCACTGCGGCATATCTTCGCATAAAACCCGATGCCAGCAGCCGGCGTCCCGCTTCAATAAGCCTGTCTCCGTTCCAGGACTGGTCAGTTTCGCCCAGCACATCGAAGGGCCGCTCCACCAATGGCAAATCCGACTGCAGAAGAAAAACAGCGTCGCGATCCTCCCGGTCCAGGATATCCCTGCTGACAAGGGGCTTTTGAACGCTCTCGAGCGCACCCTCGGCCTCATCGCCGATAGGCAGCACAAACCCGATCTTGAGAAGTTTTTCATTGCGGAGCATCAGAAAATCATCGGCACAGCATTGCTGCTGTATCACGCGGGCGCTTTTCTGCAGGGCCTCTTCGTCCTCCTCCGCCAGGGTAAACCACAGGTTGAATGCGTGATCACGCAGGTAATTGTGGCTGACCCCCGGATGCGCGTTGATGAACGCCGCAGCCGCCTCAACCCTTTCCGGCGGCACCTTGAGCGCTACAAGGCTCAGGTGATAGCCCAGGGTCTCGCCGCTGAATATAGCGGAAATGTTGCGCACAACCGATCGTTCTTTCAGGTCAGATATACTACGGATCACATCTGCGCCGGAAATCTCGATCATGGCGCCGATCGCATCAAAGGGGCGCTCTGTCAGCGGAAATTCCCGCTGTATCAGGTTCAGGATTTTGGCTTCAAGACTGCTGAACTGCGGCATTAACCTTTTCCCTTCGGGTCATACATACAGTATGGCTCCTCGTCAAGAAAGCCCCCGGTTGCGTAATAGGCGCGCGCTCGGCACCCTCCGCACACTAACCTGTAGCCGCACGCGCCGCATTTACCGGAGAGCCTGTCAGTGTCACGCAGCGCCAAAAACAGCTCCGAGTTCTCCCAGATATTTTTGAAACCGTCGCGCAGCACATTGCCCGCAACAAGCGGCAGATAGCCGCAGGGCTGCACGTCGCCCAGGTGCGATATAAAGCACACGCCGCTGCCGGCCAGGCAGCCGCGCGTCATGGCGGCCATGCCGTCGGTCTCAAGGGAAAGCGTTCGGCCCTCGGCGCGGGCTCTCTGACGGATAATGCGGTAATAATGCGGAGCGCAGGTCGCCTTGAGTTCGATCGGGGTCTGCTTCGAGCGGTCATAAAACCAGTTCAGCACCTGCTCATAGCGCTCGCTCGATATCATGTCGGTTTCGGCAATCGCTACGCCGCAGCCCACCGGCACCAGCATGAAAAGATGCAGGGCCACGGGGCCCTCGCTGACGGCAAAGCGCAGAATATCCTCAAGCTCGCCGACATTGCGCCTGGTGACCGTGGTGTTGAACTGGAACGAAACCCCCTGCTCTCTCAGCAGGCGCACCCCGCGCACAGCAGCATCGAAAGCACCGGGAATACCGCGGAAATCATCATGGGAGGCAGCTGTGCTGCCGTCAATAGAGATACTTACGCGCGCTATGCCCGCTTCGCGTATCCGGCGGGCGCAGGTCTCATCAATCAGCGTGCCGTTTGTCGCCAGAGCCACGCGCAGCTTTTTTGAAGCTGCATAGCCGGCTATCTCAAAAATATCATCCCGGTACAGGGGTTCTCCCCCGGTAAGGACCAGAATGGGATTCGCGAAAGCAGTAATGTCATCAATTACTTTCTTTGCGGAATCAAAATCCAGCTCCCCGCTGAAGTCCATGTCAGCGGCATCGGCACGGCAATGCCTGCACGCCAGGTTACAGCGCTTGGTCAGTTCCCAGAACACCAGCCTGGGCGTATCAGGCATCTTCATTGCTTTTAAACAGCTTCTCGATAAACTTTGTCTGCAGGTGCAAATGCTCCTTTTTGGCATGATCGTCGCGCGCGCTGCGATGGTGCCGCTTCAGGTTCATGATGGGGTTATGCAGTGACTTTGTCATGATCTGCCGGGTCAGTTCCTCTATCAGCGCGAAATCCTTCTCGCTGAGATGCTTCATTTTTTTTCTGCGAAAACGGGCCAGTTCCCTGGAGCGGATATCCTCAAAAGTTGACTGGATGGAAACGATCGCCGGCGCGACCGCAAGCCCCTGGAACCATTCGATAAACTCGTCCACATTGGCTTCGATGAATTCACGGGCAAGCTCAACCGCCTTGATCCGGCTCTTGAGATTATCATCGGCGATCTCCTGCAGGCTGTCGATATTGTAGAGATGAACTCCGGGTACGCTGGTTACCCCCGGGTCGACGTTGCGGGGCACGGCGATATCGATGAAGAACAGGGGCCGGCCCTGCCTGATCTCCATAATGGAGCCGACCTGTTCGGCCGTGACCATGTAATGCGGCGCCGTGACCGAGGTGATCACGATATCCACATCAACGGCAGCCCCGGGAATATCCTCAAGCGCAATGATCTCGGCCCGGCGATTGATCCCTTCGGCAATCCGCTCCGAGTTGCACAGGGAACGGTTGGAGATGATGACACGTCCGATCTCATACCGGGTAAAATATTTCAAAATAAGCTCGCCCATTTCGCCCGCGCCGATCAAAAGCGCTGAGCGGCTCTGGAAATCGGCAAACAGCTTACGCGCCAGATCAGCGGCGATGTAGGCCACAGACAGGGGATTGCGCGAGATGTCTGTTTCGGTTTTGACCTGTTTGGCCGTGCGAAAGGCCTGATGGAACAACTTATTCAGCATCGGTCCGGCGCTCTTGTTGTTCACGGCGCAGGTGAAGGCCTCCTTCATCTGACCCACGATTTCATTTTCTCCCAGCACCATGCTGTCCAGAGACGAAACAACAGTGAGCAGATGCTGCGCTGCATCGCGCGATGTTTTCATGTATAAATGATCGCTGAAATCATCATACGGCATGCCCGATATCGACTCGTAAATGGCTGCCACCTTTTCAATGTCCTTCTTAATGGTGCGCGAAGCGATGTAGGTCTCAACCCGGTTGCAAGTGGCGACATACACGGCCTCGTCAATGCCCTGCTCCCTGAACCGGCAATACAGATCGGCAAGCAACCCGTTCTGCACGGAAAAACATTCGCGCTTTTCAACCGGCGCTGTTTTATGATTAAAGCCGATGACTGCGATGTCCGCAATTTTGTTTCCCATAGTACCTGTCCTTTGTGACTGCTGCCATACGAGCGCAGCCATCCAAACGCTGCGCTGCATTGTTCAAACCGTTATACCAGTACCGCGGGCAGGGACTGCTGCACAGCCTCGGCGGTGCGCAGCAGATTCTCATCAGTGTGGGCCGTGGAAATGAACCCCACCTCGTATCCCGACGGCGCCAGGTACACGCCGCGCTCGAGCATCGCGCGATGGAAACGCGCAAACAGCTGCATATCGCCTTTTCTGATATCCGCAACGCTCGCAATCTTTTCCAGATCAGTAAAACAGAAAGAGAATATCGATCCGATCTGCTGAAAAAGAAACCGGCCACGGTACCTGCGCAGGCACGGCTCAAGCGCCTCCCGAAGCACGGCCGCCTTGCGGCTGAGCTCGCCATAAACGGAACCCGATACCAGTTTGGTGAGTGTTGCGATCCCGGCCGCCATGGCAAGCGGATTTCCCGACAGGGTTCCGGCCTGGTACACGGGACCTTCAGGCGCCACCATCGCCATAATATCCCGACGGCCGCCGTAAGCGCCTACGGGCAGGCCGCCGCCGATAATTTTACCCAGCGTGGTCAGGTCGGCCCTGATGTTGAAATACTGCTGTGCTCCGCCTGCGGCGAGACGCCAGCCGGTTATGACCTCATCGAAAATAAGCACTACGCCATGCTGTGTGCACAGCTCGCGCACACCCCGGAGATACTCTTCCGACGGCATGATCAGGCCGTAATTGCAGGGTACGGGTTCCATGATCAGGGCGGCAACCTTCCCGGCGTGCTGATGCAGGCACAATTCAATACACCGCAGATCATTGAACGGCAGCACGATGGTGTCGCCGGCATTAGCAGCAGTCACTCCGGCCGAATCCGGGGTGCCAAGCGTTGCCAGGCCTGAGCCGGCCGCCACCAGCAGATGGTCGGCATGGCCGTGATAGCAGCCGTCGAACTTGATGAACTTGTCTCGGCCCGTAAATCCGCGTGCCAGGCGTATGGCGCTCATGACTGCCTCGGTGCCGGAATTGACGAAACGGATCTTTTCAATCCCCGGGAATGACCCGGTTATTATTTTCGCCAGGTCAACCTCAAAGCGATGGGGTGTGCCGAAACTGGTGCCGTCCGAGGCCGTGTCCTGCACGGCTTTAACCACATCAGGTTCGGCATGGCCCAGGATCAGCGGGCCCCAGGACATGCAATAGTCGATATACTCGTTATCGTCTTCATCGAAAATATGCGCCCCGGCGCCGCGTTTGATAAACAGGGGTTCCCCGCCTACGCTGCGAAAAGCGCGCACCGGCGAATCAACGCCGCCGGGAAGCAATTTCAAGGCCTCCGCATACAAAGAAGCCGAATGTTGTGTATTCATGCCATAAACTCCTAAAGCCATTTATTTTTCAGCAGCTCACGGGTGTGATAGGAAATCACCATGTCGGCGCCGGCCCTGAATATGGAGGTCAGGATTTCCAGGGTCAGCCTGCGCTCATCACCCAGTCCCAGGCGCGCGGCCGCCTTGACCATCGCATATTCTCCGCTGACATTGTAGGCGCACACCGGCACGGGGGAAATCTGACGTGCGCGGTAAATGATATCAAGATATGACAGGGCCGGCTTCACCATGACAATGTCGGCGCCTTCGTCCAGATCAAGCAGCACCTCGCGCTCGGCCTCACGGCCGTTGCGGCAGTCCATCTGATAGCTCTGCCGGTCGCCGAACTGCGGCGCGCTGCCGGCAGCGTCCCTGAACGGGCCGTAAAATGCCGAGCAGTACTTGGCCGAATAGGCCATGATGGACGTATCGCTGAAGCCGGCATCATCCAGAACATTCCGGATAGCGCCGACGCGGCCGTCCATCATGTCGGATGGCGCCACCATGTCAGCCCCGGCAGCAGCATGCGACCGTGCCGTGCGCGCCAGCAGCTCCAGTGTGGGATCGTTCAGCACGCTGCCGTCCTTCACCACGCCGCAATGACCGTGGCTGGTATACTCACACAGGCACACGTCGGTGATTACACAGGTTTCAGGAAACCGTTTCTTGACGGCTGAGACAGCCCGCTGCACAATGCCGCTGTCATCCCATGCCCCGGACCCGGTCTCATCCTTCACGGCCGGAATGCCGAACAGTATCAGGCTCTGTATGCCCAGGCGCAGATCGGCCTCCACGTCGCGCAGAAGGCTCTCAAGGCATACCCTCTCGATGCCCGGCATGGTTTCAATGGTTTGCCGCCCGGAGAGCCCTTCGCACACGAAATGGGGCATGATGAGGCGCGATGGCGCAATGACCGTTTCAGCCACAAGGTCACGGACTGCCTGTGTTGTTCTGAGCCGTCGCGGCCGATAGATGCTCATGGCGTACCCCCTTCCGCAGTGTCCCGGTACCAGGCAACGATTGCCTGCACCAGCCCGTCGATCGTGTACTCGGCCGCTTCAACGACCGGTTCACGGCCCAGCTCGCGCAGGGTCGCCGAAGTCACGGGCCCGATGCTGGCGCTCACAGCCCTCGTTTCAGAAACCATCTCAAAGAAATGCCGCACCGTCGATGAACTGGCAAAGGTAATCATATCAGCATTGTGTACATCTTCCAGCACAGCCGCTGCAACAGGTGCGGGCTTTTCGGAACAATAGATATGAATGCGCTCAACTGAAGCGCCCCGGCTTTTCAGGCCTTCAAAAAGAACATCGCGCGCATCCGCCGAACAGGGCAGCAGCACGCGCGTGCCTGCCAGTGGTTCGTTGTCAAGCGCCTCCAGCAGGCTCTCGGCCACAAACTGCTGCGGCACCACGTCCGGCCGCAGGCCGAACTTCAGCAGCTCATCGCCCGTGGCCCTGCCGATCACGGCGATACGGCATTTTCCCAGGCAGCGGGCGTCCCTGCCAACAGCGAACAGATGCCTGAAAAATATGGTAACAGCGTTTTGCGAGGTAAAGACGATCCAGCCGTAGCTTTCGATCCTCTCAATGGCTGCGCACAGGGGCGCCATGTCGTCGCTCTCGCGAATTTCAAGTGCGGGCAGCTCAATGACCCGGGCGCCCTGGGCGGCAAGTTTTCTGCAAAGACTCGATGCCTGCGCGCGCGTACGCGTTACCACGATGCTTTTGCCGAAAAGCGGCAGCCGGTCAAACCAGCGCAGCTTGTCGCGCAGCAGCACCACGCGGCCCACGACAATGACGGCCGGGGGGCGCATGCCTTCTTTTTTCACCTCGTCCGCAAGCGTCGCCAGAGTACCCGTGACGGTGTGCTGCTCGGGCCGGGTGCCCCAGGCGATAACCGCCGCAGGCGTGTCCGCCGGAAAATGCCTGTCCGTTATGAGCGCCGCGGCGATACGGGCAATATGTTTCATGCCCATCAGAAAAACATAGGAACGAAACGGATCATAGGCGGGGAAATTTATATCCTCATCATCGGCGGCATCGCCCCGGCGATGTCCCGTGATGACCTCGAAGGCATTGGCGCAGTCGCGATGCGTCAGGGGAATGCCAGCGTAGGCCGGCGCCGCGTAAAACGATGATACGCCCGGCACCACGCAAAAAGGTATTCCGGCCGCAGCCAGATCCTCGGCCTCCTCGCCGCCGCGTCCGAATATATAGGGATCGCCTCCTTTGAGGCGCACAACTACCCGTCCCTCACGGGCCTTGCACACCAGCAGATCATTGATTTCATTCTGCGGCAGGGTATGGTCCCCGCCCTGCTTGCCGACATAGATTTTTTCGCAAGCGTAGTTTCTCAGCAGCGAGGCATTGGCAAGATAATCATAGATAATGCAGTCAGCCGCGCTCAGCGCCTGAAGGGCCTTGACCGTGATAAGGCCCGGATCCCCGGGACCTGCGCCGACAAGATAGACAAAACCGTTCTTCATAGCAGCCTGTCCGCTCCTTGTTCCTGCAGCAGCCGTGCAAGTCGGGCTCCGGCCTTTTCCGGGTCCGTGTCAATGACCTCATCCCGGAACGCCGAGCTTCCGTCCGTGGCAGCCACGATACCCCGCAACAGCAGCGCACCGCCTGCCTCAATCTCTGCCAGAGCACCCAGTGGAATATGGCAGCCGCCGCCGAAAAGGCGCAGGAAAGCGCGCTCAGCGGAAACGGCCCGCTCGGTTCCGGGGTGATTCAGGGGCGCAACCGCGCGCAGCGTTTCAGCATCACCTTCCCGCACCTGCAGTCCCAGGGCACCCTGGGCCGGAGCCGGAATGAATACATCCGTTTCCAGCTGCACGCACATCAGATCATCCACAGCCAGATCAATACGCCGTATGGCCGCCGCAGCCATAACAATCGCATCAAAGCGCCCCTCGCGAAGCCTGCGCACGCGCGTGTTCACGTTCCCCCTCAGGGGCTCAATGATCAGATCGCGGCGCATGAGCCTGAGCTGTGCCATCCTGCGCATGGAGCTGGTGCCGACAACGGCTCCTTCTCGCATGCACAGATCCTTGCGCTTATCCCAGGCCCCGGGGCTCACGAGAAGCCTGTCAGAGGGGTCTTCCCGTTCAGGCACAGCAGCGATAATCAAACCCGGAGGATTTTCCGTGGGCAGGTCTTTCAGGGAATGCACAGCCAGGTCTATTGTTTTATCCAGCAGGGCCTGTTCGATCTCACGGGTAAAAAAACCCTTGCCTTCCATCTTGTCAAAAGAAAGATTCTGGATCGCATCTCCCTGCGTTTTTATAACAATGATTTCTGTGCGGTGCGTACCCAGGAGCCCGGCCACAAAGCGGGCCTGCCACATGGCAAGCTCGCTTCCCCGCGTGCCTATTCTGATCTTCATATATTCTGAGAATCCTCTGCAATGCTGCGATGGTATCACGCCGGCAGGCAACCTGCTTGCAGCACTGATGCAGCCGAAACAGGACGGTGATCAATCGCGGCCCTCAGGCCGACTCAAGATAGCGCGTGATGCTGCGCGCGATGGTGTTCCAGATCATATCGGCGCGGGCTTCATCGCTTTCCAGCATTGTCAGCCGGAATCCTTCACGCTCACAGCAGAAGCCGGTCAGCGGCACGACGCAGATGCCGGTCGCGCCCAGCAGATAGTACACAAAGCGCTTATCCGGCTTGACCCCCTGAACTTTCTGCTCTATCAGGGCCCTGGCCTGCTCATTCAATATATCCAGATACTGTATTTCCTTGAGCACACCGGGGTCAAACAGCACCGTCATGTAAAAAGCGCCCCGGGGCCGCACAACCGTAATGCCCTTGACCTTGCTGAGAATATCAAAAGCCCGGTTGACCCGCTGTTCGTACATTCTGCAGCGCTGCTCAAGATGCGCCGGATAGCGAGAGTCGCCCATGATGCGCGGTATGGCGTACTGCGGCAGTGAGGTCGAACAAACCTCGAGCATTTTTGCATTGATCAGGCTGTTCACATACCTCTTGAACATGGGATGCCGTTCCTGATTGTAGACCTCGATCCAGCCGCAGCGCGCGCCCGGCCAGGGAAACTCCTTGGAAATGCCCCGCAACGCGATGCCGGGCCGCTCACCGATCACCTCGGCCAGGCTTGCCGTGCGCGCACCATTGTAAATGATGCTGGCGTAAATCTCATCACAGATAACAAACACCTGATGCCGCCGGGCGATATCGATCATTTTCTCGAGCACTTCGCGCGGATACACGGCCCCGGTCGGATTGTCCGGATTAATGATCAGCATGCCGGAAATCGAGTCGTTATACTGAATCTTTTTATCCAGGTCATCCAGGTCAGGCATCCAGTTGTCATGCGAGTTGAGCGTATAGGTGAGATGCTCATAGCCCGAATGCGCCGCCTCAGCCGAGGAGTGCGTCGAATAGGCCGGCGACGGGCCGATCACGCGGGCCTCGCGGCGCAGGAAGCCGAACATGCGGGCCACGGCATCGCCCAGCCCGTTGAAAAAAATAATATCGTTGCTGGTGACCTGAGCGCCGCCGCGGCGGTTGACCTGGCCGGCGATAAATTCACGCGCGCTTGAAAGCCCCTGCGTTTCAGTATACCCGTAGGTCCTGTCATCGGTTACCAGCTCGCTGACGATCGCCTTCATCCAGTCCGGAAGTTTCTCGCCCTTCTGCACTGGATCGCCGATGTTTTCCCAGTACACTTCAACCCCGCAGGCGCACACCTGCTTGGCAATGGCGACAATACCGCGGATCTCATAGGTGAGCTGATCAGCGCCTTCGTGAACAATCTGTCGTCTCATACCTTTTCCCAACCCATACAAACTGTTACTGCTTCAAAAAAATATTTTCCAACCGCACACTGTATCCGTTTCGAACACGGATGTCAATTCAAGCCGCGCAGCTGCGCCGCTGACGGGCTGCTAAAACAACCCTTGTTCCAAACTGATCAAACATACCCGAAGCCAAGACACGCAATCTTTTGTAGGGGCACGGCATGCCGTGCCCCTACTACCGTACGCCGCAAAGACGAATGATGCGCCCAATCCCGCTATAAAGGGAAAGATGGGCCCATCCTCCGCAGTAGGCCTGCTACGGAGGGTAGACGTTTTTCAACAGCCTGACTACAGACCCTTGATCTCCTCCACAACAAAGGGCAAACAGCGCAGCGCGAGGCTGCCCCGCTTGATCCACATACGGGCCATGGCAATGCTCTCGCCATCGGGCCTGGCAATATGGGGCAACTCCTCAATGTGGCCGATATCATCAATGCTGAACTCATAGTAAAACGGGCTGCTGCTGGAAGGATCGACCACAAGGACGACCTTGCTGCCGTCAAGCGGGTGCTTGATCGGAGAGCCGCTGAAACACACATGGGTCGGAATAAGTTCTTCAAGGCGATAGGGCCGGTGGTACTTGCGTATCTCGAAACTTCCGGCTTTCGGCGAAAAATTTGATAACGCCATACAAACCTCCTTGCATATTTTTACCCTGCCTGCCGGCAGACCCTAAGAGGGTTTAAAAAAATCCCTTTGCACAGGCTGTTCAAAAATGTCCACTCTCCGTAGCAGGGGCTGCTGCGGAGGACGGATCCGAATTCCCTACCCGCGATATTACCTGCAGGGGCGCGGCATGCCGTGCTCCTGCCGTCCGCCGTGCAGTGCACAACGCAGCAGATGGACGTTTTGGGGCAGCCTGCTATATATAGCCATGCTCCTGCAGATACTCCACCACAGCCCGGGCACATGCATCAACCGGCATCGCCCCTGAGTCAAGCACGATTTCAGGGCTCAGCGGTTCTTCATAGGGCGCCGAAACACCGGTGAAATCGTTTATTTCACCGGCGCGCGCCTTTTTATACAAGCCCTTGGGATCGCGCTGCTCGCACACGCTGATATCGCAGCGCAGAAAAATCTCCAGCATGTCGCCCGGTGCGACCAGCGCGCGCACCCGGTCACGGTCGGCCCGATAGGGCGATATGAAAGCGGTCGCAACAATGATGCCTGCATCGACGAACAATTTGGCGACCTCGCCGATGCGGCGGATATTTTCCGTGCGGTCCTGCGGAGCGAACCCGAGATTGCTGTTCAGCCCGAAGCGGATATTGTCGCCGTCGAGCAGATAGGTGTGCTTGCCCAGATCAAAGAGGCGTTTTTCAACTTCCAGGGCGATCGTTGACTTGCCGCAGCCCGAAAGGCCGGTATACCACAGGATAACGCCCCGGTTGCCGTTGCGCGCCTCGCGATCCGCCCTGGTTACTGCGCCGTGATGCCAGGTAATGTTAGTGCTTACCGGTTCACTCATGATCTTCTTCCGTACATGCTTTTCCAACAATGTGGCAGCGGCCGCTCGTTTCAGGACAGGCTCTCTTTACGAGAGGCCAGAATCTTTTTGGCCTTGTCGATATCAAGCCCGATCTGGCGCTTGAGTTCTTCAGGGCTGTCAAATTTCCTTTCAAGCCTGATCTTCCTGACAAAGCGCAATGTAATGTCGCGTCCGTAGAGATCCGCATTAAAATCAAACAAATGCGCCTCGATGGTGCGTTTTTTGCCGTCAAAGGTCGGATTGAAACCGATGTTGACGGCCCCGCCATAGGTACCGTAGGGCGTATCCGCCAGCACGGCGTAGACGCCGTTGTGCGGCACAAGATCCTTGACATGGCTCAAGTTGGCCGTGGGGAAACCGATCCGGCGCTTCTTGCCGTGCACCACCGTGCCCGACATGCGGTACTCATCTCCCAGCAGCTTGGCGGCCAGGGAAACCCGGCCTTCGGTAATCATTTTGCGTATCATCGTGCTGCGCACCGGCAATGAGCGGTCCCGAATATCCTGCTCAACATGCACGGCGAATCCGTGCTGCATGCCGGCCTGCTGCAGCAAAGCGACCGATCCGTTGCGACCCCTGCCGAAGGAATAATCATGGCCGATGACGATCTCGCGCGGCCGCAGGCGGCCGCAGATGATCTCCTGCAGGAATTCTTCCGGACTCTTGGCGGCAAACCGCTTTGTAAAATGCTCGCTCACCAGGTAGTCAACCCCAAGCAGCGAGATCAAATGCGCTTTTTCCTCAAAGGTTGTAATTTTAGGCGGCTCCTGCTCGGGCCGCAGCACATTGAGCGGGTGCGGATCAAAGGTGTACACAACCGAGCTGCCGTTAATCGCACGCGCGCGGTCAACGGCCTTCCTGATAATTTTCTGATGGCCGCGATGCACGCCGTCAAAATTGCCCAGCGTAACCACGCAATTTTTGACCTGCAATTTTTTAAACGCCGCGCTGCCGCTTATTATTTTCATGGCTATGGCAGAAAAAATCCAAATTGACTGTTTTTAGTCATTCCGGTCCGCCGCGGCGGACCGGTGTGACGACAGTCATATACCTCCGGCAAAGCCGGAGGCTTGAAACATGTGAACCGCTCAAAGCGGATTGATAAACCTTGAGCCACCCAAGGTGGCTTCAATCAAACA
>VGSH01000043.1 GCA_016875025.1 Deltaproteobacteria bacterium
GGAGAGAGTTTCTGGTCGCGCGGGTACTTTGTGTCCACATGTGGAAGAGATGATGAGGAAGTCAGGGCATACATACGGCACCAGGAGAGCGCAGACAAGCGGCTCGACCAATTAAAACTGTTTGATTGAAGCCACCTTGGGTGGCTCAAGGTTTATCAATCCGCTTTGAGCGGTTCACATGTTTCAAGCCTCCGGCTTTGCCGGAGGTATATGACTGCCGCGTTCGCCGGGTATAAACGCCTGATCCCGGTAAATCAGGCCGCATTCCTTGGCCTGCAGGATCAGCTCAGGCCTGAATTTCGGATGGGCAATGGCGATCAAACTCATGGCGCGCTGGCGGATGTTTTTGCCGTGCAGGTAGGCGATGCCGTATTCGGTGACAACGTAGTGGATATCGCCGCGCGTGAGCGATACACCGACACCGGCTTCAAGCCGTGGAACGATCCGTGAGTGGGTGCCGTCATTCGAGGTTGAGCGCAGGGCCAGGATAGTCTTCCCGCCGGAGGCAAGCAGCGCGCCGCGCATGAAATCAGCGTGTCCGCCGATGCCGCTGTAAAAGGTGCTGCCGATCGACTCAGAGGTCGATTGACCGGTCAGATCGATCTGAAGTGCCGCATTTATCGCGACCATATTTTTCTGCGAGGCAATGATCAGGGGGTTGTTGGTATAGTCGATCGTGCGGAATTCAATGGCCGGATTGTCATGAATGAAATCGTAGGTGGTGCTCGTGCCCATGCAGAATGTGGCAACGGTTTTGCCGCGGTCGATCGATTTGCGGGTGTTGTCGATCACGCCGGCTCGCATGAGTTCGGCGATGCCGTCGCTGAGCAGTTCCGTGTGCACGCCGAGGTGTCTCTTGCCGGCAAGGCTGTCAAGAATGGCATTGGGCATGCTGCCGTAGCCGACCTGGATGGTGTCGCCGTCCTGTACGATGCGCGCAATGTAGGAACCGATTTTGGCTGCAATTTCGTCGGGCACGCTGGGGTGGTACTCAAGCAGCGGTTCATCCCAGGGCACAATATAGTCGATGTCGCGTATGTGCAGAAAGCTGTCGCCGTGTACACGGGGCATGCGGGAGTTGATCTGTGCGATCACGAGCGAGGCCCGTTCTACCGCGGCTTTGACGATATCAACGCTGATACCCAGGCTCACGTAGCCCTGTTTGTCCGGCAGCGAGGTCTGGATCAGGGCCACATCCATGCGCTCCAGGCCGTGGTGCAGCAGGGCGGGCACGTTGGAGAGGAACACCGGCGTATAGTCGGCCAGCCCCTGGTTGACCGCTTCGCGCGTATTATCGCCGATAAAGAAGGTGTTCAGCCGGAAATTGTTTTTGAACTTTTCCTCAGCATAGGGGGCAACGCCAAGTGTCCAGAGATGGAACACTTCAGTATCGATCAGGGCCTTGGGATTTTCATCAACAAAGCGGGTCAGTTCATTGACAAGATACTGTGGCTTGCCGCAGGCCGTGCTGATGAATATATGGTTGCCGCGGTGAATCTTCTGAAATATCTGTTCAAGCGGAACATATTTTTCAGGATAGCGTTGTGCAAGGCTGCCGATAGTTATGTCCAGGGCTTGTGCAGACATGCGTGCTCCTTTCGAAAAGAATGACGCTTGTGCAGACTACTCTGTGTATTTCAATAAACATACCAAGTCCTATGTAGCTCATACATACTGTTTTTTCTATGTTTTTTATTGGGAAACTTAATTTTTAATCGGGTAATAGCCAACTATTGGTTTATTACGGCCAAATATTGGGCTTGCTTTGCCGATTGATATACATTACAACACTGCGTAGATAGTAATACAAACAGGAGAACCCTGCATGGCCCTCAGTGATCATGAACAGCTTGTCATTATACTGCAAATTAATAATGCGGCCATTGAACAGCGCACCCGTGAAGGACTATTTGCTGAAATCGCCCGCCGGCTCGATCCGGTGTTTCACTGCGACCGTTTCAGCATTCTGCTGCAGGACGGCAATGATGTGCTGTGGCATTATTTTGTGCCCGGTTCAGGCATTGCCCTGCCGGGTGTTACGGGCAACGGGTTGCCGGTAATGCCCGGCATGGTGCCCTATGAGGCGATGCGCTCGCGGCAGACGGTTGTTTTTGATGTGCACGATGACCCGCAACGGCCGGGAAACGACTATCTGCTCGATGCCGGCCTGCGTTCAATTGTGTGCGTACCCATGATCATGCGCGGCCGTGTGCTGGGTACGGTGCAGCTTTCCTACAGCCGGCCTATGCCCCTGACGCCAGATCAAATCGGTTTCCTCGAAAAAATCGCCCGGCAGCTGGCCCTGTGTGTTGACAATATGCTGACCCGCGAGGAGCTCGAGGCCCGTACAAGTGTGCTTTCAGAGGAAAAAAACTACCTCATGCGCGAGATCGCCTCCCATGCCCCGGCCGATGAAATTGTGTTTGTCAGCGCGGCCATGAAACAGGTGATGGATGATGTGGCTGCTGTGGCCGCAACCGATGCCACCGTGCTTCTGACCGGCGAGACCGGCACCGGCAAGGACCTGCTGGCGCGCACCATCCACCGCCTGAGCCGCCGCAGCGCCCAGCCCATGTTCAAGGTCAACTGCGCAGCGCTAGTGCCGACCCTGATCGAGAGCGAGCTGTTCGGCCATGAAAAGGGGGCCTTTACCGGCGCGTCCGAGCGCAAGACCGGCCGTTTTGAGATGGCTGATAAAAGCACGCTGTTTCTCGATGAAATCAGCGAGCTGCCCCTGAACACGCAGGCCAAGCTGCTGCAGGTGCTGCAGGATCAGCGCTTCGAGCGCGTGGGCGGCACGCGCACGATAACCAGCAATGTGCGCATCATCGCGGCAACCAACCAGGACCTGCGCATGCTCGTGAACGAGCATGCCTTCCGGGCTGACCTGTATTACCGCCTCAATATTTTCCCCCTGCATGTGCCGCCCCTGCGCGAGCGTCCCGAAGACCTTGTGCTGCTGCTCGAGACCTTTATCCGCCGGGCCTGCAGCCGGTTGCAAAAACAGCCGCCGCGCATGAGCCGCGCCTTTGTGCACGCACTGCAGCAGTACGGTTGGCCCGGCAATATCCGCGAGCTTGAAAATCTGGTCGAGCGTATAGTTATCCTGAAGTCCAATCGCGAGGTCGGCCCGGATGATGTGCGCTTTCTGCTCATGCACGCCGAACATGCCGATGAGGACCTGCTCGACATGGATGCTGCCCAGAAGCGCCATATCGAGCGCGTGCTGCGCATGACGGCAGGGCAGGTGGGCGGAGAGGCCGGCGCTGCCAGGGTTCTGGGCCTGAAAAAATCAACCCTGCAATACCGTATGAAGCGCCTCGGCATCCGGGCCACTGATTTCAAGGCCTGATGCGGCAGTTCGGTTGAGAGTGTTACGGGCGTTGACACCGGCCTGCTGTTTCGATTAGTATCACGGGACATACAGACGCTCGATTTTAATAGAAAAAGCATTGTATGGCGCAGTCAAACAACCGGATGCTTGATCAGTTTTACCAGTACATGGTGGTTGAGCGCCGACTGGCGGATAATACGGTCGAGGCCTACAGCCGCGATCTGGCACGGTTTCATGATTTTTATGAGAAGCGCGGCGGCAGTTTCGCGGATGCGACCCGGCTTGAGCTGCTTGAGTTTCTCAATGCGCAGCGCGAGGTCCTGTCCTCGCGTTCGCTTGCACGGATGCTTTCAAGCATCAGGACGTTTTATTATTTTCTCGCTAATGAGCGGCTGATCGGGAAAAATCCTTTTTTTGACATGAACAGTCCGCGCATCGGGCATAAGCTTCCCTCGGTTTTGAGCCGGTCAGATATTGCCGATCTTCTTAATGCCCCTGATACGGAAACGCCGCTGGGATTGCGCGACAAGGCCATGCTTGAGCTGCTCTATGCGACCGGCGTGCGGGTGAGCGAGCTGCTTTCATTGAAATTTACCAATGTGAATCTTGAGGCCGGGTTTGTGATCGTTGTCGGCAAGGGCTCAAAGGAGCGTATTGTACCGCTGGGCATGGAGGCCATTGAGCGCGTGCGCCGCTATATTAACGATGGCCGCGGCCGGATTGCCGGCGCGCAGAAAAGCACGCTGCTTTTTTTAAACCGCAGCGGCAGCCGCATGAGCCGCCAGGGATTCTGGAAACTGATCAAGCGCTACTGCCTTGTCGCCGGTATTGTCAAGGAGGTGAGCCCGCACACGCTGCGGCATTCCTTTGCGACCCATCTTCTTGAAGGAGGCGCCGACCTGCGCTCCGTGCAGATGATGCTCGGTCATTCCGACATCGTGACGACCCAGATTTACACGCACCTTGCGCAGGATTCGCTGATAAAAATGCATGAGAAGTATCACCCGCGCGGGTGAACCCTTCTGTATAATTGACGGTGTTCATTTCGGTGCTTTGAGAATTAACAAGAGAAAAGCCGCCCTTCGCGGACATTATCGGTATCGGAATCGCTCTCGGGATCGGTTGTTTAAAACCATCGATTGCGATACCGATGGCGAACGCGATGTGTTCCTGATGGCACTCCGGTAGAACACTTCTGTATAAACATGCTATGGAATTGATTACGACGCATATCAATGCCGACTTTGACGCGCTGGCTTCCATGATCGCGGCATCCAAACTGTATCCGGACGCGGTGATGGCTTTTTCCGGGGCTCAGGAAAAAAGCATCCGCGATTTTCTGCTGCATTCGGCCGCCTATGCGCTCGATGTCCGCAAGCTGAGCCGGATCGATCTCGAGCAGGTCACGCGCCTTATTCTTGTGGACATACGTCAGGCCGGGCGCATCGGCAAACTGTCAAAGCTGTGCTCACGGGGTGATGTCGACATTCATGTCTATGACCATCATCCGCCGTCCAGCGATGACGTGCGCGGCTCGCTCGAGGTAATCGAGCCCAGCGGCTCAACGACGGCAATCATGTGCCGGCTGCTGCAGGAGCGCGGCTTAAGCGTTTCTCCTGACGAAGCCACCATTATGATGCTGGGCATCTATGAAGATACCGGCAACCTGACATTCACCTCCACGACCGGGGCTGATTTCCGCGCGGCCGCATTCCTGCTCGCCCAGGGCGCCAATTTGAATGTGGTGGCCGACATGGTGATCAAGGAACTCAACGCCGATCAAGTCTTGCTTTTAAACCAGCTGATTGAAAATTCATACCTGAAGCGTTTCCATGGTATCGAGGTCATGTTTGCGAGTGCGTCTGCAAGCGCCTATATCGATGATTTCGCCGTGCTGGTGCACAAGCTTAAAAACATGAGCCGCGTGAACGCCCTGTTCGCACTGGCCAATATGGACGACCGCATCTACATCGTGGGCCGGAGCCGCATCAAGGAAATCAATGCCGGCGAGATACTGGGCGCGTTCGGCGGCGGGGGCCATGCCACGGCCGCATCTGCCACCGTGCATGACATGACCCTGATTCAGATCGAGCAGGAGCTGCACCAGATGCTTGAGCACAGCATTGTGCCCGCGGCCAGGGCGTGCGATATCATGTCCTCACCGGTTAAAACCATTGCCCCGGACAGCGACCTGCAGGAAGCCAGCCGCATGCTGACCCGCTACAATATCAATGTGCTGCCGGTTGTGGATGACAAAGAGCGGCTTGTCGGGCTTATTTCACGTCAGATCATAGAGCGGGCCAAGCATCACGGGCTGAAACTTCAGCCCGTTTCGGCCTACATGAGCACTGAACCTGCCGCGGTCAGGCCGGCGACCCCGCTGGCCCGGATTCAGCGCCATATCATCAATGAAAACCAGCGTTTTCTGCCGGTTGTGGATCAGCGCCGGCGCATCGTCGGCGCCATTACCCGCACCGATCTCATGCGCGCCCTGCATCTTGATGATCCCGGCGAATCCGATTCGCATGAACCCGATCCGGGGCAGGCGAGAACACGTATCATGGCGGGCATGCTTGAAGAGCGCCTGCCGGATGATGTGCTGTCGCTTCTCAAGCGGGTAGGCAGCGCCGCTGATGAGATGGCCTGCAATGCCTACGCAGTCGGCGGTTTTGTGCGCGATCTGTATCTGCGGGGCATAAACCTTGATATCGATATCGTGATCGAGGGGGACGGCGTGGCATTCGCCCGGGCCCTTGCCGCCCAACACGGGTACGGCGTGAAAGTGTATAAAAAGTTCGGCACCGCGGTCGTCACCGTCGACGGGAGCATGAAAATCGACGTTGCCTCGGCCCGGCTCGAGTATTATGAAAAGCCCGCTGCCCTGCCCACGGTTGAGTGGAGCTCGATCAAGCTTGATCTCTACCGTCGCGATTTCACGATCAACACGCTGGCCGTGCGGCTCAATCGCCGGCATTTCGGCCAGCTGATCGACTTTTTCGGAGCGCGGAGAGACATCAAGGAAAAGCAGATCCGTGTGCTGCATAATTTAAGCTTTGTCGAGGACCCGTCGCGTATTTTCAGGGCGATCCGTTTTGAAAAGCGCTTCAACTTCCAGCTCAGCAAACTGACCCGCAGCCTGATTGAAAACGCGGTCAAGGCGGATTTTCTGCTGAACCTGAGCGGCAAGCGTATATTTTCCGAGCTTCAGCTGCTGTTGAAAGAGGAGCGCGTGCGCACGCTTATGAAGCGC
Organism: Deltaproteobacteria bacterium; assembly: GCA_016875025.1. Taxonomy (GTDB): domain Bacteria; phylum Desulfobacterota; class WTBG01; order CAIYCZ01; family CAIRTM01; genus CAIRTM01. The sequence goes on from VGSH01000043.1 coordinate 6,585, forward strand.
CTCAATGATTTCGACCTGCTGAAGTACATTCATCCGGCGGTTTGCTATAACCCGTCCGTGAACCGCCTGATGAAGAGCATTGAAAGTGTTCTGGCCTGGTATGATCTTCTTTATCTTGACAATCATTGTGAAAAATGGTTTGTATACTTTCTTGGTTTGATTGACCGGCTGAGTGCCGAAGAGGCGGAGCAGCTGCTGCGCAGATGTGATATTAAACGCGCATACTCTGTTTCGATCATGACTGCCAAAACCGGCGGCATGCAGGTGCTGCTTGACCTGGCAAATAAGAAAAACTTACAGAATGCGGATATTTACAGGATATTGCATCAAATTCCACATGATGTAAGCCTCTACCTCATGGCCAAGTCCGGCCGAACTTCGACCAAGAAGGCTTTTTCGGTCTACTTTACCCAGCTGCAGCATGCCCGGGTTCATCTTACCGGCAATGATTTAAAACAGCTCGGCATTGAGCCGGGCAGAAGCTACCGCCACATACTTGACCGGTTGCGTGACGCTGTGTTAAACGGTCAGGTCTCGGGCCGCTCGGATGAACTGCGGTTTGTCAGGCGTAACTTTTTAAAGGATCGTGAGCAGTAATGGAAATCCTTTTGATGCTACCTATGCTGCTGTTTGCCGTTATCGCGCATGAAGTGGCGCATGGCTGGGTCGCCTTTCGCTGCGGGGACCCCACGGCCCAGCAGGCCGGCCGCATTACGCTCAATCCCCTGCCGCACATCGATTTGTTCGGCACGATTATTTTTCCGTTGATTCTGCTTGTGACCAATTCACCGTTTCTGATCGGGTGGGCCAAACCGGTGCCGGTCAACCCGTACTACTTCCGCAACCCGTCGCGTGATCATATCCTCGTTTCGCTTGCAGGCGTGTGCACGAATCTGGCCCTGGCCATTGCCTGCACCGTGCTGCTCGGCATTACTGCCCGCCTGACCGGCGGGGCCGGCGGGGCCGTGGCCCTGATGCTGAAGTACGGCATTCTCATCAATATTATTCTGGCGGTTTTCAACATGCTGCCCATACCGCCGCTTGACGGCTCATGGGTTTTGTATCACCTGCTGCCGGGCAATCTGGCGGAAGCCTACCGGCGGCTGTTCCCGTATGGCTTTATCATCCTGATCGTACTGCTTATGACCGGCGTTCTCGGCAGCATTATCGGGCCGCTGTATCGGATGGTTCTGCAGATGATGAACAGTATTTTAGGGATAATTCTATGATGTACGGCTGCAGCACGGGCCGCTGTATATGATCTGATGCGAGCATTTGAATCCGCATGACCTATCACGTATCACTTGAAAATTTCGAAGGCCCGCTGGACCTGCTGCTCTTTCTTGTGCGCAAGAACGAGCTTGACATCCAGAACATTCCCATCGTTTCCATTACCAGCCAGTACATGGAATACGTTGACCTGATGCAGGCCCTGAACCTTGACATTGCCGGTGAGTTTCTGGTCATGGCATCGACGCTGATGTATCTTAAATCGCGCGCCCTGCTGCCCAAGACCGATGATGACGAAGAACAGCAGGAAGAGGATGCAACGCTTGAGGCCCTTAAGCAGCAGCTGCTTGAATACCAGCAGTACAAGGATGCGGCCGAGCGCCTGAAAGAGCAGAACATTCTTGAAAAGGATGTGTTCGCGCGCGCCCTGTTCGCCGAGCCTGCTCCTGTTGATGACGAAGCGGCCCTCGGCCAGGTCAGCCTGTTTGATCTGATCCGGGCGTTCAAGACAATGCTTGATAGAACCGACGCCGATGAGAGCGAATACGATGTGTCCCGCGAGGAAATCTCGGTCAAGGATAAAATCGTCGAGCTGCTGCAGCGGCTCGACGGCCAGATCGCCGGGATCGATTTTGTGAGCCTTTTTCCCGATAAACCATCCCGCATGCAGGTTATCACGACATTTCTTGCCATGCTCGAACTCATAAAAATGCAGGCGGTCAAAATCTACCAAAACAGCAATTTCAGCGCGATTTATCTCTATCCGGTAACCGACGACAGCCCTGAAGAAGCGCCCTCGCCTGAAACAGGGCAGACTGGAGACGCATGAGACCCGATGCTCTAAAACCAATAATCGATGCCTTGATTTTCGCATCCGACATGCCGCTGAGCATTGCCCGTATGCGTCAGATCATCCAGGAAGTCGGCCAGGAAGACATTGCCGTGTCAGCTGTCAATGCGGTGATCGAGCAGCTTAACGCTGACAACCGCGATTCCCAGCGCGGTTTTTACCTGCAGGAGGTTGCCGGCGGGTACCAGTACCGCACCAGGCCCAATTACGCGCCGTGGATTAAAAAGCTCAAGAAGTCAAAGGCCTTCCGGCTGACGCAGTCAACACTGGAGACCCTTGCCATCATTGCCTACAAGCAGCCCATCATCAGAACTGACATTGAAAAACTGCGCGGTGTTGATAGCGGCGGCGTGATCAAGAACCTGATCGAGCGCAGCCTGATAAAAATTGTCGGACGCAAAAACATTCCGGGCCGCCCCTTCATGTTCGGCACAACGCGGCGCTTTCTGGAGGTTTTCGGGCTTGACCGGCTCGAGGATCTGCCCTCACTGAAAGAGTTCGACGGCCTTGATGAGAGCAAGCTGCCCACGATTTTGCGGCAGAAAATTCCGCCTGAGCTTTTCGACCTGGCGTCGCAGGCCGCTGATGATGAAGAAGAGGCCCGGGAAGCCGAGCCGGTAACCGATGAGCAGCTTTCCGAGGCTGATCGCGCGGCTGAGCGCTTTGAGTACGAGGATGATGACAGTGACGGCACTGATGATGCCGCTGAAATGCCTTCTGATTGCGAGAGCTCTGACAGCAGTGCAGCGGCCACTGAAAGCGATACGCGGGAAGCACCATGAAAGAGCGCCTGCAGAAAATAATCGCCCGCAGCGGTATCGGGTCGCGCCGTACAGCTGAAGAATACATCCGGCAGGGCCGTGTCATGGTGAACGGCTGTGTGGTGACACAGATGGGCAGTTTTGCCGATCCGGGCCGGGACACTATCAGCGTGGATGACGTGGAGCTTGCCGCTCCTGAAAACAAGATTTATCTATTGCTGCATAAACCGCCGGGATGCGTGACCAGCCTGCATGACCCGGAAGGTCGCAGGACTGTCAGCCAGTTTTATGATGATATTGCCGAGCGTTTGTATCCGGTCGGCCGGCTTGACTATGACACCGAAGGCCTGCTTGTGATAACCAATGACGGTGAATTCTCCCAGCTTCTGCAGCATCCGCGCCACGGCATTGAAAAAAAATATCTGGTCAAGGTCAAGGGTGTGCCGCTGGAAGCGGCCTTGAAGCGCCTGCGCGATGGCGTGATGATCGACGGGCGCGGCACCAGCCGCGCCGGGGTGCGCCTTGTTAAAAAAGGCGCAAGGAGCTCATGGTGCGAGGTGGTGCTGCATGAAGGGCTTAATCGTCAGCTCAAGAAGATGTTCGAGCTGATCGGCCATCCCAGCGTGCGTATTATCCGGATCGCCATCGGGCCCCTGCAGCTGGGGCGCCTGCCGTCGGGTACCTATCGTTTTCTGACAAAGGCTGAAATCGAGGCCGTCAAACAGTGCGCTGCCGAGGCTGCGCAGAAAACCCCGTCAAAGCAGCGCCCTGCACGGGGCCGTCACCCCGTGCGGCCGGATGCCGGACGCAGAACTCCAAAAGCCGCTCCAACGAAAATGCTTTCCTCCCGCCGGCCCCGATAATTTTCCTGAATACCATAGTTCGGAGTTGGGAGCGCAGCGAAAAATGTTTCGCCACGTTCACGGTAGGGGCAGGCCCCTGTGCCTGTCCTGATATTCGAAGTATGGAGTTCGGAGCACCGAAAAGCCCCCTCCGTTCACCCTGAGCCTGTCTACTGCAAATCCGCAGGGTGCTGTAACCCACTAAATATATTTGTCATTTCGAAGGAGCTGCAGCGACTGAGAAATCTTTAAAAACAGGATTCCTCACATGCGCTCGGAATGACACAGAAGTAGAACATGGTAGAAAAAGTCCCGTTCATGGTTCGACAGGCTCACCACGAACGGGATTGCATCCTCATTTTGAAAAATTACAGGGAAGATGAAATTGCTCTAGAAATTACAGGTAACGTAGTAGCCGTAGCGGCCCCGCTGAACAAGCAGGACAATCGAATCGCGGTAGACATGCTGCAGCATTTCCTGGAGCAGCTCCTCAACCGACTGCACATCACTGTTGTGCACCCGCAAAATGATATCACCGGGGCGCAGTCCTTTGGCGTATGCCGTGCCTGCGCGGGAAACATCGGTAATGAGGACGCCTGCGGCGGCCTGCAGGCCGTGGCGGCGCGCAAGGGCGGGGGTATTCTGCGCGAGCGTCAGCCCGAGCACCGAGCTGATCAGATGTTCAATATGGCGCGGCGGAAATTCAGCGGCCTGCACGCTGAGGCTCAGGTTTTTTTTGCTGCGGACAATGCTGAGCCGGAGCGTGTCGCGGGGGGTATAGCCGCTGATGGTGCGCCGGAAGCCGTCAGCGGATTTTATCGTGTGATTGTCGATATGGGTAATAATATCGGCGTTTTCGACACCGGCACGCGCGGCCGGACTGCCGCTCGCTACGTCGGAGACGAGCACACCGGCAGCACTGTGCCCGAGATGGTCGGCCAGGTCAGGGGTGAGCTCCTGAACGCTCACGCCGATAAAGGCCGGCCGTACCCTGCCGTGCAGCAGCAGTTCATCCACGATGCGGCGGGCGGTGTTGACCGGAATGGCGAACCCGATGCCTTCCGCCCGTCCGTAAATGGCCGTGTTGATGCCGATGAGACGGCCGTGTATGTCGAGCAGCGGGCCGCCGCTGTTGCCCGGATTGATGGAGGCATCGGTCTGGATGAAATTTTCATAAACGGTTTCGCCGGTCCGGATGGAGCGGTTCAGGGCGCTGATCACGCCGGTGGTAACCGTATGCGAAAGCCCGAACGGGTTGCCGATGGCGATAACCGTTTCGCCGATCAGCAACTGGTCGGAATCACCCAGCGGTATGGGATTGAACGGATTGTCCGCAGCAACTTTCAGGACCGCAAGGTCGGACTGCGGGTCTGCGCCGACCAGCCTGGCCTCAAACGTTTTTTCATCTTCGGTCGTCACCGTCAGGGAGGATGCTTTTTCGACAACATGCCAGTTGGTGACGACATAGCCCTGGGCGTTGATGATCACGCCCGAGCCGAGGCTGGTGGCGACGTTCTGCCGACGCGGGCTGTGTTCGAAAAAATCACGGAAAAAACTGTCGAAGAAAGGATCACCCTCGAACATGCTGAAGGGGCTGCTGCGCTCAGGCACATCGGCTTGCATGCTTATATTGACAACCGACGGGGAAACCTTTTCGACTGCGCGCACGACCGGCGTTCGGCGCATGTCATCGACAAAGGCGGAGGCCGCAGGCGGGCGGCATGCCATGATGATTACAACGGTTAGTATGCTGAGAGATGCACGTTCCGGGTAGAGCATGACAGGCAGCGGGGCTTCGAAGAATTATCGTCCGATCTTGGATTGTATTTTAGCAAGCAGTGCCTCGGGCTGCACGGGCTTGAGTACGTAGTCATCACATCCGAGGTTGAACGAAAGCATGCAGGTTGATTTATAGGCGGTCAAAACGATGATCGGCAAGCCTTCCGCGCAGGCTATGCCGCGAGCAGCCTCGTCTGTGCGAATGGTTTCAAGCACCTGCAGGCCGTCAATGCGGGGCATGGAAACATCCAGCACCACAAGGTCGAAGGGCTCATGGTAGCGGGCATACAGATATAAACCGAGGGCCTCAGCGCCGTTTGGCGCGGTTACTGCCCGGTAGCCGGCCTCTCGCAGCAGGGTGCTGAACAGGTCAACGATCTGGGGCTCATCATCAACCAGCAGGATTTTTTTCATGGGTTGTGCGGCATCGCTCATACGGCACTCGGCATCGTGATCAAGTGTCCGGCAATCGCAGGCATGTGATTAATTACAGCAGAACACATAATATGACTGTGAACAAAAGTCAAGGGAGGGCCTTCATTCATTAAAAATTCCCGCGCACGGTGCTGAGCATGCAGGACAAAGGCCGTTGCGCAGGGTATTCGCCGCGATACTGTAGCCCCTGCGCTGAATCAGCAGGGCATTGCACATGGGGCAGTTCGTGTCCTCTCCGCCATGGCCGGGGATGTTGCCGGTATAGACATAGCGCAGCCCGGCTGCGAGTCCGATCTCTCGGGCCGCGAGCAGGGCTGCAACCGGGGTCGGGGGCCGATCGGTCATGCGATAGGCCGGATAAAACGCGCTGACATGCCAGGGAATATCTTCGCCGACAGACACGATGAAATCCGCTGCCTGTTTTAATTCATCCGGGCTGTCATTGAGGCCCGGTATGATCAGTGTGGTTATTTCAATCCAGACGCCGCTTTGGTGATACGTTCGTATCGCGTCAAGCACCGGCTGCAGGCGGGCTGCGCAGACGTCACGGTAAAAATCATCGGACAAGGCTTTCAGGTCGATATTGGCGGCATCAAGAACAGGGGCGATCGCTTCAATGGCAGCAGGTGCGATGTAGCCGTTGGTTACAAAAACCGTTTTCAGGCCTGCGCTTCGGGCGCAGGCGGCAATGTCGAGGGCGTATTCAAAGTAGACGGTCGGCTCGGTATAGGTGCAGGCAATAGTGCTGCACCCCGATGCAACAGCAGCAGCGACGATATGCTCAGGAGAGCGCAGGGGCGTTGCAGGCACGCTGCCGGAGCGCGGCAGATGTGCAATATCGGCGTTCTGGCAGTGCCGGCAGCTCAGGTTGCAGCCAGCTGTTGCGATCGAGTAGCTGCGCGAACCCGGCAGCACATGAAACAGCGGTTTTTTTTCAATCGGGTCGGCGTGTTCGGCGATTGCGCGGCCGTAGACAAGGCTGTAGAGGGTGTTGCCCCGGTTTTCGCGGACACCGCACAGGCCGCGTCGCCCGTCGGCAATAAGGCAGGCATGCGGGCACAGTCCGCAGCGCACAGCAGTGTCACCGCGGTGTTCATAAAAAAGAGCTTCATGCATGCTGGTATCCTGATCACGCAGACGGCAGGCGATGAGCTGAGCAGTCGCGCCGTTCAGCCGCTTTTGACAAGTTTCATCACGGTTTCACTATGGCAGGTTTGCGGAAACATATCAAGGGGCTGGATGCGTTCCGGCCGGTAGCCGCCATCGCACAACAGGCGGGCATCGCGGGCCAGCGTGGCCGGGTTGCAGGAAACATAGACGATACAGTGCGGCCTGAGCTTGAGAATCTGGCCGATCACTGCGGGTGCACAGCCGCTGCGGGGTGGATTCACAAGAACGTCGGTGCATTTAAACGGAAGTTTTGTGAGCCGCAGAATGCTGATATCGGCTGTTTCAAAACGGCATCTGTCGATTGCATTGGCATGGGCGTTCACACGGGCCTGCTCAACGGCCGCAGGGTTCATTTCAATCCCGAAGACTTCAGCGCCCTGACGGCCAAGGAACAGGCTGAAATTGCCGGACCCGCAGTAGAGATCCAGTACGCGGCGTGAAGGCCCGGGCGCGAGATAATCAAGCACCACATCTATCATCGTTTCATTCTGGGCGGCATTGACCTGGCAGAATGCATCCGGCGTGCGGAGAAAGCTTAGATCGCGCACGCTGTCATGGGCATGTCCGGCCCCGGGCTGCAGGCGGCCGCTTTTGAGCGACAGGGAAAACGTTCGGGCCTTGCGCGGGCTTGACCATGCGCGCAGCACGATGGCGTCGCTTGCGCGGCACACAAGCATGTCGATGAACTGCACCTGCGCTTTTACCAGCGGTTTTTCGCGGTAGAGACCGCGCAGCAGCGGCAGGGCCGCGTTCAGGCGCTCATCCAGCAGCAGGCAGCGTTCAATATCAATCAGCTCGTGTGTTTTTTCTTCATACAGGCCGATGCGTACATCCGGCTGCAGGTCGACTTTCAGCCCGGCTTTGATCCGATAGTGCAGCTGTGCCGGCGAAGCGATCGGGCCGGCAATCGCGGGTTCGCTGAATTTGCCGATGCGCTGCAGGCTGTCTTCAAGTGCCTGGGCTTTCGATGCAAGCTGGCGGGCATAGGACATATGCTGCAGGTGGCAGCCGCCGCAGGTGGTGAAAAGCGGGCAGGGCGGCGGCACGCGCTCAGGGGAGGGCTCCGGAATCTCAACGGCGGTGGCTTCAATGAACTGCTTGTGCCGTTGGTCAACGCGGGCTTTCACCAGCTCGCCGGCAATGGCGTATTTGACGAGACATGCCTGGCCCGCATGGCGCGCGAATCCCAGGCCGCCCTGGACCATTTTTTCAATGCGCAGATCAATGTGATCAGGACAGGACATATGAAGACTTTTTCCTGGATGCCGGGTTCACAACAGCGCCGGCCCGCTGTATGCCGGGTGTATAACGGCAGCGGCCCTGCGGATGCTGCGTATGTGACCGGATCGTGATCGCGTATTATTATATCCCGCCCGGACATGAATCACAAGCGGGCGTATTCAGACATTCCACATTCTTTCAACAGGTGTTTTTTACAATAAGTACCACTAAATACAGTGGGTTGAAGTAAAGATACCACAACATATCAACAGATGCATAAAAATGATCTTCCGGTTTTGTTGTACCGAAAAAAAGTTTTCTTTGCCTTTTAAAGCACAGGTCACGTTCTGTTGCGTCTTACCGTAGTGCCACAAGCAGGGTACTTTTCACGCCCCCTTTGGCAAAGAGAGCACCACCTTACCTGCGTTCTGTCTCCTCAAAACGTGTCGCATCGAAACGTGCTTGCAGTTATATTTTATCGATATAAACTCAACTTTTTATGTACAACAAAGTCAGAAAACCCCATAAAAAATTTGCTATTAATAGTACATATGTTATATAAATTCTGATGCTATATATTTCAGCACAAAATTCTGGAAGCACGATGCCGGGATGTACCATCAACATACATGGGGTTAGACATGCTGCATGAAGTGATGAGCGCAGTTCGTTCTTTACAATCTGAACGGGACGTTCCTTTGTTTCTGGAAACAGTGGCGGCCGGGTTTCCTTCTCCGGCAGGTGACTATATTGAGCGGCGGCTCGACCTGAATGAACACTTGATTCAGCATCCGAGCGCTACATTTTTTGTGCGCGTGGCCGGTGATTCAATGACCGGGGCAGGCATTCATGACGGTGATATCCTGATCGTTGACCGCTCGCTTGAGCCGGCCGGCGGCAGCATTGTAGTTGCGGCGGTCAACGGTGAGCTGACCGTCAAGCGCCTGATGAAGCACGACGGGCGCTGCACTCTGAAGCCCGAGAACGATGCGTTCGGCTGCATTGAAGTGGCGGAATACAGCGACGTGCATATCTGGGGGGTGGCCACCTGTGTTATTCACCGGCTCTGAGCAGAGCGCACGCTTTGCGCTGGTTGACTGCAATAATTTCTACGTGTCCTGCGAGCGGGTATTCGACCCGTCGCTGGCAGCCCGGCCGGTCGTGGTGCTTTCCAACAATGACGGATGCGTGATCGCCCGCTCGGACGAGGCCAAGCAGCTCGGTATCAGCATGGGGACTCCTTTTTTCAAGTGCCGCGAGCTTATCAGTCACCACGGTGTGCGGGTGTTTTCCTCAAATTACGCCCTGTACGGCGACATGTCGGCGCGGGTGATGGAAACCCTGCGCCGGTTCAGCCCGCGCATGGAAGAGTACTCGATTGACGAGGCGTTTCTGGCCTGTGCACAGCGTGAAAATCCGGCAGACTGGGCGCGCCGGGTGCGCTCCCAGGTTGCGCGCTGTACCGGCATCCCGGTATCAATCGGGATTGCTTCGACAAAAACCCTGGCCAAGATAGCCGCGCGTGCTGCAAAGAAACAGCCGGATGCAGGCGGGGTGTTCGATCTTGACGGCTGCGCAGACAGCGAGCGTGTGCTGGAATCGGTCGCGGTTGCGGATGTGTGGGGGGTCGGGCGGCGCTACGCTGAGCTGCTCAGGCGCAGCGGCATCATCACCGCCCGCGATCTCAAAGGTGCCGATGAGGGCTGGGTGCGCCGGCATATGACCGTACAGGGGCTGCGCACGGTTCTGGAACTGCGCGGCGTCAGCTGTCTCGGCGTTGAGGATGTGGCACCTGCGCTGCGCTCTATTCTCAGCTCGCGCTCTTTCGGCAGCCCGGTTGACGATCCGGCCCGGTTGCGCGAGGCGCTGGCTGAATATATCAGCACTGCCGCAGCCAAACTGCGCAGCCGGTCCTTGCTGACCGCGGTCATGCAGGTGTTTATTACAACCGGCGCTCACGGCCCGGGGCCGCATCACAGTGCAGCACTCACGCTGAGCCTGCCGCAGCCGCTCAGTTCCACGCCGGAACTCATCCGCCACGGCCTGGCCGGCCTTGAGCGCCTGTATCGCCGCGGAGTGCGCTATCGCAAAACCGGCGTTATGCTGACGGCTCTTCAGAAGGAGCGCGCGCATCAGCCTGTCTTGTTCGGCTGCGCTCCGGCCGCTGATGAGCGCAGCCGGCGTTTCATGGAGGCTGTGGATGCGATTAACGCGCGCTGGGGCAGGGGAGCGGTCAGCTTTGCGGTTCCGTCGCGCGCTGCGCGCGCCTGGCGGATGCAGCGGCGCTTTATGTCGGGCCGCTATACGACCTGCTGGAGCGAGTTGCCGAAGGCGCGTGCCTGAGCTATGATGAGCGCCTCATGTCTCCGGCTTCATAGCGGCATATGCGAACTTTTGTATGGCGGAAAAACGGAAATAATGCTATAAAAAACGCTCGTTAACGGAGGTTTTTGAAAATAATTCAGGTTCGAGCAGCCCGGCGCTGCAAGGGAGTGTGCGCAATGCATAAAATTCAGCTTCTCAACAAAATTTCACCGGTTGGTCTTGATCTGCTTCCTCACGATCATTACGAGTATGCCTCCGAAATCGTCAACCCGGATGCGATACTGGTGCGCAGCCAGAAAATGCACGACATGGAACTGTCGCCGTCGGTTAAAGCAATTGCGCGTGCCGGCGCCGGCGTCAACAATATCCCGGTTGAGAAGTGCTCCGAGCGGGGCATAGTCGTCTTCAATACTCCCGGAGCCAATGCCAATGCAGTCAAGGAAATGACCCTGATGGGCCTGTTTATCTCATCGCGCAAGGTCTACCGCGGCATTACCTGGGCCAAGGGCCTTGCCGGTCAGGCTGAAGATGTAGCCAAGGCGGTCGAGAAGGGCAAGGAGCAGTTTACCGGCCCTGAAATCAAGGGTAAAAAGCTCGGGGTTGTGGGGCTTGGCGCGATCGGCGTGATGGTCGCCAATGACGCCGAAGCACTCGGCATGCAGGTGACCGGCTATGATCCGTTCCTGTCGGTCGATTCGGCCTGGGGCCTGTCGCGCACGGTTAAGAAAGCCATCAGCCTTGATGAGCTGCTTGCCGGATCGGATTTCATTTCGCTGCACATGCCGCTCAACGCCGATACCCGCGGCAAGATCAACCGGGAAAAATTCCGCCTGATGCGCAAAGGGGTCAGAATCCTGAATTTCGCCCGCGGTGAGCTGGTCAATGATGATGACATGCTTGAAGCCATAGGCGAGGGTATTGTCGAGATGTACGTAACCGATTTCCCCACCGAGAAACTGCTCACCATCGACAATGTTATTCCGGTGCCGCATCTGGGCGCTTCCACGCCTGAATCCGAGGACAACTGCGCGACCATGGCGGTCAACCAGCTGCGCGATTACCTGGAACGCGGCAATATCAAGAACTCGGTCAACTTTCCCGAGTGCATATTGCCGGCATCCGGCCAGATGCGCATCACCATCGCCAACCGCAATGTTCCCAACATCATAGGCCAGTTTACGACCATCCTGGCTGATGAGAAGATTAACATTGCCGATATGCTCAACCGCAGCCGCGATGATTACGCCTATAATATCATTGATATCGACAGCACGATCGATGCGGCCGTGATCGAAAAACTGCGCGCGGTTCAAGGGGTCGTGATGGTGCGTGTTATCTGAGTCCGCAGCAGCCGCAATTGTGAAAAACGCCCCGGCAGGCATTTCCGGGGCGTTTTTTTATCTGTGCTGATGCGGACAATTGCGTTAAAAAACGAATTCGACCCGGCCGCCGACCACGATTGCGTTTTGATTACCGACACCGCCGGGGTTGCTGATGAACTGCACATCGGGCTGCACCGAAAGCCAGCCGGTAAGCCATGCTTTATAAAAAAGCTCAACCGCGGTCTCGGCGCGATCATCAAATCCGGCGCTGTCGCTGAAGTAGACGCAAAACGCGCCCAGACCCATCACATCGTCATCCCGGCCCCTGATGGCGCCCTGCCAGGTCATACCGCCGCCGATGAAGTCGTCGATTTCGGAGCGGTTTTTGGGCACCCAGCCGTACTGTCCGTAGATGCCCACGCCCTGTGCGCATTCCGCATCGGCCGGGTTCTCTTTCCACAAAAGCTGCTGGATAAAGCCGTAAAAACCGTATGAACTGCCGTAGGTGGTTCGGTTTGGCCTGTTCCTGTGATAGGCGTCGAATGCGCGGCCGTTCCACCATGTGCCGATATTTACTTTGCCCGGCAGACCGTTGATTTCGTATCTGAAAGAGGGCTCAACAATCAGCATGGGGCCGCGCAGGTTCCCGAGGGTATTGCCGATTGAGCGGCTGCCGTTGAGATCTCCCTGATAGATGCCTGCATTGACGGCAAAGTGTTCGGATGGCTCGATCCCGGCTACCAGCCCCCAGTCCTGATCGGGGTAGGAAGGGATCGGAATGGTCGGGTTCAGTGCCGCTGATGAATGGATAAAGTCAAGGCTGTAATCGATGGCATTAAATTCCGTGTTGGCCTCCATTTTGCCGAGCTTGATCCAGAAGCTGTCTTCCAAAAAGCTGTGCCGGTACCAGAATTCCGATACCTGAGCTCTGCGGCGATCGGTTGAAATCCAGGACATCCACTGCCAGTCGCCCACCCGTGAATCAGAGGGGTTTTTGCCGGTAATATATTCGAGTCCCAGAAAAAATGTGCCGTTTTCCCACAGGCCGGCCCCGGCCGTGTCGAGCTCAAGATACAGGCCTGCCATGCGGGGACGGTCAGGCGGGCTTTTGGTGCTGTTGCCGCCGCGGGTGTTCCAGAACGTATCCTGCCGATAGACGATTTCAAAATACAGGCCGTATTTTTCTTCAAGCTGCGTGTGCAGTCCCCAGAGATTATCTGAAAAGTGGTCGCTGTCGCTGAAGCCTTCTTCTCCGGGAAGCAGCAGGCCCGCAGCCCGGGCAGATGGTGCCGAAGCCGCTATTATGCACAACAAGACGAGCAGCAGCAGTGTTCTCAGCATGATTGTGGCTCCTTTTCAATGAGAGGTGGGTATCAGCACATACGCGATTTTTTTTGTAATCGTTTAATGTATGATGACGTCGTAAAAAGTCATAATCAGGCTGTTTTGTCGTTCTGAGCGAAGCGAAGAATCTCGTTTTTTCAATGCCTTAGGAGACCCTTCGCTTCGCTCAGGGTGACAGTTCGGAACTTTTTACGAAGTTGTCAATGTATATGCCATAAAAATAATCCTGTAGCAATGCTGATTTTTATACGGCTTGAGCGGATTCAGGGATTCCGTCACGACAGGGCAGGTTTTGTTTTGAAAGTCGATACGGGAACAGGTGCGTGCTGGTAGCGGTGCAATCGTATATGGTAGGTAAGTTGCCGGTTTGTTCGCACTCGTGAACAGAATTGCATCAGCCCGGCAGCACCGCCGTTCATTTCGTGGCTGCTTCGCTGGCTGCGGGTGGTGTTTGTGCGCCGGGCTGTGCCCCGTTTCTGTTGCCGCGGGACTGCATCCGTTGAAAAATTTTTTTCGTTATGTAGTAGGCCGGCACGGCCAGTGCTGACCCGAGCACGACACCGCCGACGATCATGGCGTAGAAAATGCCGAGTCCCATTTTTAGAATATCTGCAAATGTCTTCCAGTCGGGATTGTAGACCGGGTTCGTGCCCAGAATATAGATGCCCAGCTTGTAGATGATGAAATAGCAGAATGGAATGGTCAGGGGATTGCTGAGCCAGACGCCGACCGCGGCTGCCCGTTTGCTGCCGCGCAGCAGGATGGCGAGCGTAACGGCAATTGCCATGTGGAACGGGAAAAACGGCGTTAGACTGATGAATATGCCGATGGCCATGCCGCGGCCGATATAGCGAGGATCACCGTTCAGATTTTTGCATTCCGCCAGCCAGTTTTTAATGGTGTGTTTCATGAACAGGGAGTGCTTCTGTCTACGGCATGAAGTGGTAAAAACGCGCCTAATCGGCCGGCATATGCTCATCTGCAGCGATTACCGCGGTGCAGCGATAGGAACATATACCACAGCCATTTTTTTTCAGCAATCCGAAACTGTGGGTGAAGCGTCAGGGGTGTTGACGGCGATGGTATTCGACCATGAGGATTACGTCAAAGGCGTTTTTGCGGTGCAGGATTTTGCGCACAAGTGCTTCGGGCCGGTATAAACCGATTGTGGCCTGACTGACGGCATCCGTCCGGTTGAACAGCATGTCATTGAGATCCCGCAGCGCTGTATCAAATGCCTTCCTGTCAGCGGCATCAAGAGTTGAGCGGACATACGCAATGGAGTCCTGCATGGTGCTTGCAGTGGAGGCATCGATGGTCGGCGAGCACCCGGCAGCCGTTAGTGCTGCGGCGATAACCATGCTGCACATCACGGGAATCACACACTTGCGCTTGAGGGTATCGGCGCTGTTTGAATACATGTTACTGGTGTGA
>VGSH01000044.1 GCA_016875025.1 Deltaproteobacteria bacterium
GATATTTTATCACATCCAGCATAGCACTTGATGACGTATCTTCTATAACCTGTTATTTAATTGTCAAAGAACATGTGGCCTTAATTGCGACACAGTCTCAAAGCCGGGGGTTTACCTGTGATTATTATAACTAGGAAATAAGGAGCCCGCAAGCCAGAATTTAATGTATTCGAAAAAAGTTGAAAATAACCATTTTTCCCCCTTGCGCGTGAATATTTCTCAGGCAGTACCGGAGGCGAACTTCAGTCAGTGATGAACGCGTAAAAAGCCGTCACACCAGTGCAGACGCAGTGTCCAGTTTCTTTGTAAGTGCCTGCATTTCCAGGATTCCGGCCTGCGAGACTGTGTTGCAATTGATGATTAAAAAAAACGGGGCGGGGGGTTCGGCATTCCCCGCCTGAACAGATGCTACTCATCAACGGGCATGTCGGATGAGTCATCCAGGGCTAGCAGCCCCTGGGCCTCGGCTGCGGGCAGCTGCTGCACATCGCGCAGCTTGCGCTCAATCGCCCTTGAGCGCACACCCGCTCCTTCAATAACGCTGCTGGCCTCCTCCAGCTTCCTGCGGGTCTTTTCAAGCACATCGCCGAATTTGCCGAATTCGGTCTTGACCGCTCCAAGGATTTTCCAGACCTCGCTTGAACGCTTTTCGATCGCAAGCGTGCGGAAGCCCATCTGCAGGCTGTTCAGGAAAGCCGACAGGGTTGTCGGGCCGGCAATGGTCACATGATAGTCGCGCTGCAGGGTTTCCATCAAGCCGGGCTCGCGCAGCACCTCGGCGAACAGGCCCTCGATCGGCAGAAACATGATGCCGAAATCGGTCGTGCAGGGCGGCTCAAGATACTTATCCCGAATGTCTTTGGCAGAGCTCACAATCCGGGCTGAAATCTGTTTTCTGAATTTATCGATCAGAACCGGATCAGCCTTTTCGTAGGCCTCCTGCAGGGCATTATAATCCTCGGTCGGAAATTTGGCGTCAATGGGCAGCAGAACGCTCGCGCCACTGTCGTCCCTGCCGGGCAGCACAATCGCGAATTCAACAAAGTTTTTGCTGCCGGGCCGGGTACTGACGTTTTTGCGGTACTGATCAGGCGTCAGCAGCTGCTCCAGGATGAACTCCAGCTGATACTCGCCCATCACGCCGCGGGTCTTGACATTGGTCAGGGCCTTCTTTAAATCGCCGACACCGGCAGCCAGGTTCTGCATCTCGCCCAGCCCCTTGTGCACCTGCTCCAGGCGCTCGCTGACCAGCTTGAACGAATCACCCAGCCGTTTCTCCAGCGTGCTTTGAAGTTTCTCATCAACGGTCTTGCGCATGTCCTCGAGCTTTGCCGTATTATCGTGCCGGATTTTTTCAAGGCTGTCGCGCACATTCGCATCAAGCTTCGACAGGTGCTCAACCAGCTTCTTTTCAAGTGACTCAAAACGCGTTTCAAGCTTTGCAAACTGGCTGTTCTGCAGCGTCAGGTTTTCATGCATGCGGGCAAGCAGGGAATCACTCAAATTTTTATAACGGCCGTCGAGTTCCTCGCGCAGATGCCGTGACTGCAGGGCGACCTCGTCGCGCTGATTGCGGAATTCTGCCTGCACGCTTTCGCCAAAGGTTTTCATGGCCTGATCGGCTGCGCTTGCGTCACCCCGGCGCAGCCCTGCAACAAGACTCAGCACGAACACAGCCAGAACAATAAGTAAAATCGCGATCAGCATTATTTCGGTCACACGCAACTCCTGCAGTAATGGTTACACGCGGCAAGGATAACGACAGACTTTATATCAGCGGACAGCACCCTGTTTGTCAAGATGTTTTGACCATGCGATGGAAATAGCATGCCAGATTTTAACTGCGGATGAGCTCTAAACGGCGCAACAATGATGGAACCGAAAAAAACCGCGGCAAAGCAGGGGCTCATTTCAGGGCAGGAGCGCCCTGCCCCGCTTCAGGTTTTTGCGGCGTTTGAATCCCATGATCAGGCGCATGAGTCTGATCAGGAGCCTGAGTTTCAGTCCCTCGAACCGGGCGGCCACATCCTTGAGGTGTGCGCGGATCTCGATGTGCTGCGGGCATTTTTTTTCGCACTCCCCGCATTGCGTGCAGCGGGAGGCATAGGCGTCGCCGCAGTCCCGCAGAGGCCGCGCCACCATGAACAGATAGCGGAACAGACCCTCGATTTTATTACCCCACAGCTGCGCATTATAGGCATCGAAGCATTCAGGTATTGCCACCCCTGCCGGGCACGGCATGCAGTAGCGGCAGCCCGTACAGCCGACCTTCATCAGCTTCCTGTATGCGGTCACAACGCAGCTGATGATCTCAAGCTCGGTCGGCGTGAGTGAATCGGGTTGAGCCTCATCGGCGATCTTCAGGTTCTCTTCGATATGGGCCTCGTCATTCATGCCGGAGAGCACGCAGGTAACTTCGGGGTGGTTCCATATCCAGCGCAGGCTCCATTCCGCAGCGCTGCGCCGCTGCTCGGCCTCATCGAAAAAAGCTTTTATCTCAGGCGGCATTTTCGCCAGATTGCCGCCCCGCAGGGGTTCCATGACAATGACACCCAGGCCCCTTGAGGCTGCATAGCGCAGCCCCCGGGTACCGGCCTGATGCTGCTCGTCAAGATAGTTGTACTGTATCTGGCAGAACTCCCAGTCGTAGGCATCAACCAGGGCTGCAAATTCATCATAGCTCGCGTGAAAGGAAAAGCCGGCATTGCCGATAAGGCCGTCGGCTTTTGCGCAATTCAGAAAGTCAACAATACCAAGGCGCTCAAGGCGCAGCCAGTCAGGCAGCCCCAGCTGATGCAGCAGGTAATAGTCGATCCGGTCGGTATTCAGGTTCTGCAGCTGCACGCGCAGCAGCGCATCCATGTCAGCACGCGAGGCCACAACATCCCAGTGCGGCAGCTTGGTGGCCAGGCGTACCTTCTCCCGGTAGCCGTCAGAAAGCGCCCGGCCCAGAAACGGCTCACAGGCACCGGCATGATAGGGCATGGCGGCATCGATATAGTTGATGCCGCGGTCAATAGCCATGCGGATCTGCGCGGTTGCGCGGGGCTCGTCGATTCTGCCCTTTTTCTGCGGAAGGCGCATGGCGCCGAATCCAAGGATGGAAAGACGGTCACCGGTTTTGGGTAGTGCGCGGTAGAGCATCGTGAATCCTCCCTGTACGATCGGCATGCGGATGGACAACCATACCCCGCCGATGAATAAAACGCAAGCGGGCTTCGGCGTCACGAGCCCATAAAAAAAACCGCCCCGGTGGAACTTTGCCGGGGCGGCCCAGAACATACGTACTATTGTAAATAACCTTACTTGCGCTTCTTAGGCATATGAATCGCCTTGGCGTCAACGTCGAGGGCTGCTTCCATGATCGACTCGGCGATCGTGGGATGCGCGTGAATTGTGTGCGCGATTTCCTCGAACGTGGCTTCCATCTTGATGGCAAGGCCGATCTCATTGATCAAGTCGGTGGCGTGCGGCCCCAGAATGGCCGCGCCAACAACCTCGCCGTATCTCTTCTCGGAAATGATCTTCACGAAGCCTTCAGTTTCATTGATGACCAGGGCCTTGCCGCAGCCGACAAACGGGAAGCGGCCGATCTCGATGTCGCCGTATTTGGCGCGGGCCTCGGCCTCGGTCATGCCGACGCTGGCAACCTCGGGCGTGGTGTACACGCCGCGCGGCACTGAACGGTAATCCATGCGGTGCTGTTTGCCGACGCAGTTCATGGCCGCGGTTTCGCCCTCGGACGTTGCCACATGGGCCAGCATGTAATTGCCGATCACGTCGCCGATGGCGTAGATACCCTTGACGCTGGTCTCGAGATACTCATTGACCTTGACGAAGTTTTTCTCCATGGCAATGCCGGCCTTGTCAAGCCCGAGCCCTTCGGTGTAGGGCGAGCGGCCGACAGCCACGAGTACAATATCGACTTCCTTCTGCTTGTCGCCGAAGCTCACCATGCGCTTTTTGCCCTTGGGCTCGACCTTGCTGACCGAGGTGGAGGTGTGAATTTCGATGCCGGCCTTCTGGCACATGGCGCTGAAGGTCTTGGCAACTTCCGGGTCTTCCGTGGGCAGGATCTGAGGCAGCATTTCAACCACGGTCACGGCCACATCCATCTGGTTCATGATCTGCGCGAATTCCATGCCGATCACGCCGCCGCCGATAATGAGCATGCTGGCGGGCAGCTTCTCAAGGTTCAGGGCCTCGTTAGACGTGATGCAGTGGTCAATGCCGTCGATCGGCACGCGCGAAGGCACTGAGCCGGTCGCGATAATGATCTTGTCGCATTTGATCTCTTCACCGGTTTCAGCAACTTTCACCAGGCCGGCGCTCACGATCTGGCCGGTGCCCTTGATGATCTTCATGCCGTGGCTTTTCAGGATGCCGCCCAGACCGCCGACCAGCTGCTTGACGACCGTGTTCTTGCGGGCCATCACGGCGGCAAAATCAACCTTAACATCGCCGATGGTGATGCCGAAGGTCTTGGCTTCCTTGGCGTGCTTGTACATGCCGGAGGACTGCAGCAGCGCTTTGGTGGGGATGCAGCCGCGGTTCAGGCAGGTGCCGCCGAACTCGTCTTTTTCAATGATCGTGACTTTCGCGCCCAGCTGCGCGACCCGGATTGCAGCCGGATAGCCGCCCGGTCCGCCGCCGATCACGACGACATGGGTGTCAGCGGCCGCCGCAGCCGGTGCGGCTGCTGCTGCCGGAGCACCTGCTGCGGGTGCCGCCGGTGCAGCGGCTGCGGGAGCTGCCGCGGCCGGAGCGCCGCCGCCTGCTGCCAGGCCGTCAAGCTCGGCCTTGTCAGCCGCGATCTGCGCGATCAAAGCGGCAACCGGAACTTCCTCCTCGGCCTTCACAATGATGTGCAGCAATCCGGAGGCCGGCGCTTCAACTTCATAGGTGATTTTTTCAGTCTCGACAACCAGCAGGATCGAACCCTGTTTTACTTCGCCGCCCTCGGCGGCTTTCCATTCGACGATCTTGCCGGTTTCCATTGTCAGCCCGAGTTTGGGCATCGTTACATTTGTTGCCATCAATGCGCTCCTTTATTGTTAAATCAATCGTACAGTAACCCTTCGCCGTGCGTTACGCCAGCGTCATCATCGGGTCTTCCATGAACTCTTTCAGTGTCTGCATGAACCGGCCGGCGTCTGCGCCGTCGATCGTGCGGTGATCATAGGTCAGCGACAGGTTCATCATGGGCCGGATCACGATCTGGCCATTCACGACAACCGGCTTATCCTTGATGGTGCCGACGCCCAGGATCGCGTTTTCAGGCTGATTGATGATGGCCGTGAACACATCAGTGCCGAACATGCCCATCGCGGATACCGTAAAGGTACCGCCGGTCATTTCATTCGGTCCCAGCTTGCCGCCGCGACCCTTGTCGATCAAGGCGGTGCGGTCCTTGGCGATCTCAATAATCGTTTTCTTGTCTGTGGTCTTGATGACCGGAACAACCAGGCCGGTCTTGATGGCCATGGCCATGCCGACGTTGATCTCGTCAAGAAAGAGAATGCCCTGCCCTTCAACCCAGCGGGTGTTGATCACCGGGTGCTGGCGCAGCGCCATGGCGGTCAGCTTGAGCATGAAGTCGGTAATGGTCACGCGCACGCCGTGTTTCTTCTCGGCGCTTTTAAGGATCTTTTCGCGAAAATCCTGAATGGCAGTGGCATCGATCTCATAGGTCATGTAGGCCATGGCGGCCTCGTTGCAGCTTTGCAGCATCTTGCGGGCGATTACTTTGCGCATGCTGGTGAGCTTTTCCATCCGGTCGCCGGAGGCCATGGCAGGAGCCTCGGCAGCCTTCTTCTCAGGGGCAGCCGCTGCAGCAGGCGCCTGCTTGGCTGCTGCAATGGCTTTCTCAACGTCTTCCTTCATGATCTTGCCGTTGACGCCGGTGCCGGCGATGGAGATCAGAGCAAGACCCGCTTCATCGGCCATTTTTTTAGCGACCGGGCTGATGCGCACCTTGTTGGATGCAAGGTAGTTCTCAACGTCCTCTTTCACGATACGCCCTTCAGGACCGGTACCGGCGATCAGACTTATGTCAATGTCAGCTTCTTCAGCCAGTTTCTTTGCAAGCGGCGAGGCCTTGACGCGCTCGCCCGGAGCACGGGAAGGCGCTGCGGCTGCAGGCGCTGCAGCCTGGGCCGGAGCAGCTGCAGCCGGCGCAGCCGCTGCGGGAGCCGGAGCCGCTGCTGCGGGAGCGCCGCCGGCTGCCAGGCTGTCAAGCTCGGCCTTGTCAGCCGCGATCTGCGCGATCAGCGCGGCAACCGGCACCTCTTCCTCGGCCTTGACAATGATGTTCAGCAGGCCCGAGGCCGGGGCTTCAACTTCATAGGTAATTTTTTCAGTTTCAACAACCAGCAGGATCGAACCCTGCTGCACTTCGCCGCCCTGGGCCGCTTTCCACTCCACGATCTTACCGGTTTCCATGGTAAGGCCCAGTTTGGGCATGGTTACATTGGTAGCCATTCTTTACTCTCCATTTCTAAAAGTAGTACAGATACCTGTTATGCATTCTTCCAACAAAATCACGCGGGCCTGTTGCCTGACTCACACCAGCGGCAGGCCGCACATAATCAGCCCATCAGGCCTTTAACTTTGGCCACAAGCTTATCGGCATTGGGCAGATAGTGTTTTTCAAGCAGCGGCTGGAAGGCGATATGCGTAAAAGGAGCCGCACAGCGCACAACCGGTGCATCGAGCCAGTCAAAGAGCTTTTCCTGCACGGATGCGGCGATCTCGGCGCCAATGCCCATGATTTCCTTGGCCTCATGGATGATAACCAGCCGGTTGGTTTTCTTGACTGACTTGTAAATGTCTTCCATCGGCAGCGGGTTGACCGTACACAGGTCAAGCAGCTCAGCATTGATCCCGTCGGCCTTGAGCTTAGCAACGGCCTTTTCAGCCTCAAGAAGCATGCGGCCGACGCTGACGATCGTCACGTCGCTGCCCTCGGTTACCAGCTGAGCCTGGCCAATGGGTATCAGGTATTCATCAACAGGAATTTCCTGCTTGATCGTGTAGGATGACAGCGGCTCGACATACAGCACGGGGTTGTCGTCGCGAATCGCCGACTTCATCAGGCCCTTGGCAGTGTAGGCATTGGAGGGCATGACAACCTTCATGCCCGGCATGCTTGCAAACCAGCCCTCAAGCGATGAGGAGTGATGCGGACCCGCTCCGAAGCCGCCGGCGGTCATG
Source organism: Deltaproteobacteria bacterium (assembly GCA_016875025.1). Classification (GTDB taxonomy): domain Bacteria; phylum Desulfobacterota; class WTBG01; order CAIYCZ01; family CAIRTM01; genus CAIRTM01. Next base: position 7,213 of record VGSH01000044.1, read on the forward strand.
GCGCGCACGACAAAAGGCTGTTTGACCTGGCCGCCGAACATCCAGCGCATTTTCGATCCCTGATTGTAGAATTCCTCAACCGCCAGGGTAATAAAGTTCATGAACATGATTTCAGCAACCGGACGCAGGCCCGAAGCAGCCGCGCCGCAGCACAGGCCCACGATAGCGCCCTCGGAAATCGGTGTATCAACAGCACGCTCCTTACCAAACTCCGCCTGCAGGCCGCGTGTTACGCCGAAAGGGCCGCCGGGGCCGCCGACATCCTCACCGATAATGAATACGCTGGGATCCCTGCGCATTTCTTCCGCGATCGCATGATTAATCGCCCATTGCACATTGATTTTTTTCATTTCAGCCATCTATTTAATCCTCCAGTAAATGATATATTCAATCTTCACACTGTGACAGTCGTGAAAAAACCCATCGAACTAAGCAAGGATGTCTTTATACAGCTCCTCGACCTCAGGCATGGCGCTGGCACGGGCGAACGCCACCGCGTCAACAACTTCCTTCCTGGCAGCGTCCTTGATGGCCTGCATTTCCTTATCAGTCAGCACGCCCTCTTTTTTCAGCTTCTTTTCATACAGCACGATCGGGTCTTTTTTCTTCCACTCCTCAAGCTCGCCTTCAGGACGATAGTTGCAGGGGTCGCCCTCGAAGTGGCCGTGATGGCGATAGGTCTTGCACTCAAGCAGATAGGGTCCCTTGCCGTCACGGGCATGCCTGGCTGCCCTGGCAAACTCTTCATAGACTTTTTCTACGTCATTGCCGTCGATGGTCACACCGGGAGCGCCGTAGCCCACAGCGCGGTCGGCCACGTCTTCAATCGCGATGTGGGTCGATTTGGGGGTCATCTGGGCGTACAAATTAATGTTGCACACAAATACCAGCGGCAGTTTCAGCGTCGAGGCCATATTGAAGGATTCGTGAAACGCGCCGGTTCCGGTGGCGCCTTCACCGAAAAATACTACGGTGATGTTTTTGGTTTTATTATACTTCTGGGCAAACGCTGTGCCTAAAGCGATGCGCATGCCTTCACCGACGATACCGTTTGAGCCCATGCAGCCGGTCTTCACATCAGCAAAATGCATGGAACCGGCGCGGCCCTTGCAGCAGCCGTCAATGCGGCCGAACAGCTCTGCCATCATGGGCTTGATCTCAGCGCCCTTGGCGATGATACAGCCGTGGCCGCGGTGGGTGGTGTAGATCGCGTCGTCATTGGACAGGTGCGAGCACACACCGGCGGGTACGGCATCCTCGCCCTGCGACAGGTGCAGAAAGCCCGGCATTTCTCCGCTGGCAAAATTTGCCGTGGTCTCATCCTCAAAAATTCTCTGGCGAACCATGCGCGTGTACAGATCAATTTTTACGTCTTTGCTGATTTTCATCGAATTTCCTCCACAGTTAGACAGTACGGTAAATATTAAAAACACCCTCGGTGCATCATTGTCATGGTATGTAAAAGCGGAGCCCCAATTGAACCGGGGCCCCGACTGCTGTTCTTAAAAACTCTTTTCGTAAAACATGGAATGCATTATTTGATTTCGACGGTGCCTTTGACGCAGGGCTTGGCATCCTGGTCCTGAATAGTCATATCGCAGATAAGGCTGTCAGCTTTTTTTTCCTTCACGACCAGCACGCTCGATATGGTCATGCCGGGCTTTACCGGGGCACGGAACTGCAGATCTATTTTTGTTCCGGCAGAGGGCCATTTGGTACCCTGCACCGTGCAGATTGCCTGCAGCACGGGCTCGACATTAATCGTGCCGTGCGCAATGGTGCCGCCGAACAGGGGATGATCCTTCATGCCCGCGACATCGACATGCAGCGTATTGTAGTCGCCGCAGATGTCGGCATATTCATTGATCAGGGCCTGCGTGACCGCCAGGGTTTTCGAGGGAAGCGTATCGCCAACGTTAAAACGTGCTGTATCCATAGTGCTACCTCCTGGTGCGCAAAAGAGTTTTATTTCATGGTTTTGGGAAGCATGAAACTCATGACGATATCAACAATTTTAGCGCCGTCCTGATTTTCGGCCGACATGTTGACATACAGAAACTTCGTTACCTTCACCTGACCATCTTTTTCCTTGGATACTTCCTTCTTGTCGGCAATCGAAAGCCTGGTGGTAATTGTGTCCCCGATTTTTGCAGGGTTATGGAACGTAATCGTGTCGCCGGCACGCACGGCCTGGTCAATGAACACCTTGCGGTCCCAGCAGATACGCAGGCCGTAAATATAGATCATGCCAACGGGCACGGTCTCGGCTCCGGTATTGGGATCACCCATCAGGCGGGCAAACTTTTCAACTTCCCCTTTGGTAATCTTGTAGGTTCCGCCGCCGCAGTCCCAGCCGGACTGCATTTCAGCAAATGTCAAATCCGGAAGCAGCGTGTCAGGGCCGAAATTGGTAATCAACTCGGTATTGAATTTTTGTTCCATGGTGATTGCCTCCCGTGTGCGTGGTATGTTACGTTGCGTGCCTTATGCCGCCTTCAGCCGCCGGCAGGCCGTACACCGTGTTCGGTTGACTTCGGCGGGCTGCTTCAAAATGTCTCCGGCGGGGCGGTCATGATTCCGGCAGCCGGAGCGGAGATTGTCATGCGGAGCATCCAGTGTCAGAAAAAAACCTGCTCCCCGGCCCGGAGGCGGGGGAGCAGGCATGCACCCTAGTAGGATTTCTTCTGGCCGAGCATGACCTGGCCGATGAAGCTCCGGGACATTTCATTGGTGATCGGCGCAAACACCAGCTGGCGGATGTCGCGGTAGTAGCGCTGAATATGGTACTCCATCGTAAAACCGGCACCGGCCAGGATGCGCATGGCGCGGTCCGTGCAGCGGAATGCGGCATCCGAGGTGTACATCTTGGCCATGCTGGCGATAACGCCGTTGGCCATGTCGGTCGGATTGGATGCCTGCATCCAGGCTGCCTTGTAGGTGATCAGGCGTGAGAGTTCGATCTCGGTGGCCATATCGGCCAGCTGATGCTGAATGGCCTGAAACTGTCCGATCGGCTTACCGAATGCTTCACGCTCCATGGCGTACTGATTAGCTTCTTCCAGACATCCCTGGGCAAGTCCCACGCAGATAGCCGCGCACACGATACGCTCATTGTTCAGCGTGGCAAGCAGATCATACCAGCCGGAGCCGCGTTTACCCAGAATCTGTTGTTTCGTCAGCTTCACATCCTCGTAGGAAACCTCAAACGATGCAAGGATATGGCTGCCCAGCTTCATGATCTTGTTATAAGTAATGCCCTTGCTGAAAGGCTGGTTCAGCAGGCGGCCGTCGGTTTCCTGTTTGCCCGGATTTTCCCGGTCAACCAGGAAAATGGTCAGTCCCTTGGCCGGCTTGCCCTCCACATCATCAGTACGAACGATCAAAACGATCGTGTCGGCAACGTGCATGCCGGTTGTGTAGATTTTCGTGCCGTTGCAGATGAAGGACCCGTCGGGCTGCTCAACCGCGCGTGATTTCAGCGCGCCCAGAATGTCGGTACCGCCGCCCGGCTCAGTCAGAGACAGACAGAAATTGGTGTCGCCCGCGATCAGCGGCGGCAGATATTTCTGTTTCTGCTCCTCGGTGCCGTAATGCAGGATCGACATGCCGCCGAAGCATACGCCGGTCAGATAGGCAAGGCCCATGGCGGAAAAACTGTTGGATATCTCCTCGGTGATCAGGGTTTCATCAATGATGTTTCCGCCGGTTCCGCCGTACTCTTCAGGGAAACAGGCACCCAGAATACCCTCGTTGCCGAGCTTTTTCCATACATCCACCGGGAAGTGCTGCTCTTCATCCCACTCGGCGATCTTATCCTTGGGGCACTCCTTTTCTTTGAACTTTTTGAGCATATCGATCATCATCTTACGCTCTTCGCTCAGCCCGAAATTAATCGGAATCAGATAATCTGCCTGTAAACTCATGCTGGTTCTCCTTTCTGCGGGTTAGAAAAACATTAAATTTTGTGCCAGCCGAGGCTTTTTCTTTTATATACCGGTTTAGTGGTATAAAAAGATGGCACAATACATGCCAAATTTTCGTCGCGGAGAGCGACTAATTTTATAATAAATTTCAAATACTTAGAAATAAGAGCAATCGACGCGTCCGGGTTAAGACAGTGTGTCCATGCCATAATGACAAACAACCCTTTTGCCCATGGCAGGCGCTGCCAAGCTGACAATTGCTGAAGTGTGCCCCCCACCTTAATGTCCGGCAGGCTGCAAAGAGTTTTTTGATAACACTCCACCTTTTCTTTGTCAAGCAATTAACACCCCCGGTGCATTACTGCGTGACCTCTGATATCCAGCTCCGGTAATCGGGAGTTGCGTCTGTAACGGGCACAAAGACAATTTCAGGAACAGCATAGCTGTGCAGTCGCTTTACTTCAGCAGCCAGATCAGCAAAACACGCTGCGGTTGTTTTGGCCATGCAAAGAATTTCGGACTCGTCGCACACCCGGCCTTCCCACCAGTACAGGGAGCGTATTTCAGAGACAATCTGCACGCAGGCTGCCAGGCGCTTTTCCACAAGAGCGCGGGCGATCAGGTCGGCCTCTTCGCGGCTTGAGGCGGTCATAAACACAACACCGATGTCCGACATAGGGAGTTCCCTTGTGATTATTTAACAGCAACGCCGCACAGGCAGTCACCGCGGGTCAGCAGCACAGCCGAGGCTGAACTGCTTTACCCGCGTTACTTTGAGGTTACAAACACGGAAATTTTCTCCGTGCTTTCTATGGCGGCTGCCAGCTTCATGGCTTCTTCACGCGTCGTAAACCGTCCGACCCGCACACGATGTGACATTGTACCGTCAGGCATCGAAATTGCGGTAATAAAGGGGTGATACCCCCTGGATGCAAGCTCTTCGGAAAGCTGCCGGGCGCGTTCCTCCTGCTGAAAGGATCCGAACTGAACTGAAAAGACTTCGCCCGAAGCCGGTGCCTGCGCTGCGGGCTGGATTCCAGCAGGCGTGTGCACTATTTCAGGCGCAGATGACGCTATTTCTGCACGGGGGACTGTGGCCGGCGGTTCAGGACGTGCAGCACCGGGTGCCGGCTCAGAGCCGCGCATGACTGCAGACGGCTGCTGCCCGAGCGCAGGCAACACCGGTTCAGGCGCTGTGCCATCGCGCCCGGCATCATCAGCCTTCTTTTCCCTGGCAGTGTTCAGGAGCGTTTCAAAAAACGTCCTGGGAGCACGCTCTGCCGTTTCATCTGCGCGGTCGGGAACCAGCAGCGGCTGCTGGTTACGCGGCACAGCCGTGCGCGGGCTGCTGTAATCGATCAGCCACACCATTGCAAACAGCACGGCCAGTGTTACTGCGACGCCGGCAATGATCCTCACAAAAGTAATGGCTTTAAAGAAAAAGCTGTTCTCGTGAAAGTCGTGAGCAGCCATGCAATTATCACCTTCAAAATTAGAAAGCTGTGCCGCCAGCCGACTGCGGGCCTACATCCTGTCGGGCGCGCCGACCCCGAGCACTGCCAGGCCATTGCGCAGCACTGTCCTGATACAGGTAATCAGATGCATGCGGGTGCGGCTCAGGCGCTCGTCGTCCGTTATCACGCGATGCTTAGTATAGTAGCTGTGAAACTGCCCGACAAGCTCCATAAGATAGACCGCGATGCGATGCGGTTCGCGCGCGCGGGCGCTGCCGCTGACAAGCGCCGGAAACCCGGAAAGCTGTTTGAGAAGATCGGCCTCCTCCGGAGCGGTGAGCAGCCCGGCATCGATGTCGGCAAAAACAGGCGCTGCCAGTCCCTTTTCCTCCGCAACCCTGAGAATACTGCATATGCGGGCATGCGCGTACTGCACGTAATAGACGGGGTTTTCATCACTTTGTTTTTTAGCAACGTCAAGATCGAAATCAAGCTGCGCATCGGAACGCCTCGTAAGAAAACTGAAGCGGGCCGCGTCGCGGCCGACCTCATCCATAACCTCGCGCAGCGTGACAAACTCACCCGAGCGCGTTGACATGGCCACCGGCACACCCGCGCGCAGCAGGTTGACCATCTGGATCAAAATAACGCTGAAGGCCTCATCGGCAACGCCGAGCGCACGCAGAAAAGAGCGCAGGCGGGGAATGTAGCCGTGATGATCGGCCCCCCAGATATCGATCATGCCGGCAAATCCGCGCCGCAGCTTGTCGCGGTGATAGGCGATATCAGAGGCGAAATAGGTTGTTTTGCCGTCCTCTTTGACGACCACGCGATCCTTCTCATCGCCGAAGCGCGAAGCCGCGAACCAGAGCGCGCCGTCCTGCTCATAGACCAGCCCTTCGGCACGGAAATCATCGAGCGCCTTTTGGACCTCGCCGCGCTCAAACAGGGTGCGCTCTGAGAACCAGGAATCGAACTCGACACCGAAATCGCGCAGGTCATCCTTGATGCCCTGCAGAATCGTATCAGAGGCAAACCGGGTGAAAAACGGCAGGCAGGACTCTTCGCGCTCATGCACAAACCGGTCGCCGTGCTGAGCTGACACCAGGCGGGCGACGTCATAAATATAGTCCCCTCGGTAGAGATCTTCAGGGAACGCTCCTTTGCAACCGTGCAGTTCCAGATAGCGCAGCCGGGTTGCCCGGCCCAGGTTATTCATCTGATTGCCGACATCATTGATATAGTATTCGCGGGTTACATCATAGCCGGCAAAGGCCAGCACACGCGCAAACGCATCGCCTACGGCCGCGCCGCGGCCATGGCCGATGTGCAGCGGCCCGGTCGGGTTGGCGCTCACAAACTCGACCATGACCTTGCGCCCCTGTCCGCTGTCCGAGGAGCCGTAGCGGTCGGCCTGCGCCTCGATCCGCTCAAGCACGTCATGCCAGGCGCATGCGTCGATAAAACAGTTGATAAAACCGGGACCGGCTATTTCAACCTTCAGAATGCAGGGGTCGGCCTGGCTGAGTTTGCCGGCAAACATTTCGGCGATTTCGCGCGGCGGTCGCTGTTCCTGCTTTGCCAGGACCATGGCTATATTGGTGGCAAGGTCACCGTGCTGCCGTGAGCGCGGCAGCTCAACGGTAAAATCAGGCGGCAGCTCACTGCGAAGCAGCCCTTCGATGCGGCACTGTTCAAAGGTCCGTGCGATAATTTCCCGCAAAAGCTCTTTCATCCATTCCTCTCAGCCTGGTCATCTGCTGCAAACGGCATGTTCATACCTCATACCGTTAAATTTTATTAATTTATACTGATGCTTTTTTTTGTCAAGGAAATAGAACGCCCGGACCGGGATCTGCACTGCTGAGCAGCGCAATGTTCGTGAGATTACCGGTTATAAAAAAACAATCCATGCCCTACTGACCGATAATCTTCACCAGCACGCGTTTTTTGCGGCGGCCGTCGAACTCGCCGTAAAAAATCTGCTCCCAGGGCCCGAAGTCGAGCCGGCCGCCCGTAATTGCCACCACCACCTCACGTCCCATGATCTGGCGCTTGAGGTGCGCGTCCCCGTTATCCTCACCGGTACGGTTGTGCCGGTAGCGCGCAACCGGCTCATGCGGAGCGAGCTGTTCGAGCCACTGCTCATAATCGAGATGCAGGCCCGGCTCATCATCGTTGATAAAAACCGAAGCGGTAATGTGCATGGCATTGCACAGCAGCAGCCCCTCCTGTATGCCGCTCTCCCGCAGACAGGCCTCAACATCCGGCGTGATATTGATAAATTCGCGCCGGTGTTTCACATTAAACCACAGCTCTTTGCGAAAGCTTTTCATGATAGCGCCCTGCTGCTGTCTACATATAAATTTTTTAACGTTTTAATCACGGCTGAGACATTCTATCAATACTATACATTTTACTGGACACGCAAGTGCAATCATAGCGCAAGATGCGAACGGCCTGCCTCAGCAAAGTGTGCATGGTCAGCCTGCAGAATCCTGCACAAAAAAAACTTGCCAATATTACAAAGATACTCTATAGGTCTTTTTATCATGATAAAAAGACCTGTGATGCTCGAAAGAAGCCTCAAGCTGCACCAGGGGAAAAACTACCTGCTGCTTGGCCCACGCCGTGTCGGCAAAACAACCTATCTGCGCACTCATTTCGCGGACTGTGAAACAATTGATCTGTTAAAGCGCGATGTTTTCTTTGAGTACCGCACGTCGCCGCATCTGCTGCGGGAGCGCTACGCTGACGGTGAAGGAACAATCGTCATTGATGAAATCCAGCTCATCCCCGATCTGCTGTATGAAATTCATTGGATGATCGAAAACACGAACAGAACCTTTGTTCTCTCCGGGTCAAGCGCCCGCAAGCTGCGCAGAACCGGCCTTACGAATCTTGCCGGCAGGCTTGCAAGCGTACATATGGTGCCCCTGACGCATGCTGAGATCCCTGACTTTGATTTGCATCGTCAGCTGCAGTTCGGATCGCTTCCACCTATTTTATTCTCTGATAATCCCACAGACGACCTCAAAAACTATTGCGGAGAGTACCTGAAAGAAGAGATACAGAGCGAGGGCATAGTGCGAAACCTGCCTTCCTTCACCCGGTTTCTTGAGTCCGCGGCGCTTGCCAATACTGAAATGATCAGCTACACCAGCCAGGCGCGCGACTGCGGCGTTGCCGCGAAAACCATAAAGGCGTACTACCAGATCATTATTGATACTCTGCTGGGCTATATGCTTGAAGCATTTACGAAAACACAAAAGCGCCGGGCCATCACCGCGCCTAAATTTTATTTTTTTGACTGCGCGCTGCCCAACACAATTCTGGAGCGCACACTGTCGCCCAAAACGCCGGAATTCGGCAAGGCCTTTGAGCATTTTCTTATTCTGGAAACAATAGCTGCCATGCACTATGGCAGCCGGATTTCAAAATTGCATTACTGGCGCTCTGCCAGCGGCTTTGAAGTTGATCTGATCATCAATGAACATACAGCTGTTGAATTCAAAACCGGCAGCATTCATATTCAGGACACCAGGCCGCTGATGACGCTTAATGAGGAAATACCGCTCAAAAACAAATGGATTGTAGGGCTCGAAAGCAAAACCCGCTCGCTTGAAAACGGGGTACTGGTACTTCCATGGCAGGAATTTTTAAGCAGGCTTAATCAGATTGACTGCGTTCGCTAAACCGACACAGGAGTCCGACCCATGCACTATGAACATGAATTAACCGTTGCCCTGGCAGCGGTTGAAAAAGCCGCTGTGCTGTGCCGTCAGGTGCAGGATACACTTATAACAGATGAAACCGTCATAAAGAAGGACAAATCCCCGGTAACGGTTGCCGATCTGGGCTCACAGGCCGTGATCTGCCTTGAATTGATGCAGCATTTCAGTACTGACGCGGTCGTGGCAGAGGAGGACGTTGACACCCTTCGGGACAACCCGGAGCTTGTCCGACGCGTGCATGCGCTGGTGAGCGCTCAAAACCCGGATACAACGCATGCACGCATGCTTGATGCGATTGCCTGCAACAACAGCGGCATTGATTTCACCCGGCGCTACTGGACCGTTGACCCGATCGACGGCACCAAGGGCTTCCTGCGCGGTGAGCAGTATGCTATCGCGCTGGCCCTTGTTGTGCAGGGGCAGGTGGTGCTGGGAGTTCTGGGCTGCCCGAACTATGCTTTTGAACGGGCTCGTCCTGAAGGGCCAGGCAGCCTGTTTTACGCCGTTACGGGGCAGGGTGCATTCGCGCGCGCACTTGGCGAAGGCACGCAGCAGGCAATCAGCACGGACTCAATCAGCGACTGCAGCCGAGCAACGTTCTGCGAATCGGTTGAAAGCGCGCATGCCTCCCACGATGAACACGCTGAAATTTCAAGGGCTCTCGGCATTACCGCCCCGCCCTTCCGGATCGACAGCCAGGCCAAATATGCCGCTGTAGCCCGCGGGGATGCCTCGATCTATCTGCGCCTGCCGCGCTCACACAGCTACCGCGAAAAAATCTGGGATCACGCCGCGGGTGTCTGCATCACCGGGCAGGCCGGAGGACGGGTAACCGACTTCAGCGGGAATGCGCTTGATTTTACCTGCGGCGAGCGGCTTAAAAATAATGTCGGCATTGTGGCAACCAACGCCATTATTCACGATCAGGTGCTGGATGCGATCAAGCTCAGGGCTCATACATAACGTCTCAGTGATGTGGCAATTCTTCTATTGACTCACACGCCATCCCATTCTATAGTTCCGCGACCGACATAAATCCGACATGAGAAGATCTGGCACAAGACACCTTTTATGTCATCAATAATTGGGAGCACTGTACACATGGAAACCAAGACCGTTTGCCGGGGAATATTCCTAACCGCGTTCGCAACGCTTCTGTGGCAGATACTGATAACCAGAATTTTTTCCGCGAGCATGTATTACCACTTTGTTTTCATGTCCATATCCCTGGCCATGCTCGGTTTTGCCTGCAGCGGTATCTGCGTATATATATTCCCGTCTTTTTTTAATCGTGAAAAATCATATTCTCAGTTGGCTCTTTCATCCACACTGTTTTCCGCTGCTATGATTGCCGCTATTTTCATATATATTAACGTACGGTTCGTGCCGGCACAGTCTTGGTCGTCATTTTACAACCTGCTGATAATTTTTGTCGCTATTTTTCTACCCTATTTCTTCTCGGGTCTGACCATCACACTCATCTTTAAACATCACGCTAAAAATATTACCCGTATCTATTGCTATGATCTAATCGGAGCAGGCCTTGGGTGTCTTGCGGTCGTCGGACTTCTATTCCTGTATGACGGCATAAGCCTTGTTTTTTTCACTGCATTCATCGCATCCCTGGCGTCCATTGTCTTTGCCTCACGGTCTCTGTCACGGACGGCAAAGCAGTTCGCCGGCATCATGGCCTTTATCGCGCTTGGCGCCTTTATAGGGAACGCACATGTGTACCGATTTCTCAAAATTAAATATATCAACGGCGCACCTGAGACCGGTATCATTTTCGAAGAATGGAATCCAATCAACAGGGTAACGGTAATCCCTGACACCCTTCATGGTCATGATGCATTAAACATTCGCTACGATGCGACTGCTAACGCACACATGCACGCCTTTGACGGTACTATTGAAACAATGGCCTACCTGAAAAAAGGCTTCCCGTCTTTTTATTTTCAATTGCGCAATGACGCGGATGTGCTGGTAATTGGAACCGGCGGGGGGCAGGATGTTCTCAATGCTTATGTAAACGGCAACCGCAACATTACCGCAATTGAAATTAACCCAACCATAGCCCGCCTCGGCCGGCAGGTATATCGCGACTTCAATGGAAATCTTTTTGGGCAGAAAGGCATTAACCTGATTGTGGATGACGGCCGAAATTTTGTCCGCACAACACCCGAGATATTTGATATCATCCTGCTCAGCAACGCCGACAGCGGAGTGGCCAGTTCATCCGGTGCCTTTACCTTTGTTGAAAACTCGCTTTATACGGCTGAGGCTTTCCGGGATTATATAGAAAAACTACGTGATGACGGCGTCCTGTGGATTAATCGCTGGCGTTTTCATGGCGACCTTGAAACCCTCAAGATCATCAGTTCGTGCCTGCAGGCCCTTGAAACCCTCGGCATCCAAAACGCCTCCCAGCATATAGTTGTTATTGCCGAAAAAACAACCCATGGATGGACACAAGCTCTGTTTTTATTTAAAAAAACCCCATTTCTCGAACAGGAACTTGCCGACATTGACCGTCTGCGAAACGAAATGGGGCTGATCTGGCTGCATGACCCCCGCAACCGGCTGGACACGGTATTTGCCGATTTTCTATACGCCTCCAACACAAAAGATTTCATCACCTCATATCCGATGCGCATTGCGTCGGACACAGATAACTGTCCTTTTTTCTTTAATTATATGAAACCTCGCCACTATCTCTGGAAATTGCCGGACAGGGAAACTCATTTCACGTATCCTGTTTTTATGTTCAAGTCGCTCTTTATCATCATTGTCGGTATGGTGATCATTACCATTTTTCTGCCGATGCTGTTTTTTAGAAAATCTATAGCTCACTCTTCACAAACAGTCCGGTTCCGTTGGGGTTATATTCTATACTTCAGCTGCCTTGGATTCGGCTTTATGCTGATAGAGATTCCCCTTATTCAAAAATTTATCCTGTTTCTGGGGCAACCGCTGTATGCGATAGCAGTCATCCTTTCATCGCTGCTTATTTTTTCGGGCATCGGCAGCCTGCTCGCCGGGAGCTTTGATGAAAATGCAATGCACATCCGCGTGCGCATTGTCCTGCTGGTGCTCTGTGTGTTGCTTGCAGGCTCTGTCTACAGCCTGCCGCTTATTTTCGACCGTTTTCTGGGCACACCCGGCATCCTGAAAATTATCGTTACCCTGTGTGCAATTGCACCTCTCGGCATATGCATGGGCATGGCACTGCCCATCGGAATCAGGCTGGTTGAACAAGATGGCCCGTCAATTATACCCTGGGTCTGGGCTGTCAACGGAGCCTGCTCAGTTCTCGGGTCGGTGCTGGCATGGGGAATTTCGCTGAATTTCGGCTTTAATGCAACACTCTGGACGGCTGTCGCTGTGTACCTTGGCGCATGCCTGATTATGTGCGCACGCAAGCAGGGACCAGCACCGCAACCAGCCGCATAATTGGGTTAGCAGCTCCGCGAGAGCCCACGTGCACAGAAATTCTTATTAGAGCATTTTTCTAAATACTATAGCCTGCAATAAAACATCGCCCTTTCGCCCTGAGCCTGTCGAAGGGCCGAAAAGAGTACATATCGCACGGCAGGCCCGTTCATGGTTCGACAGGCTCACCACGAACGAAAAAGCACCGGAAACGCAACCACGAACGGGTTTATATTCTCTCTTTGAAGGGTTACAGGAAAAAGAAAAATGCGCTGGCGCAGCGTGGACGAGACGGACGCAGTGGACAGTGTGGACTGCCTGCGCTCGAAACATTACCTGCGGCCGTAATCGGCGAATTTTGCGATGATCGTGTCCATTTCCTTTTCCGGTAGCACTGCAGGCGTGCCGATGGCGCGGGCACGCCAGTAAATTTCAGCGCAGTACTCGACCTGCTCAGCCACATTGAAAGCAGCCGGCAGACTCTAAGTGACTGCGGCATATTCTGCCGGAGTCAGATTTCCAAGTAAATGATGTGAGCGCTCCTTGGTATATTCCGTGAGCCAAATGTCTATTACTTCACGCACATCTCAAAGCCTTATAAATATTTAGCCAATTCTGCGACCAATAATTCGTTATCATGCAAAATTTCCAATCCCTGCGGCTTGCTGAACGGCCTTCTCTTCAATCCGTTCCTTTCAAAAACAAACGTATGCCCTGCCAGCAAAAAGCGCAACGAGTACCCGGACTGTAATTGAGGATCATTGCATAGCAGACGGGGCAATTTATAATCGAACAGGCAATGAGCTGTAATCATTATAACCTCGGGTTGCTTCTCAAAAATATAGTCGAGAAGGCCGTCTGATGAGTTAACATAAAACATCTCGGGCCGGTACATCTTCACAGCAGCCTTCGATAAAGTATCATAAAGCCAAAAAACAAGCCTCTTTCTTTTGTGACATCCTTGGGAAAAATAGTAGCGCCCGATTGTTTTGTCCGTAAGCCCCCAACTGTCTATAAAATTGTACCCGGAGCCGGCCAGGAATGGAACCTGGCCCATCTGATCATACACTAATGTTGAACCTGCGGGATAATTCTGAGCTATAAACTCGGCGATAAGCTCAAAGGGGCTGCCCGATTTGAAGGGCCCCTCTATCTGCCTGATGATGGTTTTGCTATAGCCGGCAGGATCACGGAAAAAATTTTTTACTCCGCTGCGGACGGGAGTGGGGTCCTCAGCCCAATATCTGGTTACAAACAGACTCATGGCTGCAAACACAACACAGCAACATACAAGTATGGGCCCTGCCCTCCGCCTTGAGGACGCAGCAGCACCTCCGATTCCTGTAATTACATAAATAAATGCTTCGTCAATAAAATTTGTGGGTTAATTCTGGCTCTGGCAAATCGCCAAGCACGTGATATAGGGCTATTTCTGTGCATTTTAGACTTTTAAACCCA
>VGSH01000045.1 GCA_016875025.1 Deltaproteobacteria bacterium
TACACGGCCCGGGTGCACTGCCGTATACAACAATCGCGGGGGCGTGCCTGGCCCGTTTGAAATATTGCCGCACACGGGCCGAACATGAAATGAGGTCTTCTTTGCCGGATGGGACGGCACGGCCCCGGCCAGAGGGCCTTCAGCAGCGATCAAATAATTTATTTTGGACAAATCTGGCCTAAAATGATGTTTAACGCTATTGCAAAATTTCAATCTCCCCCAGGCAACCGCCCACGCGCATGGTATACATTCCCGGCCGCAGGCCGGCAGGCGCGATTGCCTTTATCCGCAGGATATTTTTTTTGGTTTTGATCCTGGTAGAAACCACCTCGAACGGAGCGATATCAATGCTGCCGAACGGGTCGAAATCTTCGCCTGCCGTGATTTTGAGTGTAAGCTTCCGGGGTTTGAAAAGCTTTTCGGCGCGCAGCTTCCTGTGCCGTATGTGGAGTCTGCAGTCCTCAACACACACCTCATGCTCGCATATATACCCGGGTGCGCAATGGCCGTCGTTGCGGCATGCAGTGAGGTGGGCATGTACGAGCCAGTCTCCGGGGAAAGCAAAATTCTGCCAGGCCTCGCCGGACTGGTACAGGTTACCCTGTTGCGAGGCATCTGCAGCCTCGTCGGTCGCGAAGGGATACTGATCCGCCGTGTGCGCTGCCGACCAGCCAAACCACAGCTCCCGGGCGGTATCGATGACATAGGGCGTATCGAGCTCAATTTCATTCATCTGCCGGGCCGCGGGCTCAAACGCCTGGCTGTAGCGCAGCTCAAGGGATGCGGGATCAGCACCCTGCCAGATATGCACCGCCGCAGTTGACGGCAGGTCATGAACGCCGATGCGCATTTTTGTGACAAGCCGGCCTGCGCCGATGTCAGCCGGCTGCCAGCGCGAGGCAACCGTTAATGTGCCGCCCCCGGTATTGCCTGCAGCGCTGATCTGCACGCCGTCGTCCCGGCGCAGCCATGCGCCCGGTTCAAGCAGGCAGGCAAGAGCACCCGGTATGTCTATCCTGGACTTAACCCGGCTGCCGGCTCCGGCGCGCGTATCAATTACGGGCACACCTTCGAACTGCAGCGCGCTCAGCACCTCGGTTACCGCTTCATCCGGTTTCGCCTGCCTGAGAACGGCCCAGGCACCGGCAGCATGCGGGGCGGCCATGGACGTGCCGCTTTTGTACCCGTAGCCGCTCAGCGGCAGCGATGACTGTATGAGGCTGCCCGGCGCGAGCAACGACAGAAACCAGGCGCTGTTGGAAAACGGGGACACCTCGTCGGACTTTGTGGTGCTGCCAATGCTCACGGCACTGGAGATGCAGCCCGGTGCGCCCAGCGCAGTTGTTGAGTAATTATTGCCGCTTGATATGACCGTTGCAATGCCGGCCGCGCGCAGGGAGTCGATGGCCGGTTTGAGCGCATTCAGGTTGCAGGGAGAGGAATAACTTTCTCCGCCCAGGCTCATGTTTGCCGCGGCGATGGTGTGGCTGTTGCGCAGCGCGTACACTCTTTCAAGCCCTTTGATCTGGTCGCTGGTATATGACATCACGCATGGTGAAGCACCATTGCACCCGGTTGTGAAGCGGCTGAATACCTGCACGGCGATAATGGATGCGTCTTTGGCAACTCCTGAAAATGTGCTGCCGCTGCCGGCTGCGATGCCCGCGACATGCGTGCCGTGGTCGCAGCCATAGATTGCAAGGTCGCAGTGCAGGGCCGAGTTCGAAGCGGTTGAGGATGCTGCGCCGCCGGGGCACAGTGATGTGGCGCCGCTGGATGGAACATTGGATGAATAGCAGGCCTCGGATACGACCTTGCCGCTCAGCAGCGGATGATTTTTGTCAACACCGGTGTCAAGAATTGCCACGGTTTGGCCCGCGCCCGTGTAGCCGGCAAACGAACCGTCCGGCCCGGCGCCGATCAGGGGGACGCTGTCCTGCAGTGCCGGCGGAACGGGAACATCTTCGATAATATCGATGACATTCGGGTGTTCAAGCAGGGCCGCAAGCACGTCAGCCTCAACCTGCAGGGCCACGGCCGGGATTAAATCGAAGCGCTTAACGTGCAGTTCGGTTTCATCACGCCCGGTCTGCGCGAACACATCATCGAACACGATGTTTTGCAGACCGGCGATTATCTGCGGGCGCGGCGCATGGCTGTCCGCGAGAATGCCATAGGGCAGACCATGCTCTCTCAGGCGCACGATAACCGGCACGCTGCCCTGTGCGGTAACGTGTTCAATCAACGCATCGGAAGCCTTGGAAAAGTCCGGTGTGCTGTGCGCACGCGCGCGCTCAAGCACGGCATTCAGGCTGGCAATCTCCGTCTGCAGGTCTGCGCGGGTTCTCTCCCCGGCTGCCTGCGCACCGCCATATAACAGCATTAAGGCAGTGATGAAGGTTAATGTGATTATCCGAACGGCATATGTATTGCAGCGAAAAACCATACGAAGAACTCCTTCTCAGTGCTTTCTTATACTGTAACACAAAAGGGGGTGTTGTGAAGAAAAAACCCGGTACCAATGCAGCCGGTACAGGGTTTCGCATGCGTTTGCTGCGCCTGACTTCCGGCTGAGGTGATTTTTAAATGATTGCTGAGACCGCATAGATCATGCGTTGCCAAAATTGTGTGCAGTGTCGAGCAGATAAAAAAAACCGGCAGGTCCGATAATCGAACCTGCCGGCTGCAGAACACGTGCGTTGTGAGTCCTGTTGCAGACCGGGCGCGTTGTATGCAGCCTACCTGTGGGGAGCATCTGAGAGGACTGCGTCCATCATAGCCCGGGTCTGGCCGATAAAAGGGCGCATATCGCGCATCAGGACCGCGTCCGGGTTGCAGCGCAGCACCATCCCGTCAAGGTACATCAGGCTTTTGATGATGGCGAAAATGCCGCGCTCAAACACCATGCCGTTGTGCACGCCCAGCTTGATCGTTTCCATCATCCTCTGGGTCAGGCTCACCTGCGACACGGTGGTCTCTTTGAAATCGGCATACAGCGCAACGAATTTTTCCCTGAACGCATCGAACTGTCTGCCCGTGATGCCTTTTTCGGCCATCCGGTTCAGGCAGACCGCGCACTCGCCGTAGTCCCAGTACGCCAGTGCTGTAAAAAAATCAAACAGGCCCCGGCGGATTTTCGGACCTGTATGGCTGATGGCGCTGGTATCGACAAAATAGAGATCGCCGTCCTTGAGGATGATGTTGCCGGGATGGATGTCGCCGTGAAATGTGCCGCTGACGAACATGTAAAACCCGTGCATGCGGAAGAGCTCCAGCAGCTGATCATAGGGCATGCGGCCTTCTTCGAGCAGCTCGTCGAATGTCTTGCCGTCGATGAATTCCGCCACCAGGACATTCTCATTAGACAGGTCCCGGTACAGCTCGGCGAATTTAAGATGCGACAAATCGAAGCGGTCGCGGTTTTCAAGGTAGATATTTTTTAAAATATCCTGCCCCTTGATTTCGTTGAGCAGATTGAGCTCGGTCAGCGTATAGTCCTCTATGTTTTCAAGAATGCCGACCGGGTCGGCAACTTTCTGCAGCTTGGGGTAGAACATGATGGCCAGCTGAAACAGACGCTTGATGGAGCGCACGTCACGCACGAACTGTTTCTTGCATTCCTTCTTGATGAGCTTGACGATGACCTCTGCGCCGCCCTTGAGGCGCGCGCGATGCACCTGCCCGACCGATGCCGAGGCCAGGGCCGCATCGTTGATGGATTCAAAACGCGCGGCAAAGCTCTCATCGGTATATTGGGCGAGCAGGCGGCGCATGTCTTCAGCGGGGATTTCAACCGTGTGACGGTACAGGCGCGCAAGGTGCTGGCATTTCTCGCGGTTGAGAAAATCGATGCGCAGGGCGAACACCTGCGCGATTTTGACCGCAAGCAGGCCCTGGTCCTGAATTTTTTGCAGGTCGGGAAGCTCGCTTCCGAAAATGGAGCGCATCAGCCTGACAAATCCGATCCAGTTCATGGGCTTATTCCCCCTGTAAAGGTTATGGAATGCCGATCTTTACGATGCTGCGGGCAATGGGATGTTTTAAAATCAGTATAACGAAGAACAGACGATATTGCCACTAATAAAAGGGCCGGGCTGTTACGAATACGCACTTCAGTAGTGTCCAAAATAATTTAGAACAGCCCCTCCGGCCGGGGCCGTGCCGTCCCATCCGGAAGTTTTTGCACTGCCGATGCAACGGCACGTCCTGTAAAATTCATTGTATACACGGCCCGGGCGCACTGCTGTATACTACAATCGCGGGGGCGTGCCTGGCCCGTTTGAAATATTGCCGCACACGGGCCGAACATGAAATGAGGTCTTCTTTGCCGGATGGGACGGCACGGCCCCGGCCAGAGGGCCTTCAGCAGCGATCCAATAATTTATTTTGGACAAATCTGTACGCACTTGAAATCAAGCGCTCGTGCTGTTCCCGGTTTGAGTCCGGGATCGTCTTTGCACATGCTGCACAGCAAACCGCGAAGACCTTCCGCTCGTTGAACATGTTCGGACTTAAAAAATGATTGAATCAAAGCATAAAATCCTCTTTAATACCCCGCACAGTCCTTCTTTATGACGCTTCTGCTGTTACGGGATTACCGTACTGACTTAGGTTACCCTGTAATAGCAAGCAACGCGATCATACCCCGGACTGAGGCCTGTTTATAATTTTTCATGGACAGCAATGCTGCGAATTATACTCATATACGCACCACCCTGGAAAATAACCCCGGCAGGTGAAGCCCCGTACGAAAAAACGGAAGGCCCGCCTTCCGAAGGGCCTTGTGAGCAACTTCTGCGCGGTGACAGCGAGCATATCCCGCTGGGACTTCTGAGCCTTGCCGCGCAGGCGCGATCTGCCGGTCACGACGTGCGCGTGCTCAACCTCTTTGCGTTTGCATGGAAGGATATTGAAGACATTATCACGGCGACTGCGGCCGACCTGTATGGCCTGAGCTGCTTTACGCTCAACCGGCGCGGTACCGTGATGCTGGCTGAACTCATCCGGCGCCTGCACCCGCAGGCCCATATAGCCGTGGGCGGGCCGCATGCGTCCGTGCTGCCCGGTGAGATGCTTGCGCACTGCAGCGCGATCGACACGGTGGTGATCGGCGAAGGCGAGCAGACCTTCATGGAGCTGGTGAGCCGCCTTAAAAGCGGAAATGATGTAAGCGCAATCCCGGGCACAGCCTTTCGAACGCCGCAGGGACACTGTATTGCTGAGCCGCGCCGGTTGATTGACGATCTTGACCGGCTCGTGCCGCCCACGCGCTATTTCGATGATCACATTGTGCTGAGTGCGCGCGGCTGCGCGTGGGACTGCTCGTTTTGCGCCTCGCGTTCTCTCTGGGGTCGGAGCATTCGAACGCATTCAGCCGACTATGTCCTTGATATGCTGGCAGAGCTGGTGCAGAGCCGCGGCTTGAGCGCGCTCGCCTTCAAGGATGAAACCTTCACGGCCGACCGCACGCGTACCCTGGCCCTGTGCCGGGGCATGCGCGAGCGCGGCCTGAACATTGCCTGGAGCTGCGACACCCGGGCCGATGTCCTTGACGCCGAGCTGCTGCACGCCATGCGCTCAGCCGGATGCAGGCGCATCAGCCTCGGCGTTGAGTCTGCCGATGAAGAAATTTTGCGGAAGCTCAACAAAAAAATTTCGCCCGCGCAGGTACAAGCGGCCACCCGCCTTGCACGCAGCGTTGGACTCAGCGTGCGCTATTACATGATCGCCGGCAGCCCCGGCGAAACCATGGCCAGCGTGCAGCGCAGTCTTGATTTCGTGCGCGCTGCCGGGCCAAACGAGGTGATCTTCAACCCCTTTACCCTGCTGCCGGGAACGCGTGACTGGGAACGAGCGCTTCGCGATGGAGGAGCAGATTCAACGTGGTTTTTTGCGGATACCTTTCTTGAATTGCAGCCCCTGACCCGTGACAACAAACCCGAGTCTGCGGAGTTGCGCGCCTGGCTGCAGGCCAACAGCGGCCTGCGTCAGGTGCGGCCTTTCAGCGCGGATGAGTGCCGCACGTTCGTGCGGATGTTTCCCGGCCTTGCCAGCGCTCACCTTGACCTTGCCGAAGCCCTGCTGCGCGAAGACACCGCTGAAACAGCTGCACAGGCAGCCCGGCAGGCACTCGATGCCGGCCACCCGCAGCCGGGCCTGTGCCGCAACCTGCTTGCCTGCTGCGCCCTCCGGCAGTGCCGCCTGCAGGAAGCCCTTGAACTTCTGCTGGCCGCAGCCGAAAGCGGCTGCCACCAGGTTGTTAACCGCAATATCGAAGCCGCACAGCAGTGGGCCGCGCTGGGCGGCCCCGCATCAGGCCGAATTCTTGATCTCGCTTCAGATACATCGTTTGAAATCTCACGCCCGCGCTGCCAGCCCGTGGGCCCCGGGAAACTCAAAATCAACGGCCGCACGTATGCGCCGGTTTTCTAATCAAAGATGTTGGCAGGATTATTTTGCAAGCAGGTTTTTATGCTTGCATATACCCATATAATATGATATGGGTATATGTATGAAAACAACAATAGATATTACAGATTCTTTGCTTATGGAAGCCAAGAAGGTTATGGCGCGCGAAAGCACCACGCTGCGCGCTCTTGTTGAAGAAAGCCTGCGCGAAACGCTTTCGCGGCATAGAGCCGGCAGCACGTTTAAGCTTCGCCGGGCGGCCTTCAGGGGCAAAGGTCTTCAGCCTGAATTTCGGGGCGCACAGTGGGACAGCATCCGCGCAGCCGCCTATGACGGGCATGGCGGATGAAGGCCGTTGATACCAACATACTGGTGTATGCCCACCGGGAAGATTCTCCGTTTCACGAACAGGCCCTGCAGTGCGTAACCGCGATTGCTGAAGGCAGATCACCCTGGGGCATTCCCTGGCCGTGCCTGCATGAATTCTTTGCGATCGTAACGCATCCGAAAATTTTCGATCCGCCCACCCCGCTTGCAGCCGCCATTGATCAGATTGAGGCCTGGCTGGAGTCCCCCAGCCTTGTCGTTCTCTCAGAGCAATCCGGGTACTGGTCTGCGCTGAAACAGCTTGTCACCCCGGCCCGCATCTGCGGTGCGCAGATACATGATGCCCGCATTGCAGCCATGTGCATAACGCACGGCATATCAGAGCTGCTCACCGCAGACAGGGATTTCGGACGATTCCCCGCCCTGAAAATCAGAAACCCGCTCATTACGGCTCAGCAGGCATAAGTCCATATTCTCCGGCAATCCTAATAATATAGTTGTGAGCCGGAACATAGCAGCCGCTGTATTGAAGCTCCGCAAGCATCTGTGTGCGTTCCGCCGCCGATAGGGCCTTCGTCAAACTTTGTATTGACACGCATACACTCACTTCCTATACTTGCCCCGTCTAAAATACTTTTTCACCGGGGAATTTTTTCATGCTGGAACTTTCAAACACACGCATTGCGATCGTCGGGCTCGGGTACGTGGGCCTGCCGCTGGCCGTTGAATTCGGTAAACATTTCCCGACGCTGGGCTTTGACATCAATGCCGAGCGCGTGCGGGAGCTCACCGGCGGCTGGGACCGCACGCTCGAAGTCGACAGCGACGAGCTCGCCGCGGCCCCGCTATTGCGCTACTCAAGCGACCCGGTCGAGCTCAAAGGCTGCACCACCTACATTATCACGGTCCCCACCCCCATCGATGAGTACAAGCGGCCCGACCTCACGCCGCTGCACCGCGCAAGCGAGATGCTCGGCACTGTTGTTACAAAGGGCGATGTGATAATTTATGAATCAACGGTGTATCCGGGCTGTACCGAGGAAGACTGCATTCCGATCATCGAACGCGTCTCCGGCCTGTGCTTCAACACCGACTTTTTCGCCGGCTACAGCCCTGAGCGTATCAACCCCGGCGACAAGCAGCACCGGGTGACCGGTATCGTGAAGGTCACCTCCGGGTCCACGCCCGAAGCAGCTGAATATGTCGACGCCCTGTACCGCACCATCATCGCGGCCGGCACGCACCGGGCCAGCAGCATCAAGGTCGCCGAGGCGGCCAAGGTCATTGAAAACACCCAGCGCGACGTCAACATCGCCCTGATCAACGAGCTTGCCCTGATCTTCAACCGCCTCGGCATCGATACCCTTGAAGTGCTCGAGGCTGCCGGCAGTAAATGGAATTTTCTGCCGTTTCGGCCCGGACTTGTAGGCGGCCACTGCATCGGGGTCGACCCCTACTACCTCACGCATAAGGCCCAGGAAATCGGCTATCACCCGGAAGTCATCCTTGCCGGCCGCCGCATTAACGATACCATGGGCCTCTACGTCACCGATACGGTTGTCAAGCTTATGACCCGCAAGCGCATCCACGTAGTTGACGCCGACATTCTGGTCATGGGCCTTTCGTTCAAGGAAAACTGCCCCGACATCCGCAACACCCGCGTGATCGACATTGTGCGGGAATTTCAAAGCTACAACGCCCGTGTCGACGTTTGCGACCCGTGGGTCGATCCTGCCGAGGCCGCCCATGAATACGGCATCACAACGCTGAAGAAGCTTCCCTCAAAGCAGTATGACGCCGTCATTATCGCTGTAGCGCACCGCGAGTTTGTCGACATGGGGGCGGCGGGCATCCGCTGCCTGCTCAAGCCCCGCTCGGTGCTGTTCGACATCAAGTACGTTCTGCCCAGGGAAGCCTCTGACGCACGGCTGTAAGCGCAGGGGCGGTTCGCCAAGTGTTCAACCGGCGTGGGCTGGTAAGCGAAAAAAAACATGCCTATGCCGTCCAATC
The DNA here is from genome assembly GCA_016875025.1 of Deltaproteobacteria bacterium. Classification (GTDB taxonomy): domain Bacteria; phylum Desulfobacterota; class WTBG01; order CAIYCZ01; family CAIRTM01; genus CAIRTM01. Next base: position 8,746 of record VGSH01000045.1, read on the forward strand.
ATCACCGCCGTTCAATCAGACTTCCCCATTTTGATTACTCCTCTGACGGGATGTATTTTTTAACAATCTGTGCACATAACAGGGAGTGCGCGTTTGGTGCGATTTCAAACGGTCAGATGGTTTTGAATGAAAGCGGGAGGATTATCACGGACACATGGAAATGGCTTGAACAACAGTATCACTTTGTGCATTTGTACGAATGGGTTGCTATGCCGAACCATTTTCATGGAATCATAATGATCGATCGAATGGGCGGTGATTGTAGGGGCGGTTCGCGAACCGCCCCTACGAATAATCAAAAAATTAAACCATTGGGGCGTTTGGTCGGCGCATTCAAAACGGTGTCAACAAAACACATCAACACGTTACGCAAAACACCGGGCGCCATCGTCTGGCAACGAAATTACTACGAACACATTATCCGCGATGACGACGATTTAAACCGTATATGCGAATACATCATCAACAATCCGGCCCGCTGGGCGGATGATGAAAACAACCCCTTGAATATAAATAATCGTCAATGAAGGGTCATCGGGGTGATATGCAAAAAAAATGATTTTGTAATTGATTGTTTTCGTAAGGGCGACCGGCCGGTCGCCCACAATCGTTCACGAACCGCCCCTACGAGAAAAACCCTATACGCCCAGACCTTTCACTCGCAGTCCTTCGGGGGGTTAACATGCACGGTTTTTCCTTGGATGTTTTCTCTCAGAAAACCAGCTAACTGTAGTTTCCGCAGATGAATCCTTCCGAAAGTTTTTATTTCATCAGAGTAGTATGTGAATACCCCCCCCCCGTAAGTTTGCTATATGCATATGGGAAAAATGCAAAATGATTCTGGTATAATTCTTCTTCGCAAAGAGGGTACGAATCAAATAAAATTCCGTTTATCGTTTCATGTGGAATGCAGCCGATTACATCTTCCCACATGCCTTCTATAACCTCAGTCTTATGAAGGGCCCTTGCTGCAAAATTCCGTGCTTTTGCCGCAACATCTTGATTTGCTTCGATAATAATATGCCTGTCTATATCTGCTTGTTGTATAAAATTTGCAGATATACCCATGCCGAACCCAACTTCCAAAATTGTGCCTCCTCGCGATGTTGCTATTGAGGCTAACTCTCGCATGTATGGAGTTTCCCAATCTTCCATAACAGCCTCGCCTAATATTGTTAAGTCATGATCAGAAAACACGGCAGGTGCTGTTCGCCAGTCACTTTTGTCATAAGCAATTTGAAGAGTATCATCCTTTTTATAGTTTTTTTCCCACGAAGGTATTTGTGAAAGGAACTCTTTCGATTTAATAAATTTTTTCATGCCCATTTGTATAATTCCTGTTTTAAAAAATGAAAGTCCGAAACACTTAATGCTCAATTCATGCACTAAAATCCAAATTTACAACCACCCATACAGCTGCAAACACCCCCGGTCTTTATGAATGAACTTCCCGCCGATGTCGTTGCGGAAGAACATCTTGGGGATAACGATTTTTTCAATCAAACCATAGGCCTTGTCGCGCGCCTGCTCAGCCGTGTCGCCCACGCCGGTTACGCACAGCACATATCCGCTGCAGGAGACAATGCTATACTCGCTGTCGCCGTTTTTGCTCCCGCGTTTCATAACATCGGAAAAATGAATATGATTCATCTCCCGCGCGGTCGGCTTTTGTTTGAAATAAATCTTCAAGCCCTCAGGGTTATATCTGTCGCTTAAGCCCTGATACGGAAACGGCGGCACCGCCACCTGTACGACTATGCCAAAACCTTTATGCCATCGTGCGGTATACGGCGTGCCATCAGCCACGGACTTTAACAAGAGCCCCATTGGCGGACGAAACAAAACATTGCTCATGTCCAACGCCGGATAGCCGAACCGGGCCGTTACTTCCAGAGGAACAGGGCCGTTTTCATTGATTATGCAGTTTATATCGAATTTACCTTTGAAGTTTATCGACTGGAGAAACGGTTTCAACCGCGCAAGCGTTTGCTGAAACAGCATATTGTTTTCATCATCGTCAAGCCACATGAGCGTGCCCATTTCACTGGTCTTGGGTCCGACATCACATGGAAAGAGCTTCTTATGTTCCATTGTCATCTCTACAGGGCCTGTCCAGTCCGTGCCGTTAAAAAACCTGGCAACCGCAAGTTCTATGCCTTCAACTTTTTTTTGGATGACCACGGAGCTGCATTCTTTGCGGTAGCTTTTTAGCAAATCCAGCACATCCCTGCCGTCATGCAGTTTACCTACATACGTCAGCGTCTTATCAACATAGCCGTTATGCTTGATAACCCATGGCCCACGGTTGTTTTTTATAAACTTAAGCGCTGCATCAATGGTTAAATGATGCAGCGGAATCGTGGTCAGGCCATGACCTCGCAAAATATCATTGGCATAATCACGATCAAGCTCAAGCCGATCAGCCGCTTCGCAGCCGCCCACAACAGCGTAGCCCTGCGCCCTGAGTTCGTCCTGAGTTTTGCCGAAACCGGTATAGTCGAAAATAATAAGCCCGCTTTTGCCAACCCAGCCAAGCTCGCGCTTCCAGTCAGCCACCTTCTTTATGCCGAAGCCGAGCCCTACGCGCTCATAACCGGGCGTGTCGCAATAATATTTAACCGCATTGCCCTCTTCAACAAGTCGTCGGCCAAGATCAATTGGATCACATTCTTTTGAGATAATCAGTATGCGCAATGTATACCCCATGTTCTGGTTAGCACGGGCGGGGTTAGCGCATAAAAAAAAGGCGCGAACTCCAAGTCCGTGCCTCCATCGAGGGACCGCCAGGCCCCACCACGAAACACATGACAAGGAGACGCGCCATTACTGGCGCGTCCCTGTCAGTGATCGTTTCGTGGTTTAAAAACTGGCGGTTTTCGATGGAAACGGTTACTGCAAAAACGCTATTTTTTTTATCGGTGCGCCAGGCGCACCTGCAGGGGCGGTTCGCGAACCGCCCCTACGGTCTTTACATTCAGGTCATAGAAATCCTTTTTGCGTGGTTTAGAAACTACATTGTAAAAGATGTCAAGCCGACGTACGCATGTGCTTGTGCGGCGACGCCTTTCGTGTGCGTCGCTTGCCGGCAACCATCCGCGATGTCAATGTTTTTTGCATTTCCATGTAATACGTCACCAGTTTTTCGGGATCGTGCGCGCACGCAGAAGAAATTTTACTCCTAGCGGCTCTCACCCTGTCTATTGTCACATCGGTTTTCATAATCAATCTCCCGGAATTAATTCAAGCGGTGTTACCATTAAAGGCGTATAAAGATTCAAAACAGCATTAAGGCGTTTTACATGCGTCGCTTTATTTGCATTAGCCAGATGCTTGCAATTCCAGGTCAACAAATAGTCGCATTTATGAAAAGATGCAAGCGCCAGATGCAGGGCATCGCCCACCGGATTGTTCGGCATGACACCATTTTGAATATAGACACGCACAATATCAAGTACCGGCTTTTCAACAGGCACCAGCGAAATATCATCCATTAACTTTAGAATTTTTGACTTGTTCGGGTAGTTTCCCCTCGACAGCTCATCAAGCACCGGAGGACTTGAGACAACTTCATAGTTATTTTTGCATCTGTCCCACCATGCCCGTGTCCAGTTCCTGCGGGCAACCATTTCAGGCTCTTTCCGCACTTCATAATAAAAGCTTGGTATTGTTGTTTCGATGTAAACTCGTTGTTTCATATCAAACCCTGTCGAAATATGTACTGCAAAAACGCTATTTTTTTTATCGGTGCGCCAAGCGCACCTGCAGGGGCGACCGGCCGGTCGCCCCTACGGAAAATCTGTTACGTCATAGAATCCTTATAATGATGGTTATGCCCTCAAGCCGCTCGGGTAAGTTCAATCCTGCTTCGTGTTTCAGCCGGCAGCCTGACCGGCGAAAAGAAAGAGGCCGGATACAAATAGTCCTCGCCTGATTCATCTATTATGCGAACCTGATTGTGCTGTTCAGCCTGTTTGTCAGGAATTTTCTCATAGAGTTTCCGAAGTTCCAGAGCTGCCTCATAACTTTTATTATTAACGCATAATAAGAATGTATGCTTCATATCGCCTTACTCCATGTAGCGTTTAATTTTCATTTCCTGTTTCCCCTTGCCGTGGCCTTCATACCAATGCAACTCGGCAAGCAATGCTGTCCCATCAGCAAGCCTTACTTTAGCAATTCCCTTGCATTTACGCCATGCTGTTTTTCCATAAACACGGTTTAACCGGCGCAGTTCCCGTATCCCCCGACCGGAGGCTATTATTTCGATGGAACGAATTTCACCGATAACTTTAAAATGCATTGTGTGTGCTGAAATGATTTTTAATAAAATCCGCGTCAGGATTGCAAAACTATAGACAAAACAGGGCGGTGTGTCAAGACTGCAAGCCCACGACTGCAAGCCCACGACCGGTGAAATACGTTCAATCAAAAAAAATTGCACCTTGCCGCTGGAAATAAAGCTTACGGCAACGCCCGGACATGCGGTACAATACCATGAAACGACATCCGCGCCTATGCCTTGGCGAGGACAGCCTTGGAGAATTAACAAATGCCCGTCATTGTAATTGACCCGAACAACCCCGACCCGCAGGCCCTGCTTGAGGCCGCAGATATCATCATGCAGGGCGGCATTGCGATCTACCCGACCGAAACCGTGTACGGCATCGGCGTGCGCTATGACGATGAGCAGGCCCTTGCGCGCCTGTTCGATCTCAAGGGGCGCGCCAGCCATAAGCCGGTTTTACTGCTGCTGCCCCGCTCAGAAGACCTGCAGCGCATCAGCAGCCGCGTTCCCCCTGAGGCCCGGCTTCTCGCAGAGCGCTTCTGGCCCGGCCCGCTAACCCTGGTCGTGCCCGCCCGCCCGGATCTCCCCGCACTGGTGACCGGCGGCGGAAACAGTATCGGCTGCCGCGTTTCAAGCAGTGCGGCTGCCTCAGCGCTTGTGCGTGCCTGCGGCCGGCCCATTACCTCCACCAGCGCCAATCTCAGCGGCGGCCCCAACCCGTCATCGGTTGCCGATATCACCCCTGATGTCATCGCCCGGGCCGATATTGTCCTTGATGCCGGCCCGACGCCTGGCACCCTGCCTTCAACCGTCTATGATGTTTCGCAGCACCCCTTCCGCCTTGTGCGGGCGGGCGTAATAGCCGAGGCTGACATCAACCGTGCCCTGAAAAAAACATAAGCATCCCGCTGCAGTTTGGAGAATGGAGTTGGGCGTTGGGAGTAACTATTACATTACACTGCCCCGAACTCCCAACTCCGCACTCCCAAAGCCGAACTTACCATGTCATCCGCTAAAATTCTAATGCATTATCGGTTTATAACCGATATGCTAAAGAGTTGAATTTTTATATAAATATCACGAATGCGCTCTTGTTTCACACACAATCATGATTCACATTCATCAGGCATCGAAATATTACAACAACGCCAACCCCGCGCTGGTAGACGTCAGCTTTAAAATAAACAAGGGCGATTTTGTTTTTATTACCGGCCCCAGCGGCGCGGGCAAAACAACCCTGCTGCGCCTGATGTTCTGCGCCGAGCGCCCGAGTTCGGGTGAAATCATCCTGAACGGTGTCAATATCAGCCGCATCAAGCCGTCTGCCATACCCGCGCTGCGCCGCAGTATCGGGGTGGTGTTTCAGGACTTCAAACTCCTTGCCAGCCGGACGGTGTTTGAAAATGTGGCCTTCGCGCTCGAGATAACCGGCACCGGCAGCAAGACCATTAAAAAAAAGGTCTGGCAGACATTGAAGTGGGTCGGCCTGCTGCAGAAAAAAGACGCCCTGCCGCCGTGCCTTTCCGGCGGAGAGCAGCAGCGGGTGGCCATCGCCCGGTCCATTGTCAACAACCCGCTCCTGCTGCTGGCTGATGAGCCGACCGGCAATCTCGACCCGCAACTCGCGCTTGATATCATGAAACTGTTTAAAGCCATTAACGCGCGCGGCACAACCATTGTGGTCGCAACACACAACCGCGGTATGGCCGAGCAGTTTGCCGACAAAATCATCAGTCTGAGCAGGAGCCATTCGATTGAACCCCGCTAGCGCCATCGCCAGACTGCGCTACTGTATCGCCAGTTCGCTGCAGAACCTGCGCCGCAACCTGACGCTCAGTCTGATTACGACCTCCACAATCGCCGTAATGTTCACGATCTGTACCTCGATGCTGCTCGTGCTGCTCAACCTGTCGGCGTTCATGCAGACCTGGGCCGATCAGCTGCAGATCATCGTCTACTTTGAGATGCAGGCTTCAGCGAAGGACATGCAGCGCTTTGAAAAGGAAATCGAGGCGCGGCCCGAGGTGGAACAGGTCAGACATGTTTCGCCCGAGGAGGCCATGAGGCTTTTAAAAGGCGCGCTGGAGGGGCAGGATGGAATTTTATACGGACTGCCGGACAACCCCCTGCCCGCATCGCTTGAGATCAGGCTGCACAAACCCTATCTCACAAACGACGCCGTGGAGGCCTTCGTGGCCGGCATCACCCGGACGCCGCCGGTGGCCGATATTGAGTACGGGCAGCGCTGGCTCGAGCGCTTCATCGCTTTTTTTGAACTGGCTCGTCTGACCTGCCTGCTGCTGGGCGTCTTTCTCATCATATTCACCTACTGCATCATCGCCAACACCATCCGGTTGATGGTCTACAGCCGCCGCGATGAGATCGAAATTATGAAGCTGGTCGGCGCCGGCAGCCTGATGGTCAAATTCCCCTTCTGGCTGGAAGGAGCGCTTCAGGGCGCCTGCGGGGCTGCCTTGGCGCTGCTGATTGTTCTCGGGGTTGAAAAGCTGGCCATGAATAATCTCGCCACCCTTTTGAACTTCTACCTCGGATCGGGGAGCTACGTATTTCTGGACTGGCCGATGGCGGCGGCCATTACCGCAGCAGGCGCGCTGCTCGGGCTGGCGGGAAGTTTTTTTGCAGTCAACCATCTTGACGCACACTACAGTTAACCATGCCGGCACGTATGCTTTTTCTGCTCTGCTGTGTGCTGCTGGGCGCAGCCCTTGCCCCGGCTCCGGATGCCTGCGCGCGCAATGCGCAGGCTGAGGCAACCGGGCAGACCTCGCTGAAAGACATTACCGATAAAATCCAGCAGCAGAAAAAAAAGCTCGCACGGGTTGAGCAGGAAGAGGCTGAAGTTATCAGCCGGCTGCATGAGATTGAGCAGCGCCTGCTGCAGGAAAACAGGCAGTATGAAACCACAGCACAGGACATCACGCGCCTGCAGGACGATATCCGCGCGGCCCGCACCCGCGTGCAGGCTGCGCAGCGCGAATCCGACCGTCAGGAAAACATCGTGGGCAAACGCATCAGCGCCCTGTATAAATACTATCGCCGCAGCGGACTTCGGATTCTGCTTTCAACCGCAAGCTACAATGATCTGCTCAGAACTGAGCATGCGCTCGGCCTGATTGTTGACCGCGACCATGCGCTGCTCGGCCGGTCGCTTGCATCTCTCAAGCAGCTGCGCCTGCATGAAGACGAGCTCGAGTCGCGCCGCGCCCAGCTTATTGAAGCGCGCGCACAGATTGCCCGGACGCGCGACCAGATCAAAAGCACGCAGCAGCAGCGCTCCTCGCACCTTGATAAAATCAAGCAGGAAAAATCCCTGCAGCTCAAAGCCCTCAGAGAGCTTGAGGAATACTCCCGCCATCTGCAGCAGTTTATCGACAAACTGCCGGGCTCAAAGAAGGAATACACAGCGACCGGCGTTCGGTTTTCGCAGATGCGCGCACGCCTTGATTTCCCGGTCAAGGGCGACATTGTCGAGCGCTTCGGCAGGCAGGCCCATCCCGAGCTGAAGACCTATACGTATCAGAAGGGCATTGTCATTAAAGCGCCTGTCGGCACCCCGGTACGGGCTGTACACAGCGGCAGGGTCGCGTTTGCCGACTGGTTCAAGGGTTTCGGGCTCATGATCATTGTCGACCACGGCGAGCACTACTACAGCCTCTCTGCGCACGCCTCAGAGCTGATGAAAAAAGTCGATGATATCGTTGCCGCGGGCGAAACAATCGCGCGTGTGGGTGACACCAATTCGCTCAAGGGCGCTGGCCTGTATTTTGAAATCAGGCATCATGGCAAGCCGCAGGATCCTCTCAACTGGCTCAAAAAAGGCGGCAACAGGTAGCGTGTTTTTTTGCATTTGCCTGCTGCTCCCGGAATCGGCTATACTGTTTATGTAGTGTACATTCACTCTGGACGCAGGAGTTCCCATGCATAGACCACGCGCTTTACTGGCGATTGCCGCCATCGCGATCTGCATTATTGCCGGCGGCACCCGGTGCGGTTTCGCCGCCAGCCAGTATGAAGACTATGAACACCTGAAAATATTTTCCGATGCCCTGGCCCTGATACAGAAAAACTATGTCGATGACGTAGATCTGCAGAAGGCCATGTACAACGCCATCGAGGGCATGGTCTCACGGCTCGACCCGCATTCATCCTTTATGCCGCCGGACGTCTACCGGGAAATGCAGGTCGAAACCAGCGGTAAATTCGGCGGCATCGGAATCGAAATTACCCTCAGGGACGGCCTGCTCACGGTTGTCTCACCGATTGACGGCACACCGGCCCACCGGGCCGGTCTCAAAACCGGCGATCACATCGTAAAAATCGACGGGGCTTTGACCAAGGACATGAGTATGATGGACGCGGTCAGAAAAATGCGCGGTGAGCCCAATACGGCCGTCACTATTCACATCATGCGCGACGGATTGTCCGAGCCGCAGGCTTTCACGCTGATACGGGATGTTATCAAGGTCATCAGCGTACGCTCCGATATCATCGATGAGTATTACGGCTATCTGCGCATAGCCCAGTTCCAGGAAAATACCGCCCGGGAATGCCGCAAAGCCCTGCAGTCCCTCGAAGAGCGCCAGCCGGGCCTCAAGGGGCTGATCCTTGATCTGCGCGACGATCCCGGCGGGCTGCTCGATCAGGCCGTCAAGGTCGCGGATGAATTCCTGGACGAAGGCATGATCGTGTACACGGAAGGCCAGCTTGAAAATCAAAAAATGCAGTTTTACGCTCAAAAAAATCAGGCCGCGCGTGCGTGGCCCATGGTCACGCTGGTGAACGCCGGCAGCGCAAGCGCCTCTGAAATCGTCGCCGGCGCCCTGCAGGACCACAAGCGATCCATCATCGTCGGGAGCCCGACATTCGGCAAAGGCACTGTTCAGACCGTGATCCCCTTGAGCGACGGCTCAGGCCTGCGCATCACCACGGCGAAATACTTTACCCCGAGCGGGCGCTCCATCCAGGAAAAAGGCATTGTCCCTGATATCGCCGTGCAGGACCGCAGCGACGCTGTTGCCGGGTCAGAAAAAAGCGCCGTGGTTATCCGCGAGAAGGATATTGTCCGCGAATTCAACGGCGATACGCAGCCCCCGGCAGATGATTCCGCTCCAGTCTCAGACAGCCTGTCCAGTGAAGCTGACCCGCCGCTGGCAACAGCGCTCACCATTCTCAAAAGCTGGCACCTGATGCAGCCCGGCGCTGCAGCGCCCTGAGGGCGGGAAACGCTCTCAAAAAACCACAGCACTTCCCCTGCGGTCGGACGCCCAGACCGCAGGAGAAGCACGCCCCGCCTCCGGTACTTGACAGCGCGTTGCTGTACTACTATAGTTATATATACAAACTTTGTATACATAAGGAGACACCGATGGGAACGAGCACTGTCAACATAGCATTTAAAAATGACCTGCTGCTGCAGATCGACTCAATCGCACGCGAGGAATCACGTACGCGATCAGAACTGGTGCGTGAGGCTTCAAGAATGTATATAGAGCGCAAACAGAAATGGAAAAGCATCTTCGTCTACGGCAGCGCTAGGGCTGAGGCGGCGGGCCTTGATGCGCCGATGATCGAACGGGAAATTAAAGCCTACCGGAAAAGAAGCCGGAGGTAACTATGCCCACAATTCTCTGGCAGTCGCAATAATTATGCAAGCCGGCCTTAGGGAATTCGGTCTGGACAGATATGACAACGGTTGTCCTTGATACCAATATCATTGTCTCCGCAATCATCGCCGGCGGCAACCCGCGTGATGTTCTTGAACTGGCAATTGAGGGCAGGATAACCATCGCGGTAACCCGCGACATTCTTGATGAAATCCGGGGTGTTTTACGTCGCCGAAAATTCAACTTCTCAGAGCAGGCCATTCAGGCCGTGATGAGAGAAATTGAGCTTGTTGGCGTTCTTGTAAAGCCAGAAGCAGCGATTCGGGCAGTCAGGCAGGACCCGGACGATGACAAATTTATCGAATGCGCCGTTACCGCCCGGGCGACCTGTATCGTATCGGGCGATTCTCACCTGCTGAACCTGCAGCACTATGGCGGAATCGCCATACTTTCCCCGGCAGATTTTTTAGCGTCGCAGCGGACCAAACAGCGCACGTGAGGTACTCTACTTCGAGCGGGATAAAAAACAAAGGGAGAGCCTGCAGGCAGGCTCTCCCTTTTCATTAATGCAGGCTAAAGCGCAGCGGTGAAATCTTTCAGCGTTTCAAGGTTCTCGATATTTTTCATGTCCACATCGCGGTTGATATTGCGCATCAGGCCGCGCAGCACCTTGCCGGGTCCGACTTCCAGGGCCCGGTCAACACCTTCGGCCATCATCTTTTCCATTTCCTCGATCCAGCGCACGGGTGAGTTGACCTGCCGGGCAAGCAGCTCTTTCACCGCTTCGGGGCCGGGATAAAAATCAGCCAGCACGTTTGACAAAACCGGAATGCCGAGCGCACCGATTGTAATCGGCTCCAGGGCTTCGGCCAGCAGCCGGTCAGCAGCCGGCTTCATAAGCGTGCTGTGGAACGGGGCGCTCACCGGCAGCATCACGGCCCGCTTGGCGCCCTCGGCCTCGGCCTTCGCGGCGGCCCGCTTCACAGCCTCGATATGGCCGGAGATAACGATCTGGCCGGGGCAGTTGTAGTTGGCCGGGGCCACATGCTCGCCCTGGGCAACATCAGCGCAAATCTGCTCAACCTTGGCCGTATCCATGCCCAGGATGGCGGCCATGCCGCCCACGCCGACCGGGACAGCTTCCTGCATGAACATGCCGCGCTTGCGCACCACGCGCACGGCGTCTGCAAACGTCAGGGCGCCGGATGCCACCAGCGCGCTGTATTCACCAAGGCTGTGGCCGCCCACGACCGCCGGCACGATACCGGTTTCCTTCTGCAGCACGCGCAGGACCGCGATGCTCACCGTCAGGATGCACGGCTGGGTGTTGGCGGTCAGCTTCAGCGCGTCTTCCGGACCTTCGAAGCACATTGTTGAAAGGCTTTCGCCCAGGGCCTCGTCAGCCTCGGCGAACACGTCCGCGGCTTCCTTGTAATTGTCCCTGAGCTCCTTGCCCATGCCGACATACTGTGATCCCTGTCCGGGAAAAAGAAACGCCCACTTTGCCATGTCTCAATCCTCCAAAATGAATTAATGTACAGCGCCGTAGCGGCGCATTTCAGGTATAAGCACACCTTCCAACCGGGAAATACGCCCAAGACAGCGGCTTAAGGCGGTCTGCACCGGATGCATGAGTATAATTGAGGGCTCAGGAAGTGTCAACTCAAAACGGCCCGACAGCCCCAAAGCCACCCGAAAAGGCTTGATTTTCGAGGGCTTTCGTTGACTTGACGCGGCCGTGTGGTTTATACTGCCTGCTGGTTGACACCGGGGCTGATGTCAGCACACAGCCCTGTAACCGTTGACGGATACAACCGCCGCGCAGATACCGCGGCACACAGAGACATGCCGCATGCTGATCGACACCCACGCCCATCTTGACCTTGAGGACTTCGATGCCGATTGCGACGCGGTCATAGCGCGGGCCCGCGCCGCAGGCGTTGAGCGCATCATCACCATCGGCATCGGTTTGCAGGAGTGCCGCCGGGCCATCGAGATCGCCGGCGCCCACCCGTTTATTTATGCCGCCATCGGCATGCATCCGCACAACGCTTCAATGCTTGACCTGGCTGCGCTTGATTTTCTTGAAAAGCATGCGCGCAACCCCCGGGTGGTTGCGCTGGGCGAAATGGGCCTTGATTTTTACCGCAACCGCAGCCCGCGGCAAGATCAGGTGCGCGCCTTCCGCGCCCAGCTCGACCTGGCAGCAGGCCTGAAACTGCCGGTCGTGATTCACGACCGCGACGCGCACACCGAGACCCTGCAGATCCTGCGCGAGGAAAAGCCGCCCTGCGGCGGCGTGCTGCTCTGCTTT
>VGSH01000046.1 GCA_016875025.1 Deltaproteobacteria bacterium
CCTTGGGCATCGGGTCGGGAGTACCATAAGCCCGATGACCTCAACTGCTTCAACCGCCCGGTGCGGACCCGCATGCCGGGTGGTGTGGGAGGGGCGCGGTCAGATTCTGACCGCCCCCTATCCCGATCGTCCGGCACGACTGCTTTTTTGGGTTTTAAACCCCATCGTTTCGCAGCCATGAAATTTCGGAGCCTGGAGTTCAGAGAGTGCAGCACAGGGCGCTGCAGTGCGGAGATTGGAGTTCGGTGTTCGGAGAAGAATCCAATTACACTGCTCCAAACGACCAACTCACTACTCATAACTGCACACTTGTGCCCGGCTCGGGAATCCGCCACAGGCGGACGCGAAACGCAGGCTGTTGTCGGGTTACGCTTCGCTAACCCCACCTGTAATCCGACTATGGCACCCCGCACTTGATTCGGGGTCCATCAAAAAGCCCTCTGGGTTCCGGGTCGCGCTGCGCTTGTCCGGAACGACAAACGTGCTGATGGTGGTTTGCAGAACGTATGGCGCTCTGTTGTATTCCAACACAACCACAACATCCCCCTACTCGGCTGTTTTGCGGGGTATCCGCTTATCACCCATCCGCATCGTGAGCCGAATGCGGTCGAAATATTCAAACAGGGGTATGAGAAATTTGCGGGTCAGACCGGTTTGGTCTTTGAATCCCTGGATGGTCAGCTCGCCATGCTGCTGCATGAACAGCGCGGCCAGTTCGCTCAGATCGCGCATGCTTTCAGCTGTATAGTAGAGATCATCGTTGAGCCTGACCAGCGCGCCCTCGCGCACCAGCAGCTGCAGGATTTCAGCAAGTTCTTTTTCCCGCACGCCCGAGCTCTCAAGCACTTCCCTGCGCGTGGGCGGCATGCGACCCCCGGCTGTATACAGCCTGACTACCGTATCTCTTGTTTTCTGCTGGCCCTGCTGAAGGGCCGGCCGGTGCGCGGGCAGCGACAGAAATTCCTGCTGCACACGCATGGCCCCGCTTTCAGCCAGCATGTCAAGCACCCGTTGAAAAAGGCGCTGATCGATACCGGGTGCAAGCCGGTCGAGCAGCTCCTGCCTGCGCATGCCGGGAACAAGCGGGCTGCTCTCGTGAAAAGCTTTCAATTGCGCAAGGGCAGCCCCGCAGAGTTCATCAAGGATGCCCGGCATAGCAAAAAACTGCGGCTTTTTGGCCACGAGGGTGATTCCCCCGCGCGCTGTCATGCCGTCCAGAACCTTGAGCAGTTCCGGCCGGGCGCGGCCGCAGCGACGCAGCAGGGCGTCAAATTCCATACCGCGCACACCGGCCTCACGGCAGTACAGCTGAATACGGTCGCTGATTGAGCCGTCTTTCAGCACGGAGAGCCGCGCACCCGTTGCCTCGGACATGCGTTTGTGTTTGGGAGGCTGAATGTCAAGGATCATGCCGCCGCCGATCGTGGCCACCGGAGAGTAGCTGCGCAGCACGAACCGCTCGCCCGGCAGCACAACCACCGGGGCACTGAGCACGATCTGCACAAAGGCCGTATCACCGGGCAGCATCTCCTCAGCCTCAAGCAGCACAACCCGCCCCATGCGCTCGGCCGTGCCCGCGTGAAAGCGGACCGGCGCGCGGTTCTTCAAACTCCGCTCCGCATCGGGAAGATGCTCATACCAGAGCGCAATTTTTTTTGTGGCCACAAGCGTGTCCGGCTCACCGACTACATCCCCGCGCTCGATGCATTCCCTTTCAAGCCCCTGAAAGTTAATCGCTGTGCGCTGCCCGGCGCCGGCGCTCGTTACCGTATCGCCGTGCACCTGCAGGCCGCGGATTTTGGCCCGCCGCCCGCCAGGTTCAATTGACACCTCATCGCCGGTTTGAAAAGTGCCGGCCTGCAGCGTGCCGGTTATGACCGTGCCGAAACCTTTCATGCTGAACACGCGGTCAACCGGCAGACGGCACAACCCCTTTGCCGAGCGCTCCTGAACCCCGTCCATGATCTGCGCGAGCTTGAGTCTCAGCTCATCGAGCCCCGCCCCGGTCTGGGCCGAGACCGCCACAACCGGGGCACCTTCAAGAAATGAGCCCGCGACAAAGTTGCGCACATCAGCGGCCACCATCTCCAGCCACTCAGCATCCACAAGGTCGGACTTGGTCAGCACGATACAGCCGGCCTGCACCGCCAGCATCCGGCAGATGGCCAGATGCTCACGGGTCTGCGGCATGACGCCCTCATCAGCGGCGATAATCAGCATGACCGCATCAATGCCGGTTACGCCCGCGACCATGTTCTTGACAAATTTCTCATGGCCCGGCACATCCACAATGCCGAGACGCCGCCCATCGCCAAGATCGAGCGCCGCGAAACCAAGCTCAATCGTGATACCGCGCTCTTTTTCCTCGCGCAGACGGTCACAGTCAATGCCGGTCAGAGCCTTGACAAGCGCAGTTTTGCCGTGGTCGATATGGCCGGCGGTTCCGATAATAATGCGTTTCATTCACTCACCAGGTAAAAAACAAGAGGCGATGGACATCTGCCGCTTCTGTTGACTCCTTACGGCAAATACTTTATCGTTGTTAGGCAAAGCTGTAAAGCACATTTCATAATTGCCTGAAAGCCCAGCGCATGGACATAAAAGGAATCGAGCTCCACAGCCTTTTTGAAGGCCGCCTGAGCCTGTACCAGTACCGGAAGGGCTACCGGTTTTCGATCGACACGCTGCTGCTGGGTGCTTTTGCACGCACGAGGTTGCGCGGGAACGTGGCCGATCTCGGCACGGGCAGCGGCGTGTTGCCGGTGCTGCTTGCACGCTCACCTGATATCGGCTCACTCACCGGTTTTGAAATTCAACCCGAGCTTGCCGACCTGGCCCGGCGCAACGTGGACCTGCACGATCTCGGGCAACGCGTGCGCATTGAGCAGGCCGACATAAAAGAAATCCGCTGCCGGCGCCCGGCTGAATCCTTTGACGGGGCCATTGCCAACCCGCCCTTTTATCCGCTTGGTACCGGCCGCATCAATCCCGGCTCGCAGGATGCGGCTGCGCGCCACGAGATTCTGGCAACCCTGAGCGATTTTGTCAGCGCGGCTTCCTTTCTTATAAAAAACGGCGGCAGATTCTGCGCGATATTCCCGGCCTCCCGCAGCACTGATCTCATCTGCACCATGCGCGAGAACCGGATCGAGCCCAAGGTCCTCCGCTGTGTGCACTCCTGCGAAGGCGAGAGCGCCGTGATGCTGCTGGTTGAGGGCATAAAAAACGCCGGCAGCCGGACAGCGATCCTGCCTCCGCTTATTATCTACTCCGAGGGCCAGAGCTACAGCCCCGAAGTCCAGGCGGTTTTCAACGGTTTGTAGTTGTAAAAAGCGGCTTAATGAACACGCGCAAAGATATATCCTGGCGCCATTTTCCCGCGCCGGAAAAGGCCTCCAGGATATACAAACTGCTTCTGGTATGATCAATAATTGATGGAGTCGTAAAAAGTCCGAAAATGCTCTTTTTCAGGACGCTCTCGTAAAAAGGCCGCAGGCAACGCAGCATCCGGACTTTTTACGAGTGTGTCAATAATTACGTAAATATAGTGCCTTAGCAACACTAATCACAACACCGGCTGCTCGGGCTATCCTTTCCCCGCATGCAGCAGATTATCACTTTGACGCCAGGCGGGCACCGACCGCAAACGCCAGGTCCAGATCATGGGGCTTATCTTTGACTGCGGCTTTTTCAAGGTTGCCCGTGCTGAGTACCTCACCAACCGCTTTCAGCTTAAAGTCCCGCAGGTTGGATTCAAGGGACCTGAGGATCAGGGCCGAGCGCGAGGGGCTGAAATCACCCTGGCTCACGACCGCGACCGCGCGTTTGCCGCTGATGAGTGTCGTTGCATCGGCGCCGGTAATGTTTCCCTGGGCATCCCGGATAATGTCCATTTTTATGAGCGGCTGCATTCTACAGAAAAAATTCGTCAGGGCCGCTGACATGGAGTGCACATAATTGGGCGTGCTGAAAATAAATGCATCGGCGTTGATCATTCGCGCAAGTATGCCCGGCATGGCGTCCTTGAGCGGGCAGGGCTGCCCTCCCTTAAGCGCTGTGCAGGCAAGGCACCCGATGCAATTTTTAATGTCGGCCTCGTAGAGATATATTTTTTCAGCCTCTACGGACGCCGAGCTGTCGGCCCCCGCGAGAACCCGGTCCACAAGCGTGTCCACATTGGAGCCCTTACGCGGACTTCCGACAAATGCCATTATTTCCATCGTCTATCTGCCTCGTGTAATAAGATTTGAACACCCTGAGAAAGGACAGCACTACCTGCCGTATTCCCGTACGGCCGGCAGGCCATACGGGCAGCGGCCTGTATGCTGCCTGTTCCTGGCGGCACGCGATCATGCTGTGAGTCAGGCACAGTATATCCAAGGCTTCCGTGTATGTAAAGCGCTACGCAGTATCCGGTTTTGTGCAAAAATATCCCGCGCCGGTATACAAACGACTCCCGTTATGATACCAATCAAGCTGAAGAAGCGCACAGCAGACGCATACAATAATCAGGGGTTCAAAATGGACAAACGGAACTTTCTAAAATCAGTCTGCGTTATTCTGGCCGGAAGCGCTGCCTGCCTGCTCTCGGGCGGCTGCATTGCACCGCTTGTCAGTCCGAGAGTGTCAAACAAAAATCTACAGGCCTGGCGATGCGGCAATTGCGGTCATCTCACCAGGTCAGACCAGGATCTCACAACGACGCGTTGTCCACGATGCC
Organism: Deltaproteobacteria bacterium; assembly: GCA_016875025.1. Lineage (GTDB taxonomy): Bacteria > Desulfobacterota > WTBG01 > CAIYCZ01 > CAIRTM01 > CAIRTM01. The sequence goes on from VGSH01000046.1 coordinate 4,721, forward strand.
ATCACAAGGGATTCTTCACGAGGATCACGGAGGAGGATCTCCAGAACTGTACCATTTCAAACTATCTGAAGAAGTCCAAGGCATCCCGATAACATTCAAACCGGGACATGCAAACTATGCTCTAACAGGCTGTTGAGAAACGCCCATCTGCTGCGTTGTGCTCATCATTCGTCACTGCGGCGTACTGCAAAGTACGCCTCATTCCTCATGATTTCGCACGCCTTGCATCTGACCGTTTTTGAACAGCCTGTTTAAAGAGACTTTTTCAACACCCTGCTAAAAAAACAATGGAATCCAAAGCCATTATTGCTACAGTGGTTGTGACTGCAAGTGCAGCCGCCGTAACCGGCACGAGAGTGCAAGGCCCTTTCAATATTACTTAAATATTGAGTAATATTGCTCTGCCATTGAGCAATATTGACATTTCGATATAAATATGCTAATTAAAGGTCATGATTTATAAAAGAAGATTTATCGCACATATTCAAAAAGGGCTTGAGGGCTCTCACTGCCTGCTGCAGATTATTATCGGCCCAAGGCAGGTCGGCAAGACCACGGCAGCCATGCAGATACAAAAAGAATGGGCAGGCAAAACCCTGTATACCTCAGCCGACGATTCTCTGCCACCCGGCCCTGAATGGATACAACATCACTGGCAGATGGCCCGCAGGGAAAAAGAAAAACCGCCTCTGCTGATTCTCGATGAAGTGCAAAAAATTCAGGGCTGGAGCCGGACCGTAAAAGCGCTCTGGGACGAGGACCGGCGGCTGGGGCTTGCCTGCAGGGTAATGCTGCTGGGCTCATCGTCCCTGCTGCTGCAAAAGGGGCTTGCCGAAAGCCTGAGCGGCCGCTTCATGCTGCACTCCTGCCCGCACTGGTCATACGGTGAGATGCGGGATGCCTTCGGGTTCTCACTTGAAGACTGGCTCTACTTCGGCGGATACCCCGGAACGGGTCAGCTGAAAGCAGACCAGGAGACCTGGAAGGCATATATCCGTGATTCTCTCATTGAGACGGTTCTCAACAAAGATATTTTCCAGATGCAGAACATCACAAAGCCTGCCCTGTTCAGGCATCTGTTCCTGCTCGCTATCCGGTACCCTGCGGAAATACTTTCCTATAACAAAATGCTGGGGCAGTTGCAGGATGCAGGCAACACCACAACGCTTGCGCACTATCTGCACCTGCTCTCTTCGGCATTTCTTGTCGACGGCATTGAGCTCTACAAGGTCGGGGAGCGCCCCAAGCGGGGATCAAGCCCGAAACTTATTATTCGCAACAATGCCCTCATAACAGCGCTTTCAAAAACACCTTTTTCGGAAACGCGCAATAACCCGGAACTGTGGGGCCGCATCGTGGAAAACGCCGTAGGGGCGCAGATACTCAACAGTATGCCCCGCATGAACACCGAAGTGTATTACTGGCGCAAAACCGGTGCTGAAGTAGATTTTGTGGTGCAAACCCCGGAGACCACCTGGGCCATAGAAGTGAAATCGTCCAAAATGCGCCCCGCCAGGGGGCTGGGGAAATTTTTGTCCGAGAAAAAAAACAGCAGGCCGTTCATTGTCGGCGGCAGCGGCATGCAGCTTGAAGAGTTCTTTGCAACTGACCCCAATGAACTCTTTCTTTAACAGTGCACGCGCAAAAACAACCCTGGCCGGTTTATCGCATCGTAGCAGCAACTCCGCCCGCTTGAAAGTCAGCAAGCACGGACAATCTTTTTATCCTGCATATGAACATTCCCGCGATATTGCATCAAACCTGGAAAACCGCCGACATTCCGCGGGGCTTTGAAAAATATGCTGCTTCCTGGCGGAGGCTGAACCCGGGCTGGCGCTATCATCTCTGGACCGATCAGGACTGCCGCAGCTTTGTCAGGGAGCGCTATCCCGCGTTTTTGGCGCTGTATGATTCCTACACCAGCAGCATCAGCCGGGCCGATGCTGCCCGGTATCTTCTGCTGCATCATTACGGCGGCCTGTACGCCGATCTGGACAGTGAATGCCTGCGTCCCTTTGACAGCCTGCTGCGCGGCAGCCCCGGCTGCATCATCGGATGTGAACCACGGCTGCATGCCGAACGGCTGTACGGCCGCAGCCGGCTCGTCTGCAACGCTGTGCTGCTGTCCGCTCCCGGGCACCCTTTCTGGGAACATGTGCTGAGCGTTTTAGTCAGCAGCGCACAGGAAAAATCCGTAATCGAGACAACCGGCCCGGTCATGCTTGACAGGGCGCTGGGCAGCTATCCCGGGCACGATGTATCGATTGTTGCGGATTCGGTTTTCTGCCCGCTGGTTGATCTGAAAAACAGCAGGCTCCGGTTAACACCGACGGAAAAGCGCTGCCACAAGGAAATGCTCAGGCTTCATCGCTTTCCCGATGCATCATACGCAGTGCATTACTGGGCCGGCACATGGTACCGCAGAGGCATTGCCGGGAAGCTGGTCCGGCTCGCAACGCGGCTGCGCGCTGCCCTGCGGTTGCACAGTAACGGAGCATAAAGATCACCACAGCCCTTTTCCGCTGACGCTAGGCCAATTCATAAAATCCTATAGCCGTTTTGATTCGTGTGTCATCTCGACCCCTTCGGCTGCGCTCAGGACAGGCTCCGGGAGAGATCTTGTTTCAAAACGAAAGATTTCTCGCCCCGACTGCGAGACTGTGTTGCAATTTATTTTAGACTGCCATTTCGAATCCGCCGCAGGCGGTGAGAAATCTATCATACAAGAAAATCAACTACGTAAGATTCCTCATGCCGCTTGAGCGGGGATTCTGAATGGCCTGTCCTGTCCGGCTATTGCGGCACAGTCGCTGCGGCGGGACCCGAAATGACAGAATGGTTACAGGATTATGTTAAATGCTCTATGTGCAGAAGCGCAATGCCTTCAATGAGCACAGATTTTTTGTATACATTGACGGAGAGTTGCTGACAGCAGTCTGAACGGACAGGCAACCTTTTCCCTGGATGCCGAATCGAAGTCAGGCATGAAGGACTTGTACAGTTCATCCCCTGTGTAGCGTTGAAAGATTCAGCGTACGATTGGATCGTTAAGCATACCCCGTTAGCAATAAATATAAAAACAGCGGGGCAGGATTTCCCTGGCCCGCTGTGGGTTTTTAAAACTGATTATGCAAGAGGGATATCAGGCGGGCTGTGCCGGCGCCTGGGTATCCTTTTTCTTCGCGGAGCGTTTGCCGGTTTTTTTATGCTGCCCGGCAAGTGCTTTTTGTGTTTCGGCCACTTCCTTTGGCGTGACGGTTTTTCTGAGCTGTTCCATGTCTTCCATCACATCGCGCCAGCGGGTGGCCTCGGCCGCGCTGACCCATTCGAGCTGCAATCTCTCTTTGCGCAGGCCCAGGGTCTCCATTTTCTTCCACATGCGCTGCAGGCGCTTCTCGGTCCAGTGATTGGCGTCGATATAGTGGCAGTCACCGATATGGCAGCCTGAGACCAGCACCACGGGCGCGCCCTTTGCAAAGGCATGCCACACGAAATCCTCGCGCACCCGGCCCGAGCACATGGTGCGGATCAGCCGGGCATTGGGGGGATACTGCAGGCGTGAAACACCGGCAAAATCAGCTCCCGCGTATGAGCACCAGTTGCAGGCAAACACGACGATGCGGTTCATGACATCTTCCGACAAAATCGCGTCGATCTGGGCGGTGAGCTGCGCATCGGTAAAGTGATGCATCTCGATCGCGCCCGCCGGGCACTCGGCCGAGCAGGTTCCGCACCCGGCGCAGGCCGCTGTGGTAACTTTTGCGGGCTGGCCCGAGCGCTTGTCGAACTGAATGGCATTATAGGGGCACACGCGCGCGCATATGCCGCAGGCCGTGCAGGCCTCGGGGTTTATCTCAGCCGTGATTGAATCAACAGTCAGCTCGCCCGGCGTCATCAAACGCATGGCGCGCGCAGCCGCAGCCGAGGCCTGGGTGACCGATTCCTTCACGTCCTTGGGGCCTTCGGCGCAGCCGCAGAAGAAAATGCCGCGGGTCGCGGAATCAACCGGCTGCAGCTTGGGATGCGCTTCCAGGTAGAAGCCGTCGGCGGTTTTCTGCAGGGCCATCATTTCCTGCAGCACGTGCATGTCTTCAGGCGCGTGCACGCCTGTTGCCAGCACCAGCATGCCGCAGCGGTGCTTCTCCAGCAAATTGGTGGCGGTGTTCTCGACGGTCAGGATCAGGTCTCCGCTCGCGCTGTCCTCCTTCACCGAGCCCGGAAGGCCGCGGATGAAGCGCACGCCCAGCTGCTTGCTGCGCTGGAACAAATCCTCGAATCCCTTGCCGAAGGCGCGGATGTCGATGTAGAACACCTTGACCTCCATCTCAGGGTAGTGCTCCTTGAGCATGATGGTGCTCTTGATCGTGTTCATGCAGCAGATGTTGGAGCAGTAGCGGTGTCCGGTTTTAAAGGAGCGCGAGCCCACGCACTGGATAAAGGCCACCGAGTCGGGCACGCGGTGATCGGTGAGCCGCTCAACGCGGCCTTCGGTCGGGCCGCCCGCGTTGATCAGGCGCTCGAGCTCCATGCTGGTGAGCACGTTGGGGAATTTCGTGTAGCTGTACTCATCGAGCTCGGTCGGGTCATAGACCTCCATGCCGGTCGCCACGATGATGGTTCCCACATCGAATTCAAGAATCTCATCGCTCAGGTTGAAATCGATGCAGTTTTTCTCACACTTTTCACGGCATTTGCCGCAGATGATGGGGTTGTGACCCAGGCAGCTTTCAATATCGACCACGTAGGCCGAAGGAATGGCCTGCGGAAACGGTGAGTAAATCGCGCGGCGGGATGAGAGCCCCATGTTGAATTCATCAGGCACCACGACCGGGCACACCGCAACGCAGTCGCCGCAGGAGGTGCACTCGGATGCGCGCACGTAGCGGCTGCGCTTGAGAACGCGCACATGAAAGTTGCCGACATAGCCGGTAACCTCTTTGACTTCACTTAAGGTAAGCAGCTCGATGTTTGGATGCCGACCGGCATCGGACATTTTAGGTCCCAGAATTCATATCGAGCAGTCCAGGGTTGGAAACGTCTTATCCAGCCTGGCCATGATCCCGCCGATGCTGGGCTGTTTTTCAACGAGCACGACCTTGCAGCCCGAGTCGGCCAGGTCGAGCGCGGCCTGGATACCGGCAACGCCCCCGCCGATGACAAGGGCCTTGTTTTTCACGGGTACGGTTGTTTCGCTGCGCTGCTGCAAAAGGCGCGCACGCGCGACCCCGGCGCGGATCAGGTCGCGCGCCTTGGCCGTGGCAGCCGACGGATCGTCTGCATGCACCCAGGAGCACTGCTCACGCAGGTTGGCCATGTCCAGCAGATAGGGGTTCAACCCCGCGTCTGCAAGGCATTTGCGGAACGTGGGCTCATGCAGGCGCGGCGTGCAGGAGCCGATCACCACGCGGTTGACACCCTTTTCAGCAATGTCGTTTTTGATCAGCTGCTGGCCGGGCTCGGAGCACAGGTAGGCGCTGCTGCGCGAGACCACCACGCCGTCAAGGCCTTCGGCGTAGGCGGCAACCGCCTCACAGTCAACCGTTGCGGCAATGTTCAGGCCGCACTTGCAGACATACACGCCGATGCGGATTTGTTCTTGTGTGCTTGTGCGATTCATTATTCTTTCCTCTCACAATGGTGCCTGTCATAGTGCGCGGTGCGCACCCCGGGATCAACATTTAAAGTTCAAGGTTTAAGGTTCGATTACATTCGCCGGTCGAAGAATACATGTTGCCAAAAGGACTTTAAACATTGAACCTTAAACTTTTAACAATTCTTGGTTCCACCTATCCGGTCCACTCAATGCCCTGCGCCAGCAGGCTGGTCAGGTCGCGAATCGGGACTGAGACCTTCTCATTGCGCGCCGGATCGCGCATGGCGCAGCTCAGATGAATCATGCATTTGGGGCAGGCGGTTACCAGGAGCTGCGCACCCGTAGCGCTCACCTCCTGCAGGCGCTGCACCTGTATGTTTTTCGAATAGGCATCACAGTTGATAAAACCGCTGTTGCCGCAGCAGATCGCACCGCGCCCCGAGTTTTCCATTTCTCGCAGCACAAGCCCGGGAATCTGGCCCAGCAGATAGCGCGGGGCCTCATAGCAGCCGCTCACGCGGCCCAGGCGGCAGGGATCCTGATAGGTAACGGTTGTTTCAAAGGGCTTGAATGCCTTGCCGCCCTTACGGACCTCTTTCTGCAGCAGATCAAGCAGCAGCGTAACCTTGATGTCGCACTCCGGAATCACCTCCGGCATATGCGTGCCCAGCATCGAATAGCATTCCGGGCACGACACGATGATCTCTTCTATGCCGGCCTTCTTGAATTCCTCGTAATTGAGCCGGCACAGAGTTTCAAAATTTTCACGGTCGCCGGCCCACAGCAGGTCATGGCCGCAGCAGCGCTCATTTTTCAGCAGCACCGGCTCGATATCGAGAAAGTTGAGCAGCCGCACGCTGTCGCGCGCAATGGCGAGCGTATCAACACCCAGATGCGCGAAAAAAACGTCAAAGTAGGGCGCGCAGCCGCTGAAGAATGCAACCTTGCCGGTTTCAGCTGTTTTTAAATCAGCGCTCACCCAGCCCAGGCGGTTTTGCTTCAGCTCCGGCGAGGTCATCATGCGCATCCAGGAGTGCAGCGCGCCGTCATGGGCGCGGTAGCCCTTGAGGCCCTTTTCAGCAGCCAGCAGCGAGCGCATCTCCAGAATAACGCGGCTGATGTCAACGCCCGAGGGGCAGCGCTCCTGGCACAGCGAACAGGTCAGGCATTCCCAGACCGAGGATTCAATGAAGGCCTCGTCATCGCGCTCCGAGATCAGCTTTTGCGCCAGCAGGCGCGGCGAATACTGCTTGCCGGCCAGCATGCGCGGGCACGCGGCCGAGCACTTGCCGCACTCCAGGCACTGGTACAGGGCGTTGTCGCGGATGATCTTAGTAATGCGGGCACTGTCCATGCGGTTACACGGCCTCCCGTTCCTGGCGCGGCTTGGCCGGATTAGCACCCATTGCCTCGATACGTTCGGCAAAATTCCACAGCTCCGTTACCATGCGATCCTTCTCATGCGCCTCGAAGCTGCGCTCGACAAGGCGCTGCTGGTCAATGCCAAGCAGGTCAAGCAAAGAGCGCACAAGCGTTACGTTTGCGTGGCCGACTTCAGGGCCGGGCCCATAACGGCAGTCCTCATCGCGGCACTCAAGAAGAATAACGCCGTCAGCCCCGTACTCGAAGGCCTTCAGAATCAGGGCCTGATTGATGCGGCCGATGCACATGACCCGGATAATGCGCAAATCCGGCGGCAGCTCAAGATTTGTGCGGCCGGCGGCATTCAAACAGGTCCAGGGGCTCCAGTTGCAGCAGATGCCCAGCAGGTTAGGACGCTTCATTGTATGTTTTTCCTCCTGCCATGGCGTCAGCAACGAGCGCTTCGAGCAGCTGATTTGAAAAATAGGGCATGTCAAGCGCCGTAACCGGGCAGCGGCCCACGCAGCCGCCGCAGCCCACGCAGTTGTGCCGCGCGACCTCAGCCGTGTACAGGCCGTCCAGACCCGGCACAAGCTGAATGGCATTAAAGGGGCAGATGTCAACGCAGCGGCCGCAGCCCCGGCAGCGTTCCGGATCAACCCGGGGACTGAGCAGATGATCCTTCAAAAACGCTTCGGCTGCGCTGCGCGCAACCTGGGCGGCCAGAGCCGCACCGGCCTCGAATTCCTGAACGCGCTCAAGCGTGCGCGGCAGCACCCTGAACATGCCGGCCTGAGGCGTATGAAAGAAAGCAAAGTCGTAGCGATACAGTTTTTTCAGTCCGGGGGCATCCTCGTTCAGGGCCAGGGGCAGCACGGCTTCATCAACGAGACAGACGATGTCTGCCCGCCAGCGCCGGGCAGCGCCGTCCTGACGGGCATGGATGGTGAAATCACCCATCTGTCCGCGGATGTCCCTGATAATCGCGCTCTCAACATGCGTGATGTTATTGCCTGCGGAGGTGTCAACCTGATGGGGCTGCCGGCGGAGGGGATCGGTTGTAAGCTGCGGATTATGCACCAGCCTGACGGAAAAGCCCTGCAGGTCGAGATTGAGCGCGCAGCTGCGGCCGATGTCCCCGCCGCCCAGCACGATCACCTGTTTGCCGATCTCGGTGCGGCCCTGTGTGAGCGGCGCCATGTAGCGCGCCCGTACAAAGGATGCACGCAGCAGATCGCGCGCTTTATCCACGACCTCGTCATCGCTGAGACGCTCAGCCAGCAGAGAGTCCCTGAGATTGATCGTTTCAAAACGGCTGCGCGGCAGCCCCAGGCGCTCAAACAGGTGCAGCCGCGCACGGGTGCGCTGGTCATTGCAGGAAATGCATTGAAATTCAAGCGGGCAGCATACGCACGAGGCCAGCACGACGCGTGTGATGGTATGGCGGCCGACAGCTTCGGCGATCAGGTCGGCTCCGGCCGGATGACAGGCCGACATCAGCAGCTGGCTGTGCACGACACCCCGTACGTGCCCTGCCAGATCGCGCACGCGCTCAAGCGCGCTGCGGGAGGCCAGCGTGTCATTGCAGGTACACAGAAAAAATCCGATGCGCACTTCGTCGCTGAGATCTTCCACATCGGTTTCCCGGGGAACGGCTGCCCGGCGCAGCTTTGCGGCGGCAACCATGGCCCGGCCGGCTGCGGCGCTGCCCGAGAGCATGACATCGGTCAGGTCGTGCTTCAGGTCGGCGACCCGGAATACCTGGTCCCGGTCAAGCAGTCCGGCATCGGGCAGTTCAAGGGCATCGGCAACAATAATGGCCGGAGCCGCGATGGTGAACTGCCTTGCGGAGCTGAAATGATTGATGGCCCCGATCTGCTCGCAGGCCGCTTCGCAGGCGCGGCACTCGCAGCAGACGCTGCACTGCAGGCATCTTCTGGCCTCGGCCACAGCCTCATCAGCGCCCAGCCCCATATCGACTTCATCAAAATCGCGGCAGCGAACGCGCGGCAGCCGCTGTGGCGCATCGGGACGCCTGCGGCGCAGCAGCGACTCGGGTATGTCGGGGTAATCGCCCACGCCGCGGGTTTCTCTGGTTGGTGTATCAAACGGACAGACCTCTCCGGTCAGATACTCTATGATGCTGCCTGCGGCCGCCCGGCCCGCGGCCATGGCCTCGACCACGGTTGAGGGACCGGAGGCGACATCGCCTGCGGCGAACACGCCGGCAACCGGGGTGGCATAACACGTATCGATCAGTGCGCGACCGCCGGGCCCGGTCTCTATTTCCTGATCAAGGCCGCACTCCTTCAGCTGCGCCCGCTGGCCGATCGCGACAATCACGCAGTCGGCATCAAGGCTGAAAGTGTCCTCCCGGTCATGGACGATTTCCTGTGAACCGTCCGGGTGGGGCTGCCAGCGTGCCTTACAGCACACAACCCGCTCAAGCGCGCTCGTGCCCTCAAAAGCGACTGGAGCCGCCCCCAGCACAAAGGCAACTCCCTCTTCGCGGGCCTCGCGCACCTCGCGCGGATGCGCCGGCAATTGGCTTTCCTGCTCGATGCCGACGACGGTCACGCTCGCGGCCCCGAGGCGCAAAGCCGTACGCGCCGCATCCATGGCGGAATTGCCGGCACCGATAACAACGGTCTTCGCACCGACAGCAGCGGTGCCGTACAGGTTAACCGCCCGCAGAAAAGATACGCAGGCGTTGATCCCGGGGAGATCCTCTCCGGGGATGCCGAGCTGCAGATCAGCCTGTGTGCCGGCGGCAAGCAGCACCGCGCTGAACCCTTCGGCCAGAAGCGCCTGAACGCTTGTGACCGTTGTCCCGGTTTGAATGGTTACGCCGGCGTTTTCGATGGCCCTAATTTCAATATCAAGCACCCGGCGGGGCAGGCGGAAGGAATTGATGCCGGCTCTGAGCATGCCGCCGGCCTGCGGCAGTGATTCAAACACCGTAACCTGAAAGCCCTGCCGGTTAAGATAGTGCGCTGCGGTGAGTCCTGCCGGCCCCGAGCCGATAACCGCAACGCGCCCGGTGCGGCGCTGCGCTGGCGGCATAAAGCTCGGCACAACGCCCGCGTGTGCTTCAAAATCTGCAAGAAAGCGCTTGATATCGCGGATGGCAACGGCTTCATCAACCTCGGCGCGGCGGCACTCGGTTTCACAGGGATGATGGCACACCCGGCCGCAGATGCCGGGCAGCGGGTTGGCATCGCGCACGACGGCCAGAGCCTCATCAAAGCGCCCGGCGGCTGTGAGTGCAAGATAGGCCTGAGCGTTGACGCCCAGCGGGCAGGCCACCCGGCAGGCACCCGTGGCGCGCTTATCAAGCACCAGGGCGCGTGTGGGGCACTGGGCCGGGCGGCGCGTGATCGGCGGGCGTTCTGAATCGTTGAGCGGGCAGAGTTCAGTGCATTTGCCGCAGCCGGTGCACAGGTCATAATCAATATAGCGCGGGTCCTGCTCGCCCTCTACAACAAAGCCGTTTGTGCCATTGCCTGCCGACAGGATGCGCGCCTGCGGCAGGGCTGTGAGCAGGGGGTGGCGCGTTACGCGCAGGTACAGGGGGCGGAACTGATAATCAAGGTCGGCGGGCCAGTCGGCCAGCGCTTCAGCGCCCAGGGGCAGCTCAAGGTAGTGCGGGCGGGCGGTCACCCAGGCCACGGGAATGCCGGACTGAACCAGGTCCTCGGCAACCTTCAGGGCGCCGTAGCCTGAGCCGACCAGCAGCACAGCCTCGATGCTGTCGCGTTCGCGCGTGTTCACGGGTCTCAGTGCTCCTGCCGGGCCCGGCCTTTTAAAATTTCACCGCCGTATTCACGGCCGCGGTCAAAAGCGGCCGAGTTTTTGTCGCGGGTCTTGGGCGGAACCGTTTTCAGCACAGCCTGCTTCAGGGAGTCGGGCGCAACCAGCTCGCATACCGCGGACACAAAGCCCAGCATCACGATATTGGCCATCATCTTATTGCCCAGTTCCTCGGCGAACCGGGTGGCCGGGATATTGTAGCAGTCCCACTGCTCACGCAGCTCTGCGGACTTTACCAGATCGCTGTCCCAGATCATGATGCCGCCGTCAGCCAGCATGGCGCAATTTTTTTGAAAACCGGCCTGGCTCATGCAGATCATCACCTGCGGGCGTTCAACGTAGGGAAACAGAATCGGCTCATCGCTGATGACAACCTGGGAGGAGCACGATCCTCCGCGGGCCTCGGGTCCGTAGGACTGCGTCATGGTCGCATGCCGGTTGTCGTACAGGGTCGCGGCCATACCGAGAATGTTGCCGGTGAGCACGATGCCTTGGCCGCCGAATCCGGTAATCAGTATTTCTTTTTCCATGCTCCGGTGCTCCTGTGCCGGCCTGCTAACCGGCTGCGGGTTTCTGACGCTCAAGATCGGGCCATTCGCCGAGCTGACTGCTGTGGACAAGCGCGTAACTGTCGGTGAACGTGGGGCGCTCGCGATCGATGAATTCGCCCACGACAAGCGGGCCTTTAAAATCGAGCGGGAATTCCCGCGGGTCGATATTGTTTTTGATGACTGAGCGCTCATGAAAAAATTTAACCATGTCAAGGGCCTCGCGCATGCGGTTGCGCCGCCCGAACGCGGTCGGGCAGGCGGCCAGCACCTCTACAAAGCTGAAGCCCGGCTTGAGAATGGCTTTCGTCAGGGATTCTGTCAGGCGGCGGATGTGAATGCTGGTCCAGCGCGACACATACACCGCGCCGCAGGCCGTGGCCAGCTGGCAGAAATCAAAGGGCTCTTCCGGGCTGCCCGTGGGGCTCGTGGTGGTCTTGGCCCCGAAAGGTGTGCTGGGGGCCTGCTGGCCGCCGGTCATGCCGTAATTGAGATTGTTGACGCAGATGACCGTCATATCGATATTGCGGCGCGCCGCGTGAATGAAATGATTGCCGCCGATGGCGATCAGGTCGCCGTCGCCGGAGGCGACCAGCACGGCGCCCTGCGGCCGGGCAAGCTTCAATCCGGTCGCGAACGGAATCGCGCGACCGTGCGTTGTGTGATAGGAATCGACCTTGATATAGCCGGCCATACGCCCCGTACAGCCGATGCCGGAGACCATGGCCACATCGTCAAGCGGCAGACCGGTTTTACGCACAGCGGCAAGCACGCAGCTGAACACCGTGCCGATGCCGCAGCCCGAGCACCAGATGTGCGGAATGCGATCACTGCGCAGCAGTTCCTCCTGCGGGTGCTGCAGGCAGGGCGCTGTTGCCGGTTGGTTCATACCGCCTCCTTTACTAGATCATTAATGACGTTGAGAATGGCTGCCGGCCGGATAATAGCTCCGCCCGCATGGCCCACCAGACGAACCGGGCAGCGACCGCCGGCGCAGCGCTCAAGCTCAAGCACCATCTGCCCAAGGTTGATCTCGGGCATGACAAGGGCGCGCACGCGGCCCGCAAGATCGCGGATAAACTCCTCCGGAAAGGGCCAGACCGTATTGAGTTTCACCAGGCCGAGCTTCAGGCCCTGCTCGCGGCCCGCGCGGATTGCGCGCCGGGCCGAGCGCACGCTGATGCCGTAGGCCACCAGCACAATCTCGGCATCGTCAAGATACTCGGTATCGTAGCTGATGATTGTGTCGCGGTTCATCTTTATTTTATTGACCAGTGCGTTGAGCATCCGCTCGTGAGCGCCGGCTTCCATGGCCGGATAGCCGTTTTCAGCATGGGTCAACCCGGTGATGTGTACGCGATAACCGTCGCCGAAACAGGCCATGGGCGCAACTCCGTCAGCCTCAGGCCTGAAGGGCAGGAATGCTTCCGGCGCACAGGTCGGCCGTTTGCGCTCAACGAGCTCGATTGTATCTTCAGCCGGTATCACCACGCGTTCATTCATATGCCCGACAACCTCATCGGCCATGATCAGCACGGGTGTGCGGAACTGCTCGCTCAGGTTGAAAGCCCGGATGGTGAAATCAAACATCTCCTGCGGAGATGACGGGCACAGGGCGATTATTTCGTAGTGACCGTGAGAGCCCCAGCGGGCCTGCATCATATCCGCCTGCCCCACCAGTGTCGGCAGGCCGGTGCTGGGGCCGCCGCGCTGCACATTGCACACCACGCACGGGGTTTCCGTAATGATACCCAGGCCGAGGTTTTCCATCATAAGCGAAAAGCCGGGACCGGAGGTGCTGGTCATGGCTTTTTGCCCGCCCCAGCTCGCTCCAAGCAAAGACGCCATGGAAGCGATTTCATCCTCCATCTGGATATAGATGCCGCCCAGCTGCGGCAGCCGGCGCGACATGCGCTCGGCCACCTCGGTTGCCGGCGTGATCGGATATCCGCCGAAAAAGCGGCAGCCGGCCGCCAGGGCGCCTTCAGCGCAGGCCTCATCGCCGTTCATGAAATGTGTTCCGGTTAAAACCGCTTTGGATGCCATGGGTAATCCTTTATGAAAATACTCCTGCGTGTGCGCAGAACCGGAACTGATCGACTGCGGCTCTGCGCAACCCGGAAGCTCCGCTGCAGAAGCGCGCTACGCCTCCTCCGGGGGTTCAGTGACAAAGATTGCGAATTCAGGGCAGAGCGCCTCGCAGAAATGGCAGCTCACGCAGCACTCAGCCGCTTCGATAACCGGGAAATGATAGCCCTTGACGTTGAAAGCATTCGACATTGCCAGCACGCTGCGTGGACAGTACTCAATGCAGAATTCGCAGCCCTTGCAGCGCTCCTCAATGATCGTTACGGTGCCCCTGCGTATGTGGATTTTTTCAGCATCAAGGGGCGTGCGCCAGAATTTCATACGGTTTTCTTTCCTGAGGTTTCAGGCCTGAGCAAGATCGGTTATGTACAACCACTGTGAAAAAAATCCAAAAAAAGGAAGTCTATATACTATGCGGGAGCGCTTTTTGCAAGCAGAAAGATAAAATTGGATGTTTTTTCAGGATGTTAGCCTGTTGCAGCTGTCCTGGTCTGCGGACCGTTTAAATACAGCCGGCTGCACCATTCTGGCATGCAAAAGCTGCGCGGCGGAAAAGCATACGGAAGTGGAATGGATATACGTGCCCGGTCGCGGCCGTAAGTCGCACGGCTGAACTGTTTTGCTCTCAACTCCCGGCCACGGTTTTTTTATGCAGCGACGGATTCCTGCGGCCTTTTTTAAGCCCGAAACGCTGGCTTCTCAGGGCGCATATGAACAGTCCTCCCAGGCCGATACAGGGCCGCACGGGCCATGCTGCGTGGCCGTGCCGAACAGATCAACATCCTGCAGCATGTACCAGTACCGCTTGCCGTGTTTTACATCTGTGTCCAGATATTCATACGCTGTGCCGAACGGAGCCAGGCCCTCGGCCGGGATCGGCGCAGCGTTAATCTTCTCTAACGCTCCTGTGCGCATCCAGTTTTTAGTAAAATATTTTTTGGTCTTCTTCCCGAAGCCCTTAAAACGTTTGGGGAATGTCTTAATCGATTCAGCCCGATACAGATCAAAATAGGCGTTATCAATCTCAGTATCAGTTACCCAGGTAACCGCAACGCCTTCAGGCTGCCAGCTGGCCTCAAGGCTCGACAGCGCTATCAGCGTCGGATCCTCCAGCGGCCTTATCTCAAAATTGCGGATTTCATGGTAGCTGTAATACGTTCCGGTTGATGCGGTATAACCGAATTTAACATAGTCAGGGCATGTCAGCGTACATTGATACTGATCAATCAGTGTTGTCCATGAGCCGCCCGAGGGCTTCCATTTAATCGTAACCTTTTTCTCCGTGCTGATAATTATCTCAACACTGTACACAGTAGCCGCCGTTCGGCTGGCAGCACCTCCCGTAGAAAACACGGGAAGGCTGTAGGCCCCGGTAATGTACTCATATCCCAGATAACGGTTGGCGCCCATTGAACCGCGAATTGCAATTGAATGCGAGCTCCGGCCGGGCCCGCCGATACGGCCTTCGGTCGGATTTGAAAAATTGCCGAAAGTATCGAAACCGAAGCCGACTATGCCGCCATTGAGACCGCCGGTGTCATAGGTGCTGTGGGGCGCATAGCCCAGCGATCCGCCCCAGCCTCCGGCTTCAACCGGATCGGCATCCGCGTCGAAAACAACCAGCGCTAATCCGTCCGCCCTGGTGCTTGATGAACTCCTCCAGACAACAAAATCAAAATTAAAAACAAGCCCGTACTGGGTAGGTATCTCGTTATTGTAATACACAAACGAATTCTGAAATGCTTTGTCCGCGGTCAAACGCAGCCAGCCCTCACCCTCGGGATCAATAGTCCCATTGCCGGTCAAAACCGGACCGTCACCGGCGGCATTGATAAAAGTCCAGTCCGTCGCGGTGCTGTTTTTGAAATCTTCTGAAACAAACGGATCATATTGTGCATGCAAAGAAAAGGGAAACACGAGCATCACAAGCGCCCAGACTATCACGCAGGCCTTACAGCTGATTTTACGCATAGCACCTCCTGAGAATGTATCTGATTTAATTAATGCATACAATTTAGCATATTTTTATAACTGGTTTCAAGCATCATTTGAGCCCGCGTATCGAATGCGGTGGACAGGCAGATGTGCTCTTTGCCATGCTTGCCGGAGATACATTCAATTTTTGACACACTCGTAAAAAATCCGGATGCTGCGTTGCCCTGCATCCTCAGTCATTGAGGCGTACGGCACAGTACGCCGCATTCTTTCGGATTTGCGCGCCTTGCCTGCGGACTTTTTACGACTCCATCAATTTTTAACTTGCGGGGAGCATAAATACATGATATTACTGCCAAGTTTACTAAGAAGCCCGCACAGCCCTGCGGCAAAGGGGATGCGGACGACAGTCAATTTTGAACAGCGGCATCGGCAGCGGAAAAGGACGCCACATAACGGGATCCTGTTGCGGGATGGTATCAAG
>VGSH01000047.1 GCA_016875025.1 Deltaproteobacteria bacterium
TCCCGTTTGACCTGCCGCCTGTTGTCACCTGCGCAGTGCGCTGCATCCAGCCCGCGCTGTTTATCGCACTCGAAACCGAGATCTGGCCCAACCTGTACCTGGCCCTTCACAAAAAGGGCGTGCCGATCCTGATTGTCAGCGGCCGCATCTCCGAGAGATCGTTTCCGCGCTACCGCGCGCTGCGGTTCTTCTTTGGCCGTGTGCTCGCCCTCGTCAGCCGTTTGTGCATGCAAAGCAGCGCCGATGCCGAACGAATCAAAGCGATCGGCGCACCTGCGGGCCGCGTCAGCGTATGCGGCAATATCAAGTTTGACTTGAGCGTGCCGGATGTGTCTTCCGGGGAACAGCAGGAAATGCGCAGCCTGTTCGGACTTGGCCCGCAGCAGCCCCTTTTGATTGCCGGCAGCACGCATCGCGGCGAAGAACAGCAGGTGATCGAAACATTTATCGAGCTGCGAAAAGAAGTCCCCGATCTGGTGCTGCTGCTGGCGCCGCGCCACCCCGCGCGCTTCGACGAAGCAGCTGAGACAATAACCGCCTGCGGCCTTGCCTTCGCGCGCCGCACCGCCTTGACCAATGGTGCCGTGCGCACAGATGAACCTGTTATTCTGCTCGACACCATCGGCGAGCTTGTCCGTGTCTATGCGATCGGCACGGTTATCGTTATCGGCGGAAGCCTTATTGAAGGCATCGGCGGCCACAACCCGCTTGAGCCGGCTGCGGCAGGCAAGCCGGTCGTGTTCGGACCGCATATGCAAAACTTCAAACAAATCGCCCGCATCCTCTGCGAACAGCAGGCCGCCTTCCAGGTTGCCGACAGAGCCGCCCTAGCCGGCACACTGCGCACACTGCTTGGCTCCCCTGACCAGCGCGCCGCTACCGGCGCTCAAGCCCGCGCGGTCATCCGCGAAAACAGCGGCGCTGCCGGGCGCATCGCCGATACGGTTGAGTCCGTGCTGCAGCAGCCGTAGAGGCAGCCCCCTGTGGCGCCCGCTGGTTCGGAGTATAGCGTTCGGAGTTGGGAGTAAAAGGCAGTTCAAGGTTTAAGGGTTCAAAGTTACAACCGTAGGGGCAACCCCCTGTGGTTGCCCGGTTATTCATACCCCTCCGCGCCGCTGCGCCTCAGCGGGAGAAAACAATTGTTGAAATGTGCCGTATACGGCGATGAAATTTGCCGAGACGGTTCACGAAAACGAGATTGTTGCTACACTGTCGCAACAATTGAGCTGACCGCACTTCAAAGAGCAGCTGCCTTGCACAAAAATCGCCTGCTGTGAAATTTGCCTTTATTGCTAACAAAAAACATAAAAAAAATAGTTTTTTATATTATACTATATAAAATTAAAAACAAATAAAGGTTCCCGAAAATATATATTCAAGATTTACTTGAATTTTTTTCTGAAATTGGCTATAAAATTATTATCAAAGAAGATTATTTTGAATTTGGGGGCTGCATGGATACCCGCAAGATGTTTAAAATCGGCGCTAAAATTCGGTCGTACAGAGACCGCATAGGCATAACACAAAAGGACCTCGCCGAAAAATTGGGTTTTGCCAGTTCGGAGACAATCTCGCAGATTGAACAGGACAAGCGAGAAGTCAAGGCATGGGAGCTGGCAAAAATAGCTAAAATTCTGCATGTCGATATGAGCGACCTGCTTGCTTTTGTTGAGCCTGCAGAACCGCAGCCGGTTTTGTGGCGACAGGAGCCATCAGCGAACAAGGCCGCAATAGAGCAAATCTTTAACAAGTTTTGCGAAGATTATGACATGCTTGAAAAATTAAGTGGCGAACAAATCAGTTATCACCCATTGCCACAAATGGATGCATCCCCGCGCACAATCAATTACAAAGAAGCCGAGCGTTTTGCCGACACTGTTCACAACAGCTTACATCTGGGAGAGATCCCCGCCAGAGTACTTGAAAAGACTTTGCAGGACCGGTATGGAATAAAAATTTTATACAAAGAGCTTGAGGAAGGTTCGGCTGCAACGACCATTGGCGATTTTGGTCCTGCCATATTAATGAACAGCAGGGAGGCGCCATGGCGCAGAAATTATAATTTTGCACATGAGCTTTTTCACCTCATCACCTGGAAAAGTATTCCGCCCAGTGTGCTGCGCGAGGATAAAGAACTCTGGGAAAAAATTGAAAAACTGGCCAATGCTTTTGCTTCCTGGCTTTTGCTCCCGGCCGATGCCCTGAAATTTGCTTTTGAGGACCGGGTCAAAGAGGGAAAGATCACCTATATGGATCTGGTAGACATTGCACGAAAATTTGATGTTTCAACGGATGCGCTTCTTTACCGCTTAGTAAAACTCGGGAAATTGTCTCAGGTAGTAGTTGATGAACTGAAACGGAGTGAGCAATTTAAGGCCCATGACCGTTCTACCATGGGTGCTTCCTGGTGGTCCCCTCCGAAATTTTCCGAACCTTTCGTCAGGCTTGCATTTATTGCGTATCAAAAGGGTAACCTTTCAAAGATGAAGCTGGCGCACCTTCTTGATACCAGTCTGTTTGATCTTGATACGGTGCTTCAGGAATACGGTCTTGACGACAGCGACAGCTACAATGCCGAAATACATACTCTTTGATGCGAATATCATAATAGAGTTATATAAGCTTGGCGTCTGGGGGCACCTGATAAGCAGAGTCGAGGTAATTGTGCCTGCCACCGTTGCCCGTGACGAAGCCTTTTTTTATTCCAATACCGAAGGCGGCATACCCAGTCCGATCAACCTGCCCGAGCTTATTAAAACCGGCGCAATTAAAGAGGCTATCGCAACAGTTGAAGAGATGGCGGCCCTTGAAAATGTGTTTGATACAGTATTTATAAAGGGTCTTGACGCCGGGGAAGCAGAAGCCATAGCCCTGCTTTACTCCGGCAGCATCGGTGAGCCTAAATTTTGCACGGCAGACAAAGCCGCTATACAGGCACTTGCCATGATTAGCAGGCGCGATCTTTGCATTTCCATGGAACTCATACTCAGGGATTGCGGCCTGCAGCAAAATGTCGACAGTCAGTTTAAAGAAGCGTTTTTAAAACAGTGGCTCGATAAAGGTTCACAAAACCTCATCACGGGTTTTGGGCTAAACCCGAAGAAATTGCTTTTTTAAAAATTCCGGGCTTGAGAAAACGCCCTGAGCACCATCAGCCCGCCGCGCTGCCTGCCTTTTCGCCTTTTCTTTTTGACAAATTTGTTTTATGTTCACCAGAAAACGTCTGAATATGGCAAAGATACATAATTTGCCTAACCCGGTTTGCACCGTAAAAATCCCGGCAGATATTTGCAGCACATCTACGGCGAGCAGTCAGAAGCTTTCAGCAGGCGCCGAGAAAAATGAGATCCCGGAGAGTCGATCATGACCGAACAATCACTCGAACAAGCACTGATCGGCAAACTGAAAGATCTCAAATACTGTCACCGCCCCGACATCCGTGACCGAGCCGCCCTCGAAAGCAACTTCCGCCAACACTTCCAGGCCCTTAACCGAGTCCAGCTCACCGACGGCGAATTCAAGCGCCTCCTCGACGAGATTGTCACACCCGACGTCTTCGCCGCTGCGACCCTGCTTCGCGAGATCAACAGCTTTACCCGCGACGACGGCACCCCGCTCAACTACACCCTCGTCAACATCAAGGACTGGTGCAAAAACACTTTCGAGATCGTCAACCAGCTCCGCATCAACACCGACTACAGTTTTCAGCGCTACGACGTGATGCTTCTGATCAACGGCATCCCTGCCGTCCAGATCGAGCTCAAGACCCTCGGTATCAGCCCCCGCCGGGCCATGCAGCAGATCGTCGACTACAAAAAAGACCCCGGCAACGGCTATACCAAAACCCTTCTCTGCTTCGTCCAGCTCTTCATCGTCTCCAACCAGACCGAGACCTGCTACTTCGCCAACAACAACGACCGCCACTTCGCCTTCGACGCCGCTGAAAACTTCCTGCCCATCTATCAGCACGCCGCCGAAGACAACACCAAGATCACCCGTCTCGACGACTTCGCCGAGTCCTTTCTGCCCAAGTGTACGCTCGGCACGACCATCAGCCGCTACATGGTGCTCGTCGCCTCCGAGCAGAAGATGCTCATGATGCGCCCTTATCAGGTGTACGCTGTCAAGGCCATCGACCAGTGCATCCGCGAAAACCGCGGCAACGGCTACATCTGGCACACTACCGGTTCCGGCAAGACGCTGACCTCCTTCAAGGCCTCAACGCTTCTCAAGCTTAACCCTGACATCCACAAGTGCCTCTTCGTCGTCGACCGCAAGGACCTCGATCGCCAGACCCGTGAAGAGTTCAACCGCTTCCAGGAGGGCTGCGTCGAGGAAAACACCAACACCGCCGCGCTTGTTCGCCGCCTCATTTCCGACAACTACGCCGACAAGGTCATCGTCACCACCATCCAGAAGCTCGGCCTCGCTCTCGACGAAACCAGCAAATATAACAAGTCCGACAAGAAGAACGGCAAGGCCACCTTCAAACAGCGCCTCGAACCGCTCCGCGACCAGCGCATGGTCTTCATCTTCGACGAGTGCCACCGCTCCCAGTTCGGCCAGACCCATCAGACCATCAAGAATTTCTTCCCCAAGGCCCAACTCTTCGGCTTCACTGGCACGCCGATCTTTACCGAAAACGCCACCGCCCGGCAGATTGAAGACGACGTTCAGACGCTGCGCACCACTCAAGACCTTTTCCAGAACGAACTGCACGCCTACACCATTACCCACGCCATCGAAGATAAAAACGTCCTGCGCTTTCACGTAGATTACTTCAAGCCCGACGGCGAAAACCCGCCCAAGCCCGGAGAAACCCTCGCCAAGCGCGCCGTGATCGAAGCCATCCTGGCCAAGCACACCGCCGCCACCGGCGAACACCGCTTCAACGCGCTTTTCGCCACTGCCTCGATCAACGACGCCATCGAGTATTACGAGCTTTTCAAGCAGGTCCAGACCGAGCACCATGCCGCCGATCCCGACTTCATCCCGCTCAAGATCGCTGCCGTCTTCTCCCCGCCCGCCGAAGGCAACCCCGACGTCAAGCAGCTCCAGGAAGACCTGCCCCAGGAACTCGAAGACAACCAGCAGGAACCGGACAAGAAAAAGGCAGCCCTCAAGGCCATCATCGCCGACTACAACACCCGCTATGCCACCAATCACGCCATCGGCGAGTTCGACGCCTACTACCAGGACGTCCAGAAACGCATTAAGGACCAGCAATACCCCAACCGCGACCTCCCCAGGAAAGGCGCGGAGAAGATCGACATCACCATCGTTGTCGATATGCTTCTGACCGGCTTCGACGCCAAATACCTCAACACCCTCTACGTCGATAAAAACCTCAAGCACCACGGCCTCATCCAGGCCTTCTCCCGCACCAATCGCGTCCTCAACGCCGCCAAGCCCTACGGCCACATCCTCGACTTCCGCGGCCAGCAGGGCAACGTCGATGAAGCTATCACCCTGTTTTCCGGCGCACGAGCCGATCAGGCGAAGGAAATCTGGCTTGTCGACAAGGCCCCCGTGGTGATCGAACAGCTCAAAGCCGCCCGGCAGGAACTGGACGACTTCCTCCAGTCCCAGGGGCTCGACCCGCGCCCCGAAGCCGTCCTTAACCTCAAGGGCGACGCTGCCCGCGTCGCCTTCGTCAAGCAGTTCAAAGAGGTCCAGCGCCTCACTACCCAGCTCGACCAATACACCGACCTTACCGACGAGCAGCGCCGGGAAATCGAGCAGACCCTCTCCAAAAACGACGCTCTCGCATTCCGCGGCGTCTATCTCGAAACCGCCAAACGCCTTAAAGCCAAACAGGACAAGACCGGCGGCGACACGCCCGGATCTGACTACCAGGCCCACGAGACCCCGGATACGGAGTATGGCAGTGACGCGATTAACCAGCTCGACTTCGAGTTCGTCCTCTTCGCCTCGGCCGATATCGACTACGACTATATCATGAACCTCATTGCCCGCTTCAGCGGCCAGACGCCTGACAAGCAGGAGATGAACCGCGAGCAACTCATCCGCCTTATCCGCTCCGACGCCAAGTTCATGGACGAACTCGACGAGATCACCGCATACGTCCGCACCCTCGAAACCGGCAAACCCCTCACCGAGGAAGAGGTCCGCAACGGCTATCAGCGCTTCAAAGACGAGCGCCATGCCGCCGAACTCGCCGACGTCGCCGACAAGCACGGCCTGACGAACGGGGCGCTGCAAACCTTTGTGAACGCCATTCTTGACCGCATGATCTTTGACGGCGAGCAGCTCACCGATCTGATGGGCCCCTTGTACCTCGGCTGGCGCGAGCGCCGCGAAAAGGAACTGGCACTGATGGACGACCTGGTGCCGCTGCTGAAGAAACGCGCCGGCGGCCGGACGATCTCGGGATTGAATGCGTATGAGTGAAGCGATATACCACGAAAAGTACGAGAAGACACAAAGGGGAGACGCCTGAATGGAATCCAATCAAATTCAAGCAATGACCGAAACATTCGAATGCCATGCCCAGCAGACCGAAGGCGGCATTGAGTACTGGCTCGCTCGCGATCTCCAGTTTCTGCTGGGCTATGCCAAATGGGACAACTTCCTGACTGTCATAGCCAAGGCAAAGACCGCCTGCGAGGTCTCCGGCCACACCGTCGCCGATCATTTTGCCGACGTCGGGAAAATGATCGAGCTGGGCAAAGGAGGGCAACGAGAGATCGACGACGTCATGCTCACCCGCTACGCCTGCTATCTCATTGCCCAGAATGGCGACCCCAGGAAGCCGGAAATCGCCTTCGCCCAGACGTATTTCGCGATTCAGACCCGCCGGGCCGAACTGATTGAGCAGCGCCTGCTGGAGGCCGAGCGGGTTTCCGCACGTAAAAAACTCTCCGATACCGAAAAAGAACTTTCCACGGTCATCTTCGAGCAAACCGGGGGCAACCAGAACTTTGCCCTGATCCGCAGCAAAGGCGATCAGGCCCTTTTCAGCAAGAGCACTCAGGCAATGAAGGCCCAGTGGCGCGTGCCCGACTCCCGCCCGCTGGCGGACTTCGCCCCTACGATCATTCTCAAGGCCAAGGACTTCGCCACCGAAATCACCATCCACAATGCCCGCGAACACCAGATGCGAAGCGAGCCGCAAATCTCCACGGAGCACGTCACCAACAACCAGGCCGTACGCGACACGCTGCTCAGCCGGGGCATCCGGCCCGAAAGTTTACCGCCCGCCGAGGATGTTAAAAAGGTCGAGCGCCGCCTGACTTCAGAAGAAAAGAAGGCGTTGAAGAATCCCAGAAAACTGGAAAACGCATGAAAGAGAGCACCTCCGGCCGGACGATCTCGGGATTGAATGCGTATGAGCAGTAAGTCGTTAACGATGAAGAAGAACAGCAAACGCCCATTGACGCCGAAACTGCGGTTTCCGGAATTTCGGGCTGCTCCGGGGTGGGAGAACTTGACCCTTGGCGATATCACCACCAAGACCGATAAAAGAAATAAGGAAGGCAAGGGCTACCCAGTCTTTTCGATTAGCAACAAAACCGGTTTTACCCCGCAATCAGAGCAATTTGAAGGAATGGACAGCGAAAAGCGGGGCTACGATATCGCGCTCTACAAGCTCATTGGGCCGAAAACATTCGCCTATAACCCCGCTCGAATCAATGTTGGTTCTATCGGCTATAGCGGCGATTTGGACAACATCATCATTAGCTCTTTGTATGTTTGTTTCAAAGCAAGACCGGACGTTGATGACCAGTTTTTGCTGAACTTTTTCGGAACGAGTGAATTCGAGAAGTCCGTAAACAACCATGTTGAGGGAGGGATACGCAGCTATCTTTTTTATGAGAACTTCGCACGGATTGGGGTTCCAATCCCCCCGATAAAGGAACAACAAAAGATCGCCGATTGTCTGGATTCGCTGGACGGGCTGATCGCTGCCGAGGGGCGGATGCTGGCGGCCTTGCGCGACCACAAGCGCGGCCTCATGGAGCAACTCTTCCCCCAACCCGGCGAAACCAAGCCCAGGCTGCGCTTTCCGGAGTTCCGGGACAAAAGAGAGTGGGAGGAAAAAGAGCTTGGAGACATCTGTGAAATCTTGAATAACCGGAGAGTCCCAATATCAAGCAATGACAGAACTCCAGGACCATATCCGTACTATGGCGCAAGCGGCGTGGTCGATTTCGTGGATGATTACATTTTCGATGAGCGACTTGTGCTGGTTGGTGAAGATGGTGCGAAGTGGAAGGCATTTGAAGAAACCGCATTCATTGCTGAGGGCCAATACTGGGTCAACAATCATGCTCACGTCCTCAAGCCGTCGGGCGTAATCGACATTCTTCTTGTGAACTACTTAACGATGATTGACGTCGGCGACTACGTAACCGGCAACGCGCCGTCAAAGCTTACTCTGGCGAAACTGAAGACTATACCTGTGCCTATTTCACGCTACATGGAGGAGCAACACCGCATCGCCGACTGTCTCACCGCCCTCGACACCCTGATCGCCGCGCAGGCGGCGTATATCGAAGCCCTCAAGCAACACAAGCGCGGCCTGATGCAGCAGCTTTTCCCCGCGCCGGAGGGGCAGTAGGTCATGACGTACGATCCGGCATTGCATCATCCTCCTTCGCCAGGGCTTCGGCGGACAGGTCGCAGGAGCATCCGGCTGCCGAGCCATGATTATGCCGGGGGCGGGGTGTATTTTGTGACGATCTGCGCGCATCGGGAGTCGATTGCCGCCTGCGGTTGTGCGCCTTTTGGGGCGACTCAGGCTGCGCCCGTACGGGAGCTCATTGAGGAGCGGTTGCGGATCACGGAGGAAAAATGCCCGGGGATGCGCTGGGGCGAATGGGTGATTATGCCGGATCATTTTCATGCATTGGTTTATATGCAAAAGGGTGCGTTGCGGTTGGGCGATGTGATCGGCGGGTTCAAGGCGGCGGTGTCGCGGGAATGGAATCGGGCGCAGGAAGGGGCGGCAAACAGGGCGACACAGGTGTCGCCCGTACGGCAGCGGCGTAGGGGCGAGGCCTGCCTCGCCCCCTCTCGCGCAGCCGATGCCGCCCGCCTCGCCCCCCTCTGGCATCGCAATTATTATGAGATGATTGTGCGTTCGGTGGAGGCGGAGCAGCGCATCGCCGAATATATCCGCATGAACCCGTGGCGCTGCGTGCAGGATTTCGGCGGCGGTTTGCGGGGCATCGGCAATCCGGCATTGTGGAATGGGGAAAAATTGGGGGTGCTGTGCAGCCGGGCGGCACGGGCGACATCGAAGGCTCCCATACAAATGCCCGAGGCTGATGTTTATTTCGGCGGTTGGCATTCGCCGCAAGAGAAGGAGACCCTGGACTGGCTGTTGAAGAACGGTCGGCGGGTGATTGCCTGCCCGGCGTGGGGCATTGAGGATTCGGCCTTTGCGCCGGGCGTGCGCAACGCGCTCGAAGAGAACCGGATGCTAATCCTGGAAATGCGTGATGTTTCGGGAAATCTGGCGGCGGCGGAGGCGCGCAACCGGTTTGTTATCGAACACGCCGACACGTTGTTCACTCCCCATGTCACGCCAGGCGGAATGCTGGACCGACTATTGAAGGAAACAACGAAAGCGAATCAACCATGACCGAAAACAACCAAAAACAACTGGGCAAAACCCTCTGGAACATCGCCGATCAACTGCGTGGGGCGATGAACGCAGACGACTTCCGCGATTACATGCTGGCGTTTTTGTTCCTGCGCTATCTGTCGGACAATTACGAGCAGGCAACGAAGAAGGAACTGGGGCGGGACTATCCCGACCCGGATGCAGTGGGCAACGGCGGCCGGACGCCGCTGTCGGTGTGGTATGACGACAACCCCGGCGAGATCGCCCCGTTCGAAAAACAGATGCGCCGCAAGGCCCACTATGTCATTAAGCCACAGCATCTGTGGGCGAATATCGCCCACATGGCTCGGACGCAGCACGGGGAACTGCTGAATACGCTGCAGGAGGGGTTCAAGTACATCGAGAATGAATCATTCGAAAGCACCTTCTCCGGGCTGTTCTCGGAGATCAACCTCGGCTCGGAGAAGCTGGGCAAGACCTATCAGACCCGCAACGATAAACTTTGCACGATCATCCAAAAAATAGCCGAGGGGCTGGCCGAGTTCTCAACCGATTCCGACTCGCTGGGCGACGCCTACGAATACCTGATCGGGCAATTCGCCGCCGGGTCGGGCAAGAAGGCGGGGGAGTTCTACACGCCCCAGCGCATCAGCGACATCCTGTCCGCCATCGTCACCCTCGACGGGCAGAACCCCGAAGCCGGCCCGCGGAAGAAGCTGACAAGCGTGCTGGACTTTGCCTGCGGGTCGGGCTCGCTGCTCTTGAACGTTCGCCGCCACGTGGTCAGCACCGGGGGCAGCGTCGGCATGATCTACGGTCAGGAGAAGAACATCACGACCTACAACCTGGCCCGCATGAACATGCTGCTGCATGGGGTAAAGGATTCGGAGTTCGAGATCTACCATGGCGATACGCTGACCAACGACTGGGACATGCTCCGTGAGCAGAACCCGGCGAAGAAACCGACGTTCGACGCGGTAGTCGCCAATCCGCCGTTCAGCTACCGCTGGGACCCGAACGAAGCCCTCGGCGAAGACATGCGCTTCAAAAACCACGGGCTTGCGCCAAAGAGCGCGGCCGACTTCGCCTTTCTGCTGCACGGGTTTCACTACCTCAAAGATGCGGGCGTTATGGCGATCATCCTGCCCCATGGCGTGTTGTTCCGCGGTGGCACGGAGGCGGCGATCCGCAGAAAACTGCTCAACGACGGCCACATCGACACGGTGATCGGACTGCCGGCGAATCTGTTCTACTCGACGGGAATTCCGGTGTGCATTCTCGTGCTCAAGAAGTGCAAGAAGCCCGACGACGTGCTGATCATCAACGCTGCCGAGTACTTTGAGAAGGGCAAGCGGCAGAACTATATGAACCCCGAGCATATCAAAAAAATCGTCAATACCTACCAGCACCGCACGGAAGAGGAGCGGTACGCCCGGCGGGTGACGATGGCAGAGATCGAAGAGAACGACTACAACCTGAACATCTCACGCTACGTCAGCACCGCTGAGCCGGAACCGCAGATCGACTTGTCCGCTACGCATAAGCAGTTGGTCGAGATCGAGCAGGAGATTCGTGAGTCAACGGCGAAGCACAACGAGTTTCTGAAAGAACTCGGCCTATCGCCATTGCCGACGCAGGCGACGAAGAACGGGGGGTAGCAGGATATCGGGAGATCGGTAGCATAATTCGCCCGTCCCGTTCTGTCTTGCGACTGCGCCCTTGCCTTCGGAGGATACTTCTGCTAATGCTATATCCAAACATTTACCGGATTTCTCTAGAGGGGGCTTGCACGCCATACGTTAACGCCCATGCCGGGCGTACACAGACACTACACCTGACCTTCGCTCCGCTGCGGCGGGTGAACTTTGTCGTTAAGAGTCAGACATGAAAGATATCCTTTCTAAAATTGTTGTGACAAAAACAACATTGTTTCTGTCGGTAATTAGCGTTGCAGCAATTATTATCAATCACTATGCTTCTTTGGAGCTCCTTGCAACTTTGAATGATTTGTCACAGAACCAGGAACAAAACCCGGCAGAAATTACCAACACAGTAAAGTCGCTACAGCAATATAATCTTTGGGTCACTATGCCGCTGTTACTGAGTCCTGGTTTCTGCCACTGTATTGGGCTTGGCAGAACTACAAAGTGTTCAAACAGAAATGGCTGTTTGTGGCTGCAGCTGTTCTCATCATCTCAAGCTTTCATTATATTGCAGGCATTGCAGTCTTGTTGCTGTACTTAAATAATTTCCGGCAAGAGTTCAGCGCTTGGCGCACGAAAAAAATAGAAATCTCTTAACAAACGGTTAGAGCTTTTGCAGCTGCTCGCTTTGTCCTTCTAAAAATTAAACAGGATTTAGCATGACGAAAAGTTCAATAACGTTTCTTCCTGAAAAACAAATTTTAAAAATCATTGTGACCATCCGTGGAGAACGGGTCATTATAGACTCCGATCTGGCTGCCCTCTATGGCGTTGAAACACGGCGCCTGAACGAACAAATACGCAGAAATATCGATAAATTTCCTGAAGATTTTATGTTTCAACTGACCAGAGAGGAATTCGACAACTTGAAATCGCAATTTGCGACATCAAGTTCCGGTTGGGGAGGCCGCCGCAAAACACCTCTTGTTTTTACTGAGCATGGCGCTTTACAGGCTGCAAACGTTTTAAATTCCAGGCAAGCCAACAAGATGAGCGTTTTTATTGTGAGAACATTTATACGCCTGCGTGAAATGGTCATGAAAAACGACAAGCTTTCACGCAAGGTCGAACAACTTGAAAAGCGCGTAAATGATCATGATCACATACTATTTGACTTGGTTCGGGAAATACGAAAATTAGTCGAGGCACCAGACCCAAAGCCCCGCAAGAGATCTATAGGTTTTATAGTTCCC
The DNA here is from genome assembly GCA_016875025.1 of Deltaproteobacteria bacterium. GTDB lineage: Bacteria > Desulfobacterota > WTBG01 > CAIYCZ01 > CAIRTM01 > CAIRTM01. The sequence goes on from VGSH01000047.1 coordinate 12,486, forward strand.
GACGAATCAAAAAAAGATACTTGATTTCGGAGAACACCCGACTTGAGAGAGACGCGGCCAAATGTCTCCGCGCCCCTCATCCTTAACGTTCATGACGGAGAATGCAATATGAACAAACCACTCGCTATCCTCTTACTTTTTTTCCTGGTCGCCACGGCCGGTTGCTCCATGTCAATGACAACACTCGTTGAAACCGGCCCTGATGGCCGTAAGGTGTATACGAAATATTATGACGGTGGCGGCTATTTGATTGAAGAAGACGTCGCAGTTATAGCTGTTGTTGAACACATAAAGGAAAACATTGCTGTTCTATACGACATTCAGCGAGCGCTAGCTATGTTGGGGCCGGGTGATCTGGATGCACAGGGCTTGGTAACCCTCCTTGTTTCTAATGTAAGCGGGGAAGACTACAAAGTGGACATTACATCCATTAGCAACGCTGGTGGCCATAGAAACGCACCTGAAAATACATTGTCAAATTTCAATGGACAACTTGATCTTACAGCTGAAAAGCCTAAGGCCTCGATTGTCGTTGGAAAGCTTTTAATCGATAACTACGGGACAACAATCAATTTAACAATTGCTGCCAAGGCATCAGGAAAAACCTATACAAAACAATTTAATGCCCAGCGACGAACCCCTGAAGAACTGGAGCAATTCTTTGGCCCAAACGGAAAACTGCCGTATCCCTGGGTAAATAAATAATTTTTGAACAATCGGCCTGAGAGCTGCAGCTACCCGCTTTGCTGGACTGATCAAGAGAAGAATGTATGAAAAGAACGGTTCTGTTCGCCGCAATTTTCCTTGTAACCCTTACGGCAACCGGTTGCAGCCTCCTGCCGGTTAAGCATAAACCCGCAGACAGCATCACACCTGCGGGAAGGGTTGATTTATCCGATTCCAAGGCTGTAAAAGAACTGCTGCATCTTCAGCACCGGCAGTGGAAAGATACAGGCTATGCGCTCGGCGGCCTGAGCAGGCAGGGGATCGACTGCTCAGGCTTTGTGTATATTACCTACCTTGAAAAACTGGGCATAGAGCTGCCCCGGTCCACCGAGCTTCAGGCTCAAACCGGAACTGAAGTAGCGCGCAGTGAACTTCGTCCGGCTGATCTGGTGTTCTTTAAAACAGGCTCTAAACTCAGACATGTCGGTATGTATATCGACAATGATTCCTTCCTGCATGTCTCAAAAAAAGAGGGCGTGACAATTTCAAAATTGAGCGATTATTACTGGGGCACCAGGTATTGGCATTCAAGAAGAGTCGGAGATTAGCCCGGTCTTCCTCGTGCGACCACGCTCCGAAAAGAGTTGGGTGAATCCTTGTAACACTTGACGTGCAGACCATTTATGGACTATATTTGGTCATATCATACAAATAAAGGAGTCCGTATGAAACTATCACAACAAATCAAACCCATAAGCTACTTAAAGGCCCATGCCGCTGAAATCTTCAAAGAATTGGGCCAGCAACGGGAGCCGTTGATCATCACCCAGAACGGGGAAGCCAAGGTCGTCGTTCAGGACATTGAGAGTTATGAGCGAACCCAGGAGACAATGGCCCTCTTGAAGATTCTGGCCCTCGGGATGCGCCAGATTGAGGAAGGCAAGGTTTCATCCGCTGAAGACGTGATACGACGGCTGCGCGACGGGCATGATGCGCGATGATGCTATGTAAGGTTTTGCTCACCAATGACGCGGCTCGCGATCTCGAAGAGCTTTATAATTATATTGCACTGTACCATTTCACTCTCCACGATTCCTTCCAAAAAGCCGACTATGTTTTAGCGCGGATTGAAAAAGTGTTTTCCAGCCTGTCGGAATTCCCCGAACGGGGTGTCTATCCTAAAGAATTACTGGCCCTGGGGATTCGCGAATACCGGGAGATTTTTTTTAAACCCTATCGCATCGTGTATCGGGTTATAAAAAATGTCGTGTGCGTTCTTCTGATTGTTGACGGCCGTCGTGACCTGCAGTCCCTTTTGCAACGGCGATTATTGAACGCTTAGCGAAGTGCACATTTGTATCCCAGCTCAATCGGCAGCCGGGAGTTTTGATCCTCCAGTCGCTGCAGCCTGCCCTGTACAGCAAACAACTGGCGCGAAACTGGATCTATGGTATATGGACGCAGTATAACCTCTTCACATTGCGGAATCCTTGTATATTAATTTGACAAAATTATTATCTTCTGCAATAAGCATTGTCAGGCCGTCCTATAAAATGCAGCCCTGTATGTTCTGTGAGTTAAACGGCAGCATCGCGCCAGGCAGACAACCGATCTCATGAAAATATATCTTGATAACTGTTGTTTCAACAGGCCGTTCGACGATCAGTCGAATATCCGGATTCGCCTTGAATCAGAAGCACAAGTTACGAGTTCAGGAAGAGATTCGCGCTCGGTCTGTTGATCTTGTGTGGTCATACATTTTGGATTACGAGAATGGCTTAAACCCTTTCCCGGAGAGAAAAGAACAGATTGCTCTGTGGAGCAAATACTCGTCAAACGACGTTCAGGAAGATAGTGAGATGCTGCGAATCGCTCGAGTAATCAATGCGAAGGGATTCAAAAAACTCGATTCCCTGCATGTTGCTTGCGCCATTGCTGCGAAAGCCGACTATTTCTTAACGACGGACGACGGCATTCTCAAAAAAGCCATGCTTGTCGATGCCATTAAAATCACTGATCCGATCGGATTCATCAAGGAGATGATCACATGATTACCGACACTGAAATCAAAACCAGGGGACTGCAGGCCCTTACGCAGCAGCTCGGAAACATTGAGGCGGAACGATTCATAGCGCTTATCCAGCGGGAGCCCTTTGATTATACAAAGTGGCGCCAGGATATGGATGAAACACCCAGCCTTGAAGAAATAAGTCGCAAAGCTATGTCGCTGAGATCGAAAAGCACCGAATAAGACGCTTAATAACCCTTTCGGTCTCTTTGTCAGTTCGAACCTGATTGTTGGGAATTCGCAGCACAGAGCACCCCGGCAGGACCAAAAAATCTCCCCCCTGCATACAGGCACGGCCTGCCCTGCACAACAAACTACTGTCGTGACACCGTACCCATGATATATGGACGCAGTATAACCCCTTCACATTGCGGAATCCTTGCATATTAATTTGACAATAGTATTGCCTTTTGCAATAAATCTTCCCAGCACTATCCCGCAATACGAATCCTATATAAGAACTGTTAGTGCGGAATAATCATGCCCTCACAGATAATTTCAGTCTTGCGAGATCTCTCAATCCTGAGTTCACGAGGTGCTGAAGGGTTCAGGCAATAAAAGATTACCAAAGGGGGCAGGTAAATAATATGATCTTAAAAAAGGCTATCGAAAATAATCTGTTGAATAAGTGCACAGTTCTTGTTTATGATGGCTTACTGAGCAAGCAAACAATTCAGCACGATACGAATTTCTAAAAAGGAGGATTCCATGAACAGCTTAAAGAGTAATTCATTCAACTGCTTGAGCCTGGCAGCAGTGCTGCTTGCAATGATGGCGTTTTCAGGATGCGCGACAGAGTCGCACCGGGTGGTGGCCTCGGAAAAAGTAGAATCCTATGGCACAGCCTACAATGGCCCGAAAACAACCCTGGTGGTCGGCAACTTCCAGAACCGCTCTACGTACATGCAGGGGCTGTTTTCTTCAGGCACTGACATGCTGGGCAGCCAGGCCCAAACCATATTGAAAACCCATTTGCAGCAGACCAACCGGTTTAACGTTGTGGACCACGAAAATCTTCAGCAAAACGAGCAGGAAGCAAAATTCCTCGGGGCCCGGCAGAGCATTCAAGGCGCCCGCTACAAGGTAACCGGCGATGTTACCGAATTCGGCCGTAAGGTAAGCGGCGACCAGCAGCTGTTCGGGATACTGGGCGCAGGCAAAACGCAGGTGGCCTACGCGAAAGTGTCGCTCAATGTTGTCGATGTGCTGACATCGCAAATCGTGTACTCCACCCAGGGCGCCGGCGAGTATGCCCTGAGCAACCGGGAAGTTCTCGGCACCGGCGGCACCGCAGGTTATGACGCAACCCTGAACGGAAAAGTATTGAACTTTGCCATTACGGAATCGGTCAATAACATGGTGCGCGATATCGAAAACGGCACCTGGAAAATCCAACCGTAAGGTACAGGGATAACAGCCTATGAACAAAAACACATGGGCAGCGCTTGCGCTGGTGAGCCTGTTTGTGACAGCCGGGTGCGCGGCCAGGCAGCAGGACTTATATTATTGGGGCGAATATGAGCAGTTGATTCAGAACGCCTATATCAAGCCGGGCTCGGCGGATACGGGAACACAGATCGAAAAACTGACCGCCGATATTCAAAAAGCCGCGGCAACGGGCAAGAGAGTTCCGCCCGGCATCTACGCTCATCTGGGCTTTTTGTACGCGCTGGAGGGCAAGGATGCGCAGTCAAAGGCCGCCTTCAAACAGGAGCAGGACCTGTATCCCGAATCACGTACCCTGATCGAGGGAATGATGAAACGCGCCGGGCACAGCGAGGAGAAAAAGCTATGAATCCCTCAACCAGGCGGTGGCTTGCAGTGCTTGCGTGCAGCGTTGTCATGACTTCAGGCTGCGCAACAACAATGGCCCCGTATGACTACACGGCCTTTGAAACAAGCAGGCCGCGCTCCATCGTGGTCATCCCGCCGCTTAACAACTCCATTGAAGTCAATGCGCCCTACGTGTACCTGTCCACGATCACGCGCCCGCTTGCCGAGAAGGGCTATTATGTTTTCCCGGTTTATATGATCGACTACTTCTTCAAAGAGAACGGCCTGCCCACACCCGAAGACATGAACGGTATCCCGCTGGAAAAAATCGGCGAGCACATCGGGGCTGACGCGGTGCTGTATATAACCATTGAAGAATGGGGGCAGAAATACCAGGTCATACAATCGGTAACCAAGGTCCGGGCCACGCTCAAGCTGGTTGATGTAAAAACCGGCGCCCTTTTATGGGATTCAACCTCGGTTGCCGAAGCGTCTTCCGGGGACGGCGGCGGCGGGCTCGCCGGCATGCTCGTTAACGCTGTTGTTACGCAGGTGCTCAATTCCACTGTCTCAGACCCGACACCCGGCCTGGCCAGACAGGCCAATTTCTCGGCGATACACTCGCAGACACGCGGCCTGCCGGACGGGCCGTATAGACTGTCCGCTGAATAAGTTCAAGGTTCAAGGTTCAAAGGTTACCCCGCAGGGGCGACCGGCCGGTTGCACGTATGTTCGGATTTGTAGGGGCAGGCCCCTGTGCCTGCCCTGATAGAAATCACCATGGCAACAGGCAAAAATGTACTTCCTGGGGAGCGCTTTTATGATTAAAAATTTTTTCGCACTTGCACTCTGCATACTGTTTGCCGCAGCGCACCCGTGGGGACGGGAATGCCGGGCTGCGGCCGATCCCCTGCAGGTATGGGCAACACGGCTTGGCGGCACATCGACTGCCCCCGGGGACGACCTGGAGCTGGCCGGGATCGCGCATGATTCTTCCGGCAATATCTATGTCACCGGCCGGACCTATTCAAGCAACTTCCGGGGCGGATCAAACAATGCATCGGCAAACAACAGCCACAAGGGCGGCTTTGACGCCTTCGCGGCAAAGCTGACAGCCGATGGCGAGCTTACGTGGGCGACATTCCTCGGCGGCGATGACAATGATTACGGCACAGGCATTGCCGTTGACAGCGCAGGCAGCGTCTATGTCACCGGCCTGACATCTTCCGGCAGCCTCCGGGGCGGTTCGAACAATGCATCGGCAAACAACAGCCATAAAGGCGGCTTTGACGCCTTCGCGGCAAAGCTGACAGCCGATGGCGCGCTCTCGTGGTCGACCTATCTTGGCGGAACCGGGCCTGACTACGGCTATGCAATCAGCCTTGACGGCTCCGGCAACCCGTACGCAGCCGGTTCGACCAGGTCGAACAGCTTCCGCGGCGGGTCAAACGACAACGGCATGAACAACGACCGGCGGGGCTCTGACGATGCATTCGTGGTGAAGCTCACACCGGCCGGGGCCATGACCTGGGGCACGCATCTGGGCGGCAGCGATTTCGACAGCGGCTATGGCGTGGCGCTTGACAGCTCGGGCAATGTATATATTGCCGGTGAAACAGCGTCGAACGATTTCAGCGCACGCAACAACACCTACCGGGGCGGCGATAACGACGGCTTTCTGGCTAGAGTCTCTTCCGCCGGCGCGCTTGCCTGGTCCACCTATCTCGGGGGTGTGTATGAGGACTGTGCATTCGGTGTTGCGATTGACAGCTCGGACAGCATCTACCTGACCGGCTACACTGAAGGCGGCTTTACCGGCGGCTCCAACAATGCCTGGGCCAACAACATGCCCAAGGGCGGCTCCGATGCGTTTGCGGCCAAATTGACGACGGCCGGGGCGCTCTCGTGGGCTACCTATCTCGGCGGCCTGTACGCGGACTGGGGGCTCGGGGTAGCGGTCGACGGCAGCGGCAATGTCTGCGTAACAGGCGGCACAGCGTCAAACCTTTTCATGGGAGGATCAAAGAATACAAAGCCTTCCAACAGCTATAAAGGCATGACCGACGCCTTTGCCGCGCAGCTCAGCTCCGCCGGAGCCATGACCTGGGCGACATTCCTCGGCGGCGAGAACATCGACAGCGGCCTTGCCGTCACGGCCGACGCAAGCGGCAATGCCTTCGTGGCCGGCGACGCGGCTTCCATTTCTTTCCGGGGCGGGGACAATAACGGCGGCACGAACAACAGCCGCAAGTCCAAGGATGACCTGTTCGTTGCAAAGCTCGGGCCGGCCCCGCCGGTGACGGTTACCCTGAAAGGCCCCGGCGTTCTCAATGTCACCTTCGAGGCCAATGAAATCGATATCGCCCGGATCGAGCTGACCGGCACCACGGAGCGCTCATCCCTGTCAATCTCAACCAAGCTGAAAAGCACCCGCGTTCAGCTCGGCGAGCTCGACGTGGCAGGCTCGCTTAAAGACATCAAGGCCAAAGCGGTCACGCTGACCGGAAGCCTGACTGCGACTGACGGGCTTGGCAAGGTCTCACTCACTGCCGCCCTTCCGGGCAGCAGCATACAGGCCCCGTGGATCAGCAGCCTGTCGATCACCGGAGACTTTGCGGGCGAGATGATGCTCACCGGCACGGGCGCTCCGCCCAAGGGCCTGACCCTGGGCAAGGCAGCTGTCAAGGGCAGCGTGCTCGGCGCCATATGGCATATCAGCGGCAATGCCGGCTCCGTCAAGGCCGGCACCTGGGGCGCCGGGAGCATTCTTGCGGTCGGCGTTGATGCGGGCGTGGATGGAAAATTTTTCACCGGCGACGATGTGGCAACCGGGGGATCGCTCGGCAGCGTGAAATATAAATACTACGCCACCGCTAACAGCGGGGATGCCTTCGGCATCATCGCGGACGCCATTCTGAAAATCAAGACCCTGCTGCCGTTTGTTGACGGCGATTTCAACATCCGGGTGCTTTAGAAGGGGCAGCCCCCGTGGCTGTCCTGTAGTCTGTAGTTCGGAGTTAGGAGTTGGGAGAGAAAGACAGCTCAATACGGTTCAAA
>VGSH01000048.1 GCA_016875025.1 Deltaproteobacteria bacterium
TTGCGGAGCGCCGGTCATGCCGGGCGTATATCCGAGAATATCCAGGAAAAGAAAATAAAACAGTGAATATAAAATCGCCCAGCCCATAAACTTTAAAAATATCTGCATGCCGTGCCTCCCTGTGGTGTTTTTTCTTCCGCGGAGCCTGTACGTAGTGTGCGACTATAGCAGAGTACGCCTGAAAATTCCAGTTCTTTGACTTCGTATTGAACTGCGCACGGCCTTGAAGTTTTACCGCTTTTGGGCTATTACAGTGCTGCGGGGTTGAAATGCCGACACCACATGCATCCATGCGGCGCAGCGCCGGGAACCCGGAAAAGGCCCACGTCCGCGTTAATAACATTCGTACCGGGGGTGGTATGAATTTTTTTCATATTTCAGAACAATGGCGTTCGTTTCTGCTGCGGATCGTCCTGCCCACGATTTTGACCATCGTGCTGTTCGTGACGGCCCTGTTTCTCATAATTATACCCTCCATCGAGCACAACAGCCTTGAGCGCAAGCGCGAGATGATTCTCGAGCTCACCACGGCGGCCTGGAATATTCTGGCAAAATTTGAATACGATGAACAGGTCGGGCTTCTGACACGCGAGCAGGCCCAGCGTCAGGCCATTGAGCAGGTGCGCAACCTGCACTACGGCAAGCAGATGAAGAATTATTTCTGGATCAACGACATGCACCCCCGCATGGTGATTCATCCCTATCGCAGCGATCTTGACGGTTCTGATTTAACCGACTATACCGACCCAAGCGGCAAACGGCTGTTTGTTGAAATGGTTGACGTTGTGCGCCGCTACGGAGCCGGCTATGTGGAGTACCTGTGGCAGTGGCAGGACGACACCACCCGGATCGTGCCCAAAATATCCTATGTTAAGGGGTTTGCGCCCTGGGGATGGATAATAGGAACCGGCATCTACATCGAGGACGTCCGCCTCGAAATTTCCCGGATCACCAGCAATATCATCCAGATCTCGCTGGTCATACTGGGCGTGGTCTCCGTGCTGCTGGCGACCATCATTGTGAACACCCTGCACACTGAGCGCCAGCGCAGCATTGCCGAGCAGGCCCTGCGTGAAAGCGAGGAAAAATATCGCACCCTGGTTGAATCGTCCTCCGAGGGCATGCTCATGGCCCTGGACGGCAAATACATGTATGCCAATCAGATGATTTCAGATTTGCTGGGATACTCGCAGCCCGAATTTACAGGACTTCAGCTGCATGCGGTCTTTTGTGATAATCCACAGCATCCCGGCACCGCCTACACCCGCGACCTGTTTGCAGGAAAGCAGGTTCCTGATCAGTCCGAAGCCCAGATGGTTACCCGCGGCGGCGAGATCAAGGATGTTCTCCTGTCCACTTCGCAGATTGAGATCGGGACGCGCCGGGGTTTTATTATTGTTGTGACCGATATTACCAAGCGCAAGCAGGCCGAAGACGCGCTTGAGGCCAGCGAAGCCAAGTTCCGCACCCTGGCAAACAACCTCAACGTCGGCCTGTACCGCCGCACCGCCGGCAGCCGGCCGGTGTTTATCGAAGTCAATCCCGCCATGGTCAAGCTGTTCGGCTATGAATCACGCGAGGAACTGCTGGCCTGCCCGGTGCAGGATCTTTATCACAACCCGGAGGAAATGCGCAGACTGGGCCCGATCGCCGAAAGCGGAGCGCTTGAGCGCGAAATCGTGCAACTGCGCCGCAGGGACGGCACCGTGTTCAGCGGCTCGATCTGGGCCGTGGCGGTGCGCGACGAACAGGGCGAGGTGCAGTATTTTGACGGCATTGTCGAAGATGTGACCGACCTGGTTGCGCGGGATGAGGAGCGCGAGCGCCTGCTCTCTGAGATGCAATCGGCCCTGTTCTTTTTCGGCCAGGCGCTTGAAAGCCTGCCGCAGGGCGATGTTGTAACCTGTTCTCCGGGAACAAGCGTTCGGGAGGTCTCGCGCCTTCTGACCGATCATGGCACGGACTGCGCGGTTGTTCTGCGGGACAACCGGCCCGAAGGCATGATCACGAATCGCGATCTGTGCACACTTCTGGCCGACGCGGCTGCAGACTTTCAACAGCCCGTGCTGCATATCATGTCGTCGCCGGTCATTACCGCCGAGCGCACAGCGCGCGTGTTCGAGGTCGCCCTGCTGATGGAGCAGCACGCAATTTCGCATGTGCCCGTGGTTGACGCTCACGGTGCCGTTTCCGGCATGGTGACGCATGCCATGATAACGCCGCTGCAAAAATACTCTCCGGCCGTGCTGCTGCGCCGCATACAGCAGGCCGCAAACCCTGAAACGATTATCGCGCAGCGCACAAGTCTGTCCTATCTGATTACCAATCTGATTCAAAGCGGCGCACGGCCCGACTATATCAACAACTTAAGCGCTGTGGTCGCCGACACCCTGTTGAAACGGCTTATAGAACTTGCTGTACAGAAACACGGCCTGCCCCCGGTGCGTTTCTGTTTTCTGGTATTCGGCAGCGAGGGCCGGCGCGAGCAGACCCTGCAGACCGATCAGGACAACGCGATCGTATTCGATGATGTGGAGCCCGAGCTGTTTGAGAGCGTGCAGGGCTATTTTCTGGCGCTGGCTGAAACCGTCTGCGGCTGGCTGAACGACGCCGGGTACAGCTTCTGCGACGGCGGCAACATGGCAAAAAACCCGGAGTGGTGCCAGCCGCTTGCCGAGTGGAAGCGATATTTCACGCGCTGGATTTCGCAGGGCAGCGCCGAGGACCTCCTGCGCACGAAAATATTCTTCGATTTCCGCTGCGCATGGGGCGAGGCTGATTTTGCGGTCCAGCTGCACCTGCATCTGCATGCGGTCATCGCCCAGCATCCGCGATTTTTTCAGCTGCTGGCACGAAATGTTTTGCAGCTTAATCCGCCCATCGGCGTGTTCGGCAGCTTCGTGGTTGAAGCAAAGGGGCGCCACGGCAAAGCCTTTGACATCAAGGCCGCCATGCTGCCCATGGTTGATTTCGCGCGTATTTACGCCCTGCAGCAGAATATCGAGGAGGTCAACACGCTTGAGCGCCTCAGGCAGCTGCATGAAAAGAATATCATGTCGCTGCAGAACCACAATGAAATGACCCAGGCCTACACCTACCTGATGCAGATACGGCTTCGCACGCAGGCGGCCGCCATCGGTCGGGGTCTGCCGCCGGACAACTACATCAACCCGCGCTCGTTGTCGATTATTGAACAGCGGCTGCTCAAGGAAATTTTTTCGCAGATAAAAAATTTCCAGACCCGGCTGAGCTACGACTTTACCGGCCAGCGTGAAGGCCTGACATGATCCTCGTTATAGCCGACACCCACTGTTACTACGGCATTGTCAACCGCCAGATCGAGCATGCTGAAAAAATGCTGGGCATGCCGGTTGATTGCGTCCTGCACCTTGGCGATTTCGGCCTGTACCGCGAGCATCTGCACAATTTTTTCGTCAGACAGGGCTTGCGCTTCCTCAGGCCCGTATACTTCATTGAAGGCAATCATGAGGATTTCAGGGAGTTCGACGCGCTGCTTGCGCGCTATAACGGCCTGTATTTTACACACCTGCCGCGCGCGACCGTGCAGACAATCGGGCCCTACCGCATGCTGTGCATGGGCGGGGCAGCTTATATGGATGCGCTCAATACGCAGCCCGGCGCGGTCATCAGGGATCACCACATCAATGCCTGTCTTGCGCTGGGGCCGGATCAGGCCGACATCATCATTTCGCATGACTGCCCGAACGGCATCGGCGTGCCCAATACGCCGGGTCTTGAGTACTTCGGGACGCCCGGATTCCCGCGCAGCCGCGAGCTCCTCGAGCACTTCAAGCCGCGCCTGTGGCTGTTCGGCCATCATCACAAATGGTTCAGCACCGAATATGGCGGCACAATTTTTCACGGCCTGCCTGGCAGCTGGAAAGGCTACTGTTTGCTGGATAATAACTACAAGGTCATCACGGTTGAGAACAATGTGCCATGGCAGCGTTCGCGGCTTGTCGATCGGCTTTTGAGCAGGCTGCGAATCATCCGCGCGCACGGCCCGGGTTCCTGAGCAGCGGGGCTTCTTACAACCGGTCTGCGCACATCCGCAACGGTGGGCTTGGGAAGGCTACCCGGCCTTCCCGCCGTAACAGCCCCGAGCCGAGGCTCCCGTGCGCAAGCTCACAGATCCAGCCAGAGAGGCGATCAGTTCGGCATAGCAGGTGCTGAGGGCGGCACCACGACAACCTCCTCCGCCAGATGCACCCCGAACTGTTCAAACACGCGCGTGCGGCCGATTCGCATCAGCTCAGCAACAGCCGCGCTGGTTGCTCCGCCGGTATTCAGAATCCAGTTGGCATGCTCGCGGGCCACCATTGCGCGGTTGATACGCATCCCCTGCATGCCGACCTGTTCAAGGTACCATCCAGCCGGGCGCAGCGGGCCGGGCGGGTTTTTGAAAGTTGAGCCGAACGTGCGATAGCAGCGCGGCTGTGCGCCATGGCGCTTTCTCAAAAGAGCCTGCAGGTCTCGAAGCGTTTCCTGCGCCGGGACTGTCTCCTGCGGCAGCCTGAAAACAGCCTCAAGGATGATCAGCGGGCAGGCGGCAAGGCAGGATGTTCGATAGCCGAATCCCAGCTCGTTTTTTTCAAGCGTTACAATTTCACCCGTAGCCGGATCAAGCGCCAAAGCGCGCAAAAAATTTTTTTCGATGGCCTGTGCGCCGGCAATTCCCGCATTCATGCGCACAGCCCCGCCTACACTGCCGGGGATAACTCCCATGTAGGTACATCCGGGATATCCCTGCCGGGCAAGCAGCAGGCCAAGGCCCATCAAGGAGGCGCCGCCCCCGGCTTTGACAATACCGTTGCGGGTATCGATCACGATTTCACTCAGATCGCCGGCCAGTTTCAGCATGCAGCCCTGAAACCCCTCATCCGGCACCAGGAGATTCGATCCCCGGCCAAGCATCATAAGGGGCCAGCCTTTTTCACGGCACAGCGTGACAGCATCGCGCACATCGACAGGGGTATGCGCACGCGCCAGCAGCGCGGCAGGCCCGCCAATGCCGATACGGGTATGGCGGCATAACGGCTCATTAAACTGTAATCCGGCACTGCTGCGCATGGATTGGGATATCTCCCGGTGTGCGGTTTTTCCTGGCGTAATACGGTTATGTTTATGTTAGAATAAATTTCCGAATTGTAAAGACAAGATTTAACCAGCCCTGCCCGGGAGATCGCATATGGCTCAAAAGCCGATGAATATTTTATTTACCAGCGTGGGCCGGCGCGTGGCTTTGCTGCGCCATTTCAGAAGCACGTTCGCCCGGCTGAACATTTCCGGCCGTCTTCTCGGCGTTGATGTATCTGCTGATGCGCCGGCGCTGCACGAGCTCGATGATGCGCGCCTGATCTGCCGCATTGATGATTCGCGCTATATTGACAGTCTCGTAGGTCTGTGCGCCCAAGAGGGGGTAGCGCTTCTGTTTCCGTTAATCGATACGGACCTGATGAAGCTCTCCCGGGGCCGTCCCGACTTTGCCCGCATCGGCACAAACGCAGTGGTGAGTGATCCCGAATTGATTGAGGCGACATCGAATAAATATAAAACGCATGATTTGTTTAACCGTCTCGGCATTGATACGCCTGCCGTCTTTGAACTCGAGCACGGGCGTGAGGCCGTCTATCACTACCCGCTTTTTATAAAACCCCTTGACGGCAGCGCAAGCAAAGGTATTTTTAAAATCAATACTGCGCGCGAACTGCTTTTTTTCCGGGAGTATGTGGAGCGACCGATATTGCAGGAATATGTTTCCGGCCGGGAATTTACCCTTGACATGCTTTATGATTTTAACGGTGCCCTGCGCTGTATCGTCCCCCGCCGCCGCATTGAAGTGCGCTCGGGCGAGGTGAGCAAGAGCGTTATCGATATGGATCCGGCCGTGATGGAGGCGGGCTGGGCGCTTGGCAACAAGCTGCAGGGCGCGCGCGGGGTTATTAACGTGCAGTGCATCCGTACCGCGGAAGGCCGGGTTTCGTTTATCGAAATCAATCCCCGATTCGGCGGCGGCACGCCGCTATCCCTGTATGCCGGTGCTGATTTCCCCCGCTGGCTGCTGCAAATGGCGCGTGGCGACGATCCCGGTGACCTGCGCTTAGCGTTTACACCGGGCGTGTATATGCTGCGCTTTGATGATGCTGTTTTTTTACCGGGCCTGCCGGCTTTGCAAAAAATGTAATCCGTACACGCTGTTCAGGGGATGGGTTCTTCCGTGGGCGCTCTCCAGTCAACCATTCGTATCGCTGAAAACCTGCAGGCCATGCGGGTCGTCGTGTTTGATCTTGATGACACGCTGTATCCGGAACACCACTATGTGCAGAGCGGGTTCAGGGCTGTCAGCGCTTTTTTGCAGGACACTGCTGTTCTCGGTCAGGATGTTTTTCCGGCCATGTGGTCTTTGTTTGTTGAAGGAGAACGCGGCGCTGTTTTCAACCGTGTGCTTGCCGCCCGCGGTGTTACACCCTCGCAGGATTTGATTGACACGCTCATTGATGTCTACCGCTCCCATCAGCCGGACATCGCCCTGTACCCGGACGCACGCGCCGTGCTGGATTATTTCTACGGCCGCAAAACGCTTGCGCTTTTAACAGACGGCTATGTCCAGACGCAAACGGCAAAAATTTCCGCGCTCGGCATTGCCCGCTATTTCGAGGTAGTTCTGTTAACTGATCAACTGGGCCGCGGCTGCTGGAAGCCCAGCCCGGCCGGGTTTGAAAAAATCATGCACACCCTTGGCGGCAGCCCGGCGGGTTATGTATATATTGCCGATAATCCGCTGAAGGATTTCGCGGCACCGCGCAGGCTGGGCTGGCAGACCGTGCGTGTGCAAAGGTCCGGGGGGGTTTACTCTGCTGCAACCGCGCCGCAGGAGGGGTTCGAGCCGGATCTCCTGGTTGAAGATCTGTATCAGGCCGGACGGATGCTTAATCCCGATTTCAGCGGACCGTAAAAGCACACCGGGGCGCATCAATTATTCCTGCGAGGCTTTTGCCAGGGTGAGCCTGGGAGGGGGCTTTTTTTCAAACCGATTCAAATCAAGAATATTTTCCGGAACCATCTCGCACATCATCTTGAACAGGGTTTGATCCGCGGGATGCTCTTTTGACAGGAGCTTCTCGATTTCCTGAACCTGAATGGTATAGTGCAGATAGTTGAAGTCGGTCTTATCCAGACGGCGAATCTTGGTGTGTGCGGTCGGGAAAATATCCTCGCCTTCCCAGTACAGTTCCTCATGCAGTTTTTCGCCCTCGCGCAGCCCGATATAATTTATGGCAATATCTTTGCCGGGCTTCAGGCCGGAGAGTTCAATCAGGCTTTTTGCAAGATCGGCAATGCGTGCGGGGTTGCCCATATCGAGCAGAAAAATTTCTCCGCCATTGCCGAGCGATCCTGCCAGCAGCACAAGATGCACGGCTTCCGGGATGGTCATTAAAAAGCGGGTAACGTCCGGATGCGTTACCGTCACGGGGCCGCCTTCGGCAATCTGTTTTTTAAACAGCGGGATAACGCTGCCGCTGCTGCCGATCACATTGCCGAAGCGCACAGAGATGAATTGCGTCGGGGCGCCGCTGTATGTTTGCAGCAGTTTTTCGGTCATGCGCTTTGACGTGCCCATGACGCTTGACGGATTGACGGCTTTGTCCGTGGAAATGAAAACAAACTTGGGTACCTCGAATTGCACTGCAAGCTCAGAAATGATTTTTGTGCCGATCAGGTTGTTGCGCAGGGCTTCGGACGGCTGATTTTCCATGAGGGGCACATGCTTGTAGGCAGCGGCGTGATAGATGCTGTCAGGTTGAAAGGTTGTGAGTAAATGGGCAAATTTATCCCGGTTGAGAATATCGCCGATTATCGTGACAAGGTTGAGATCGGGGTGTTTTTTCCTGAGTTCATTGTCAATATAGAAAAGATGACTTTCGTCGCGTTCATACATGATAAGACGGGCGGGCTTGAAACGGGCGATCTGGCGGCACAGCTCCGAGCCGATTGAGCCGCCGGCCCCGGTAACAAAAATGCACTTGTCTTCAATTTCAGCCTTGAGGCGGCCTTTTTCGTTTTCAAATGACACCTTCGGCCGACCCAGAAGCTCTTCGGGATGTACATCGCGCATGCTGCTGATAAAGGTCTGCCCTGAAATGATATTTGAAATGCCTGGCATGGTCCGGTAGGCAACCCCGACGCTTTCGCATATGTCCAGAATTTTGCGTATCTGATGATACGGGGCCGACGGTACCGCGATCAGCACTTCATCAACCCTGTGCTCGCGTACCAGCGCGGGAATGTCGGCATGCGTACCGAGCACGCCCAGGTTTTTTATTTTAAAGCCTTTTTTGCCGCCGTCATCATCTACAAAGCCGACCGGAACAAGATTGAGTACCGGGCTTCTTTTAATTTCCTTCAGCACGGTAATCCCGGTATTGCCGGCACCCATGATAAGCACCCGTTTGGGCCTGCCCTTTGACCGGCGCCGTTCAATATACTGCCGCAGCAATCGCGTTGCCATTCGTATGCCGCACAGGGACAAAAACATCAGCACCGGATCAAGAATTAAAACAGAGCGGGGGAATCCTTCAAAACCGATAATAAAAACTATGCAGGCGATAAAAAGCAGGCTGCTGAAAACAACCGCATTGCCGATCTTGACGATGTCCTCGAAATCAACGTAGCGCCACCATCCGCTGAACAGATCAATATAATAGAAGAAAACAAGGCGGGAGACGATCAACAGGGGTACGGTTTTGAAATATACCGTATGCCAGAATTCTGTATATCCAAAATCAAATCTCAGAAGAAAAGCACAATAATATGCCAGCGGAATCAGCAGGGTTTGGCCTGCAATGATAAAAATACGCCGGTACGGCAAAGAAGCATTGTTCGTGGTTGCTTCAGGTTCCATATGATAATCTTTTATAAAATGTATTGTTAACAACATAAAGCGTAACTGATGGAAAATATTTTGTCAAGCTAAATATCAAAAAAGGCATATCATTACTTAAAATAAATAATAATTTTTATTAAAAATATCAGGCCATTCTTCTTTTAAAATCGGATGGCGGCATCAGCCGACGACCTTGATTTAACTGCCAGCAGGCATTGTTATATCCTGCAGCACATCCACAATTGCGCCGGTCACGCGCTGCAGGTCTGACGGCTCAATTACATACGGCGGCATCAGGTATACGAGACGCCCAAAAGGACGTACCCACACACCTCTTTCAACAAAACGCGCCTGAATGCGCTCCATGTTGACCGGCTGCGTCAATTCAACCACCCCGATGGCGCCCAGAGCGCGCACATCAATAACGTGGGCAAGCCCGGCAGCAGGTGCAAGCTCGGCTTTAAGCTGCCGCTCAATTGCGCTGACGCGCTCGCGCCATGGACCGGCTATCAGTTTATCGATGCTTGCGCAGGCGATGCTGCAGGCCAGGGGATTTGCCATAAACGTCGGGCCGTGCATAAAGAGGCCGGGCGCTTTGTTTGAAATCATACGGGCAACGCGGTCAGTTGTTATCGTTGCCGCGAGGCTCACATACCCGCCGGTCAGCGCTTTGCCGATGCACATGATATCCGGCGCAATGCCGGCATGCTCGCAGGCGAACATGCGCCCGCTGCGGCCGAACCCGGTCGCGATTTCGTCCAGAATCAGCAGGACATCGAAGCGGTCGCACATCTTGCGGACGCCTCTCAGATACTCCGCTGAATAAAAATACATGCCGCCTGCGCCCTGTACGATCGGCTCCATGATAACCGCGGCGATTCGGTCCTGATTGCGCACGAGCAGATCTTCAAACGGCGCAAGATCCCCGGCAATGCAGGGCTCGCCGAAGCGGCACGCGGGACGCGGCGCAAAATGATAGGCGGGCAGCGAGCCTGAAAATACGCGGTGCATGCCGGTTTCAGGATCGCACACCGACATGGCATGCAGGGTATCGCCGTGATAGCCCCCCCGGATGGTGAGAAACCCGCTGCGCTCAGGCCGCCCGGCTGCATGCCAGAACTGCAGGGCCATTTTCATGGCAACTTCAACGGCGACAGACCCCGAGTCGCATAAAAAAATCTTTTCAAGCCCTTCCGGCAGCAGCGTGAGCAGACGCTCCGCAAGGTCTATCGCCGGCGCATGCGTAAGCCCGCCGAACATGACATGCGCCATGCTTCCCAGCTGTTGTGTGGCGGCGGCGTTCAGCTCAGGAACATTGTAGCCGTGAATGCAGGACCACCAGGATGACATGCCGTCAATGAGTTCGCGGCCGTCCTGCAAAGTAATGCGCACACCCGAAGCCGAGGCAACCGGATATACGGGCAGGGGCCGGGTCATCGATGTATAGGGATGCCACAGGTGTTCGCCGTCAAAGGCGATTTTTTCTGGCATGCCGGGTTCAGCCATCGCACACATACTCTTTGAAATGTATTCCAGCGCTCACCGGTCAGGATTGTGGCTTGCGCTGCGGCCTTGTGACAAGAATAAGGATGACAATACAGCATACCAGCAGAAGCGAAACCCCGGCCAGCAGCTGATAGACGTCTTCGAGGCTGCCGGTCTTTTTAACGACAGCTATCATTTTGACTGCCAGGGCGCCTGCCCCGAAGGTCAGCGCGAATTTCAGGCCGAACGCCGAATGCCGGAAGCGGTCCGGCGTGTAACGGGCGACAAGGGTGTTTTCTATCGGCTGGGTGCCGAGCAGAAAGAAAAAATACGCAATCCCCATAAAGACAAGCGGCAGGTCAAAAGCATGCGCCATAACCAAAATTGCGGGAATGGTTATTGCATGGAACAGCAGATAGGTCAGCCGCAAATCAAAACGCTCAGCCAGAAAACCGCCGGCATACTGCCCGAAGATGGTCGGCAGCAGGATAAGCCCTGCGGTCATCGTTGCCGCCAGATTCGCAGTCAGCCATTCGCCTGCAAAAGAGCGCGCCAGTTCAAGCAGCCCTGCATTCCTCAATTCGAGACAGGCCGGAAGAATAACGGTTGAGCCGCGATAGACAAGTCCGGCAAGCATCATGATCACCAGCAGAACAGCAAACGGAACCGGGCGGGAATGACCGGTAGCTGCCGGCGTAACATCTTCGCGCAATTCCCGGGGGCGCTCCGCGAAGACAAGCATCAGGAGAACGCCCAGGCCATTGACAATCGCCACCAGCATAAAAGCCCCGCTGATGCCCCACAGCCTGATCGCAAGCCCGGCGGTCAAAGGCGCGAGCGCAATGCCCAGGCTGCCGAAAATACCGTTCAAAGCCAGTGCGCGGCTGATGCGCCGCATTTCCTTGCTCAGCCATCCCAGGCCTACCGGATGATAAATACCGGAAAAAAACCCAAGCGCCGCCAAACAGACGGGCAGCACTGCCGGATCGCGATACTGAAGCGCGCACAGGCCGGCCGCAACAGCAGCGCCGCTGTAAAACAGCAGCATCAGCGGGCGGGGACCCAGGCGGTCTGCCAGCGGGCCCCATACAAGCGCGCTCAGGCCGAAGAGTAGGTACATCCCAAACGACATGCCGACCACCTGCGCCATGTCCATCCGGTACAGCGTTGCCAGCGGCAGCACAAGCGCCGGGAACACCTGCATGTTAAAATGCGCCATAAAATGCGCATAGCAGGTTTGATACAAAATATAACGCTCGCGTGAATTCATTGCACCTCGTGCGCTGCTGCTGAGCTGATACCACAATAATAGATACTATCGGCCGCAAGAATACCACAAAGGACGCGTCCAGCACAAAAAGAAGTTAGGTCGACGTTATCGCCATCGGGCTCGAATACAATTCTTTGTATATTCAGTAATTGCGCTTGCGATTTTAATCATATAAACAGGAAAGGCATAAGCCGATTAGTTCACCACGAAAAACACGAACAGTAAAATCCGCCTTCCCGCTTTCGTGTGTTTCGTGAATTTCGTGGTGGATATTTTTAAACATGCTGGACTCGCGCAGTTAGTCCACCCTGGGAGTGTTTTGCTTGACACGGGTTCGGGGGCTGCCTATACTCACAGGGCTTTTTCAGGAGATTTCTTGTAACCTTACATCCTTCGCACACAGAGACTATTCCATGGGTTCCACAATCAACACAGTCGCCGGCCCGGTTTCTTCAGATGCGCTCGGCCGCACGCTTATGCATGAGCACGTGTTTGTCGAGTACGGCACGGCCCTGCAGGACTGCCGGCCGCTGGGTGCCGCACGTGAGCAGATACTGTCCACCTGCTTTGAAGTTGCAGCCCGGGTCAGGGCCTGCGGTGTAAAAACCATTGTTGATCCTACCACAACCGATCTGGGCCGCAACGTCCCCCTGCTCAAAGCCGTCTCTGAGCACAGCGGACTCAACATCATATGCTGCACCGGCATTTACAGTACCTCAACATATCAGGCCCTGCGCCTGCGGCTGGGCGGCCCCGGGGCTATTGCCGAGCTTTTTATCAGGGAGCTGAGCCAAGGAATCGGAGAAAGCGGTGTGAAAGCCGGCATAATCAAGCTGGTAACCGGCAGCGAGATTGACGATGACGATCATGAGCTGCTCTCAGCCTGCGCCCGGGCTTCAGTCGCGACCGGTGCGCCGATTATTACGCATACTGAGGGCATCCTGGGGCCGGAGCAGCAAAAAATCCTGCATGCCGAAGGAGTGCCGCTTCAAAAAATCATCGTGGGCCACAGCTGCATTTCAACCAACTTCAACTACCACCGACAAATCGTCGAGATGGGCTCCTACATCGGTTTTGACCGCTTCGGCATGGAGGGCGGCATGCCTGATGAGGTGCGCGTACAATGCCTGAAAAAACTCATCGATGCCGGCTTTCTCGACAGGCTGATTGTTTCGCATGATTCGGTCTGGTACTGGGTCAACGGGCCCAAAATCGGCAGCGGGCCCTATAAAAACTGGAAGCCGACCAATTTTTTTGAGCGGGTCATACCCATGCTGCAGTACGCCGGTGTAAGCGACGAACAGATAGAAACCATACTGACCGACAACCCGCGCAGGTATTTTTCCTGATTCGTGCAGCCCGCATGCGCGCAGCACTGCAGCCGGCGTGGAATGCTCCGGCTTGAGACAACCACCATGGAATTCATCGCAGACCTGCATATCCATTCTCCCTATTCACGCGCAACCAGCAGCCGCATGGACCTTGAGAACCTGTACGTGTGGGCCCAGCTCAAGGGAATTGCGGTTATCAGTACCGGCGATTTTACCCACCCGCGCTGGTACGCCCAGCTGCAGGAAAAGCTTGAACCGGCTGAACCGGGCCTGTACCGCCTGAAGGACTGCTATGCACGCGAAGCCGACGAGCAGGTGCCGCAGAGCTGTCGCGCCCCGGTGCGCTTCATACTCAGTGTTGAAATCAGTACCATTTATAAAAAAAACGATCGCACGCGCAAGGTGCACAGCCTGATCCTTGCCCCTGACCTGCTGGCTGCCGGACGATTGAACGCAACCCTGCAGGAAATCGGCAATATTGCTTCGGACGGCCGCCCCATACTGGGCCTTGACTGCAAGCGCCTGCTTGAGCTGACACTTGATGCCTCAAGTGACAATGTCCTGATCCCGGCGCATATCTGGACCCCGCATTTTTCTGTCTTGGGCTCAGCCAGCGGTTTTGACAGCATCGATGAGTGTTTCGAAGACCTTACCCCGCACATCTTCGCGCTTGAAACCGGCCTTTCCTCGGACCCGCCCATGAACTGGCGCATCTCCATGCTGGACAGCTTTGTGCTCGTTTCCAACTCGGACGCGCACTCGCCGTCCAAGCTCGGCCGCGAGGCCAATATCTTTACCTGTGAAAAAAATTATTTCCACATGATGCAGGCGCTGCGCGCAAAAGACCCGGCCGGGTTCAAGGGAACGATCGAGTTTTTCCCTGAGGAAGGCAAATACCATCTTGACGGCCACCGGGCCTGCGATCAGTGCCTGACCCCGGAGCAGACCAAAGCCGCGCAGGGGCGCTGCCCGGAATGCGGCGCCAAGGTTACTGTCGGGGTTATGCACCGGGTGAATGATCTTGCCGACCGCAACGCGGGCAGCCGTCCTGAAGGCGCATTCGACTTTGAATCCCTGATACCGCTTGAAGAAGTCCTTTCAGAAATATATGCTGCGGGGGCACAGAGTAAAAAAGTGCAGGGCGCCTATATGCGCCTGCTGCGCGCGCTTGGCAGCGAATTCGACATCCTTCGAAACTGCAGCCCCGATGATCTGGGGCGTGCCGGGCCGCCTCTTTTGGGCGAGGCAATCAAGCGCCTTCGCGCCGGACACGTGGTCATGCAGCCCGGCTATGACGGCGTCTACGGTGTGATAACGGTTTTTGACCCGATTGAGAAGACCGCCGGGCAGCCGGCCCTCTTTTAAGCATTCCCGATAGTCTGGAGCACATAGCGCGATGAAGTATGGATTTAAAATTATCAAACGAGAGCATATAGCCGAGTTGAAAGCCGCCGCAGTTTTATACCGCCACGTAAAATCAGGCGCTGAACTGCTCTCGATCAGCAATGAAGACACCAACAAGGTATTCGGCATCACGTTTCGCACACCTCCCTCAGACTCAACCGGTATTGCGCACATTCTTGAGCATTCGGTCCTGTGCGGATCAAAGAAGTATCCGCTCAAGGAACCCTTCATCGAACTGATCAAGGGGTCGCTCCAGACCTTTCTGAACGCTTTCACGTATCCGGACCGAACCTGCTACCCCGTTGCCAGCCAGAACACGGCCGACCTGTACAACCTGATTGACGTGTATCTTGATGCCGTTTTCTTCCCGCTGCTGGGCCCGGAGGTGCTGGAGCAGGAAGGCTGGCACTATGAGCTTGAAACGCCTGACGGCGGGCTCTCCTTCAAGGGCGTGGTGTTCAATGAGATGAAAGGCGCCTACTCTTCGCCCGATGGCCTGCTTGAGCGCATCGCTTTGCAGTCCCTGTTTCCTGATACGGCCTACGGGCTTGACTCCGGCGGTGATCCGGCCTCAATTCCGGACTTGACCTTTGAGCAGTTTAGCGATTTCCACCGGCGCATGTATCAGCCCGCCAACAGCCGCATTTATTTTTATGGTGATGATGATCCGGAGGAACGTCTGCGCTTCATGGGGGCATATCTTGACTGTTTTGAGGCGCGCGATCCTGATTCGCATATCAACGTGCAGGCGAAATGGCCTGCCCCGCGCACGCTGCGCGCGCCCTTTCCCGGGGATGGACCGCGCACGGGCATGCTGACCATGAGCTGGCTTCTGGGCGATGTATTGAACACGGAAGAGAGCCTTGCCCTGTGCGTGCTGGACTACGCGCTGCTCGGCATGCCCGGCTCCCCCTTGCGAAAGGCGCTGATCGAGTCCGGGCTGGGCGAGGGCCTGTGCGGCGGCGGCCTTGAAACCGAGCTGCGCCAGATGTCGTTTTCAACCGGCCTCAAAGGCATTGACCCGCGGGATGCCGCCCGGGTTGAAACCCTGATCATGGACACCCTGGCAATGCTTGCGCACGACGGCGTCGATGCAGCCACGCTGACAGCCGCGCTCAACACGATCGAGTTCCGCCTGCGCGAAAACAATACCGGCAGCTTCCCGCGCGGCCTGAGCTTGATGCTGCGCGCTTTGAGCGTCTGGCTCTATGGCGGCGATCCGTTCAGCATGCTCGGTTTCGAGAAGAGGCTTGCCCGCGTGCGTGAACGCTTCAGCACTGACAGTGCCTTTGCGCAAACGCTTATACGCGAGAGCTTTCTTGAAAATCAGCACCGGCTGAGCGTGATCATGGAGCCTGATCCCGGGATGGCCCGACGCCTTCAGGACGAAGAAAGCGCCCGCCTGCAGCAGGCAGCCGCATCCCTGAGCGCGCAGGATCGTAAAAATCTCGCTGAGCGCACGCGAGCGCTCAGCGAGCGCCAGCAGCAGCCTGACACTGCCGAGGCGCTGGCAGCCCTGCCGCGTTTGCGTCTTGAGGACCTGCCGCGCGAAAACCGAATTATTCCCTGCGAGCACATGCGCATTGCCGACACAGCCGTGCTGCTGCACGATTTGTTCACAAGCGGCATTCTGTACTGCGATGTCGGCCTGAACCTGCGCCTGCTGCCGCAGAAATACCTCCCCTTTGTGCCCCTGTTCAGCCGGGCTTTGCTTGAAACCGGGGCCGGAGAGCAGGATTTCGTAGCGCTCTCCCAGCGTATCAGCACACATACCGGCGGTATCCGGCCGGCAACATTCACCTCGGCCGTACACCGGAGCCCGACCGGCGCAGCCTGGCTTTTTGTACGCGCCAAAGCGCTTGCCTCCCGCAGCGCGGATCTTTTTTCAATTCTTGGCGACGTGCTCACAAGCGCGCGCTTTGATCAAAAGGAGCGCATCAGGCAGATCATACTCGAGGAAAAGGCCGCTTTTGAGCAGCGCCTGATCCCGGCCGGCCACAGCTTTGTCGCCTCGCGTCTGCGCTCTCATTTCAGCGAAGCCGATTGGGCGGCCGAGCAGATGGGCGGGGTCACCTATTACCGTTTTATGCGTGATCTTGCACAGCACATCGACAGCGGCTGGCCCGATATTTTAAAAACACTCGAGCATATGCGCGAGTTGCTGCTTAATCGTGAACACATGCTTGTCAACGCCACGATTGACGCAAAAGCATTCGGCACTGTGCAGCGCGAGCTTGGCTGCTTTCTTGACACGCTGCCCCGGCGCAGCGTGCATACCCCGGTCTGGCAGCCGGAAAGCCGTATCCCGGCCGAGGCCCTGCTGGCCCCGAGCCAGGTCAATTTTGTCGGCAAGGCTTTTAATCTCTATGATGCCGGCTATCAGTATCATGGCTCGATCAATGTCATAACCGGCCTTTTACGCACAATGTATCTGTGGGAAAAAGTGCGCGTGCAGGGCGGGGCTTACGGCGCCATGTGCGGCTTTGACCGGTTGAGCGGGGCCTTCTGGTTCGGCTCCTACCGCGACCCGAACCTGCTCTCTACGCTTGAGGTGTACGACCGCGTCGCGGACTGGCTGGCCAGTGTGGTAATCGAAAAAGAAGAGCTTGCGCGCAGCATTATCGGCACCATCGGCGAGTTTGACAGCTACATGCTGCCGGACATGCAGGGCTATGTGTCCCTGCAGCGCCACCTGATCAACATGAGCGAAGATATGCGCGCTCAGACTCGCGCCGACGTATTTGCAACCGGCATTGAAGATGTGCGCACGGCAGCGCAGGCGTTTGCAGCTCTCAAAACATCACCGATTATCAAGGCACTTGCCGGACCGGACGCTGTTGCCGCTGCCGGACCGGGCGGCGCCGTGTTTTCGCAAACCGTTGCGGTGCTGGAATAGGATTGTTTTTAGCCAAAACCTTCCGTTCACCCTGAGCCTGTCGAAGGGGCGGACGGATTACATGTCACGAGACTGCCCGGTTCATGGTTCGACAAGCTCACCACGAACGGGGGTACATCTGCTTTTTTGTATGGATACAGAAAAAAGAAAAATACACTGACCCGTTCAACACGCGAAGAGGGCTTCATGAACGCTGGAAAAACGGTCTGCATAAAGCAAGTTCCTGAGTACGACTACCCGCGTGTCAAGCAGGCGCTCGATGACATGATTGGTGCCATGCCCGGCGGCTGGCAGGCAATTGTGCCCAGGGGAGCGCGCGTTTTAATCAAACCCAATTTCCTGAAGCCGGCTCCTGCTGAAGCAGCGGTCAGCCCGCACCCGGCTGTTATGCGGGCCGTAATTGAGGGCTGCATGGCTGCCGGAGCCGGGCATGTCGTTATCGGCGATTCGCCGGGCTACGGCACTGCCCAGCGCGTGGCCGAGGCCTGCGGCGTCATGCAGGTTGCCCGCGAATTCGGCATTGAGGTTGTAAATTTCAGCCAGAGCGTCACCATTGATGCGCCTGCCGGGTTTATCCATCGCCGTTTTGAGGTTGCCCGTGAGGCAGCTGAAGCCGATGTTATCATCAATGTGCCTAAGTTTAAGACGCACGCCATGATGGTGCTGACCCTGGCAGTCAAAAACCTCTACGGCGTAATCGTGGGCAGGCAGAAAGCGCGCCGCCATTTTCAGTCCGGCCGCGATTACCAGCATTTTGCGCGCTTCCTGCTGGAGCTTGCGTATACGCTGAAACCGGCCATTTCAATCCTTGATGCGGTGGTCGGCATGGAGGGCAACGGCCCCAGCAG
Organism: Deltaproteobacteria bacterium; assembly: GCA_016875025.1. Lineage (GTDB taxonomy): Bacteria > Desulfobacterota > WTBG01 > CAIYCZ01 > CAIRTM01 > CAIRTM01. Next base: position 18,140 of record VGSH01000048.1, read on the forward strand.
CGGCACGCCGCGGCCGCTCGGCTATCTGGCTGCATCGCGGGACATGGTCTGCCTTGACGCTCTTGCAGCGCATCTGGCGGGGTTTTCTCCGCAGCAGGTCTATACGCTGGCCGAAGCTGGGCGCATGGGCTTAACCGTGGATATGGAAGAGATTACCTGCATCGGCGATCCGCTCGACGGCCTGCGCACCCGCGACCTCAAACCGGCCGGACAGATGTCGGTTGAGGGCCCCGCCTTCCTGCGCCCGGTCTCCTGGCTGGTGAACCGCTTTGTGACCACGCGGCCAAAGGTTGATGCTCGACTGTGCTGCCGCTGCGGCATCTGTTTGGAAGCCTGCCCGGCCCGGTGCATGAGTCTGGCGGACAAAGGCCCGGTCGCGATCAATACCAAAGCCTGCATCCGCTGTTTCTGCTGTCAGGAGCTCTGCCCTGAAGGCGCCATTTGCGCCCATGATGCCTTCGGCGTACACCTGCTGCGCCGCTTTGGCATGGAGGGCTGAGGTTGGTCTGAAAGAGAGTATGTACCTTAGCAGGCTGTTGCAAAACGCCCATCAGCTTCGTTACGCTCATCATTCGTCACTGCGGCGTACGCGAAAGTACTCCTCATTCCTCATGATTTTGCATGCCTTGCATCTGTGTGTTTTTGAACAGCCTGTATAAAAGGACTTTTTCAACACCCTGTTAGAGCATTTTTCCAAATATTGTAGCCAGCAAGATTGTCATTTCGAAGGAGCAGAGCAACTGAGAAATCTGTGTTCTTTCATAAAAAACGGCAAGATCTCTCCCTTCGGTCGAGATGACATTGCATGTAAGGCCATAATAAAAAGAAAAATGCTCTAGTCCTGTACCCCTTTCAAAAAGAAAATACCGACCCGTTCGTGGTGAGCCTGTCGAACCATGAACGGGCCTGCCGAAGCCGCTCCGCTGTGTCCGCAGCAAGGCTCGCGCGCGTCACAAGGCTTGACACCACCGGCTGATTGTCGGATAATTACTGCCCGTAGCAACTTCTTCCCGCAATCAGTGCCGGTGTGGTGGAATTGGTAGACGCAGGGGACTCAAAATCCCCCGGGCCTCGCGCCCTTGTGAGTTCGAGTCTCACCACCGGCACCATTT
>VGSH01000049.1 GCA_016875025.1 Deltaproteobacteria bacterium
GTTTTGAGCAGTGCCGGCATGCGCCCGCTTGCAGGCCGCTGCTGCCAGGCGAACACGTTCATACACCGGGCCGCGGATAAGCTTGCGCTGCATCTGAAAACCCGTGCGCAGGTCGTTGACATGGAAAGCGCCGCATGTGCTCAGGAATTCCAGCGCGCGGGCATGCCCTTTGTCAACCTCCGCGTCGTGTCTGATGCGGCCCTGCGCGACACGGCCGACATGGCCGCACTTGCAGGTCTGCGTTACCGATCCGGCATGCCGGATGCAGCGCTGTATCTGTGCCGGCATCCGCGAGAGTTCATGCGCGCAGTGAGCCTTTACCGGGGTATGCATAGCGCTTCTGCCCGCCTGGCGGAAGCGCTGAGCTGCCTGATGGCGGCGGATGTATCAAATTGACTCAGCAGCCGTAAGCTTTGTGAGAGGCATAAAACCCGACAGTCGCCCGAGTTCAGGATTGGCAACGAGGTGTCTTGAATGAATATACAGGTACGCACAGCGCAGGAATCCGACAGGGCGGCGATTGTACAAGTTGTCTGTGCCGCATTTGGTGAAGATCAGGGCGACGAAATCGTCGACCTGACAGCCGATCTTCTTGCAGACCCAGGCGCGCAGCCTTCATTGTCGCTTCTTGCCACGGTCGATGGCGGTGCTGTCGGGCATATTCTTTTTACAAACGCGCGCATTCAGACATCGCAGCGGTACATTCGAGCTGCGATTCTTGCGCCACTGTCAGTGCATCCGGCATTCCACAATCAGGGCATCGGCGGACAGCTCATCAATGCAGGGTTGCAGCAGCTGCAAACAGCGGGTGTCGCGCTCGTATTTGTGCTCGGCCACCCGGGCTATTACCCGAAATATGGCTTTTCACCCGCCGGGATACAGGGGTTCGATGCGCCCTATACCATCCCGCCTGAACATGCCGGGGCCTGGATGGTGCAGGAGCTGCAGCAGGGCATTATCGGTCGTTTTCAAGGGCAGGTAATCTGCGCAGATGCGCTCAATGACCCGAAGCACTGGCGCGAGTGAGGCAGATGAAGTTTTAGACAGAGAAGGTGTCCTGCGCTACGAGATGGGTGTGAAACTATGAGGCTGGTTTTGCTTCCAGGCATGGACGGAACCGGGATTCTATTTGATCCCTTTCTGGAGCATGCTCCTCCGGGGGTGCCTATTGAGGTTGTTCGTCTTCCCCAAACGGCTGATGGCGAATATTCAGAACATGCAAAGTATGTGCAGGGCCTGATTGGTGATACGCAAGTTGTGCTGGTTGCTGAATCTTATTCCGGGATGATTGCCTATGAATTGGTTAAGATGGGATGTCCCGGCATTAAACACATCATATTTGCCGCAAGCTTTATATCTCGTCCGTCTTTGCTGGCTCGCCTGGGCAGGCATGTGCCGATCGAGCTGGCGAGGAGCAATGCAGTGCCGCGTGCCATTGCCGGCAGAGTTCTATTCGGCAAGGGTAACCATCAGGCATTGATTGAGCATTTATACAGGGCATTGAATTCAGTTGATGCTTCGGTGTTGAGAAAGAGGTTGCAACAGATTGCCAGCATCCCGGAGCCCAAACATAGAATTTCGACCCCCTGCACGTATATTCGCCCATCGCATGATCTTTTTATTTCAACGTCGGCTCTGAATGCTTTCGCCGTATTGTGTGACAGCCTTGCAGTGCATGAGGTTGATGGCACACATTTTATATTACAAACAAATCCAGTGCAATGCTGGCAGATAATTCAGCGTAATGCTGAGCTGCCGGGCACCTTCTGAATCCCGGCAGACATGTGGCCGCATGGCTTTCCTCCTTTGAGCAAATTTTGAATGGTAATGGCTGCGATCTTATTTGATCAGGCGGCCGATGCGCGTGAGGCGGAAGTTTTTAAACGCGCTTTCCCAGGACCAGTAGATGATAAAGGCCTTGCCCCTGACTTTGTTGATCTCAACGAACCCCCAGAAGCGGCTGTCGGAGCTGTGGTCGCGGTTGTCGCCCATGACAAAGAGCGCGTTCGGCGGAACCGTAACCGGGCCGAAGTTATCGCGGTTGCCGTTGAGATAGCCGCGTTGCAGCGTAACCGGATCGGTGTAAACCCCGAAACTGTCATGCCAGGGATTGCCGTTTAAAAAAATCTGCTTGTCAATAATCTGGATCGTGTCGCCGGGCAGTCCGATAACGCGCTTGATGTAGTCTTTTTTTTCGTCTTCCGGATAGATAAAGACGATGACATCGCCACGGGCCGGTTGTTTTACATCGAACAGTTTTATGTCGGTAAACGGAATGCCGACGCCGTAGATGAATTTACTCACCAGGATATGGTCGCCGATCAAGAGCGTCGGCTGCATGGAACCCGAAGGAATCTTGAAGGCCTGAACGACAAAGGTCCTGATAAACAGGGCCAGCACTACGGCGATAACGATCGCTTCGATGTTTTCGCGGCTCAGCAGGGAGCCGAAAAATCCGGTTGGTTTCGCAGCCGGTGCGGCTGGCGGTGTCTGACGTGTTTTCTTCATCTGTGTCCGGTTTCTGTCTGCAGGCCTGCTGTCATGGTCACGGCAAAGTTGAAACTTATAGCACCCCTTGTTTCATAATGCAAAAAAAAGATTGACACCAGTGCGTACGGGCGTATAATTTGATAGTTTAAATATCAAGGCGGGCATAGCTCAGCTGGTAGAGTACAAGCTTCCCAAGCTTGGTGTCGCGGGTTCGAATCCCGTTGCCCGCTCCAATTGCCCGGCAGCTGATATTTTCTCGTGAGTTCGTTTTCTTGTCTGGAAGGTGGGCCTGGCCCACTTTTTTATTTTAATCAGACCGGTGAGGTTCACGGGATGACAGACATGCATAAGGCCGCACGTCAGGTGCTCAGCGTGGCAGAACCGCTGATAGAGACGCTGGTGACGGACGAAGGCTGCGAGCTGGTTGACGTGACCTATCATCGCGAGCCGCAGGGCTGGGTGCTGCGGGTCTATATCGACCGCACAGGCGGCGTGACCATTGCAGACTGTCAGAGCATCAGCAGGCAGCTCGGTGATATGCTTGAGGCCCGCGATGTCATGCGGCATGCGTACACTCTGGAGGTTTCTTCACCGGGCCTGAACAGGCCCCTGAAAAAGGCCGCTGATTTCGAGCGCTTTGCCGGCCAGCGGGTACGTGTTAAAACGAAGGCTGCCGTGCAGGGCCGCCGCAATTTTCTGGGCAAGCTTCTCGGATGCGCGGACGGTCTGGTTCAGGTGGATGTTGATGGAACAGGCGTGCGCCTGCCGCTTGACAGTATCGGCAGGGCAAATATTGAATACGATTTCAGCGGTAAAAAATAATTTCTTACAAAGGGCTGTGCCATGCTTTCAGAGTTAGACAGAATTTTAGAGGAGACCCGCAAGGACAAGGGGATTGACAAGGAAGTGCTGATCAACGCCCTTGAAACGGCGTTGGTAAAAGCCGCGCTCAACAAGTACGGCCACAGCCTTGATATCGAAGCGCAGTACAATGAGGAGCTTGGGGAGATTGAGCTGTTTCAGTACAAGACCGTTGCTGAGACGGTGACCGATATTACCCGCGAGATATCCATTGCCGAGGCCAGCCTCATTGTTCCTGATGCCGAGGCCGGCGAGGAGATCGGCGTTAAAATGGATGTCAGGCAGTTCGGCCGCATCGCGGCCCAGACCGCCCGGCAGGTCATTACGCAGAATATCCGCGAGGCCGAGCGTGAAAACATCTACGGCGAATACAAAGACAAAAAAGGCGAGCTGGTTACCGGCTATGTGCACCGCTTTGAAAAGGGCAACATCATCATCATGCTGGGCCGCTACGAGGCGCTCATGCCGGTGTCCGAGCAGATACCGGGTGAAATGTTCTCGCTGCGCGACCGCATCAAGGGCTTCGTGCTTGATGTCAAGAAAAACACCAAGGGCTCGCAGATCATCGTCTCCCGTACGCATCCCGGCTTCCTCATGAAACTCTTTGAGCTTGAGGTGCCGGAAATAGCGGAGGGCATCGTCAAGATTCATAATGTTGCCCGCGAGCCCGGTTTTCGTGCTAAAATCGCCGTTGAGTCGTCGGACTCCAGGGTTGATCCGGTCGGCGCGTGCGTGGGCAACCGCGGCAGCCGCGTGCAGAACATCGTGAGCGAGCTGCACGGCGAGAAAATCGACATCATCCCCTGGACCGATGACCAGACCCGGTTCGTGTGCTCGGCGCTGGCGCCGGCCGAGGTCACTGAAATGATCGTGGATGAAGACAACCGCGCCATGGAGATTATCGTTGAAGACAATCAGCTCTCGCTGGCAATCGGCAAGAAGGGCCAGAATGTGCGCCTGGCGGCCAAGCTGACCGGCTGGAAGATCGATATCCGCAGCAAGACCAAATACCAGGAGCGCTCCAAATTGTTCAAGGATGTACTGATGAAGATAGACGGCATTGACTCGCGCTCTGCCGAGGCACTCTACAACGCCGATCTGGTTTCGATCGAGTCAGTCGCTCTGGCCGATTGCGAGGATCTCGAGGAAGTGCTGGGTGTGAGCAATGAGCAGGTGCAGATTATTATACACAGCGCCCAGAAACTGATGGAAGCCGGGGTCGGCACCGATGTGGAGGCTGCTGATACACCGGCAGAAGCAGCCCCGGAGGAAGCAGCTCCGGCAGAAGCAGCTCCGGAAGACCGGGAATCGTCACAGGAGTAGCACCAGCGCGTATCCTTGGATACAGTATGATTGGCACACGGAAAATTTAGCACAGGCGAATACATGAGAGTTCACGAATTGGCAAAAGAGCTGCAAGCGGATTCAAAAATACTGACCGGCATTCTTGCCGATATGGGTATTGTTATTAAAACCCATTTTGCAGCCCTGACTGATGAACAGGCCGAACAGGTTCGTAACATATATGCGGGCGGCCAGGACAAAAAGTCTTCTGCTGCGGCAAAGCGCCCCCGCAAAAAAACTCCGAAGCCGGTAACAAAAGAAGCTGAGCCGGAAGCTGAACCGGCGGCCCCGGCCGTGACCTCCAAAGTTGTGGCGGTTGCAACCGACGGGCAGGAAACCAAGACAGTTATAGAGCAGCGCATGAGCGGCACGGTCATCCGCCGGCGCAAGAAGGCGGACGCCGAGCCCGTTGCACCCGATGAGGTTGTGGCCGATACGCAGGCAGCCGCCCCCGAAGCACCGCAGCCGGACGTGCCGGTGCCGCCGGAGACTGAGCACAGCGTTGAGACCGCTGAAATCGAAGGCGCGATTGATGAGGCCCGGGCCGATGCAGCCGAGGCTGCGGGCGCCGAGCCTGCGCCTGCCGAGGCAAAACCTGCGCAGGTTGTCAGGAAACTGCGTCTCACCGAAAAGGAAGCCACGCCTGCCCGAATTATCGACCGGATCGATCTGGGCGGCCGAAACAGACGCTATGCAGAAGACGGCGTTGCGGAGCCCGCCGTACCGGAGATTCCGGTACCTGTGCGCGGCACCGCTGTGAAAGAGGGTGCTGCGAAGGAGGATCCCGAGGGCAAGCGCATCGTTGCCAAGGACCGCCAGAAGCGCGCCAAATTCCACTGGCAGCAGGAGGCTGTTGTCACTGATGATGATGACAGCGCCGGCGCGCCTGCGCGGCATAAGCGCGTGCGCTATAAGCTCAAGGATAAAGCCGGTCGCACGAAAAAAGGCCGCGCGGAAATGATCGCTATCAATGCGCGCGAAACTGAAATTACCGTACCCAAGGCGATCAAGCGCAAAATCAAAATCCATGACGGCATTACCGTGGGTGAGCTCGCCAAGCGCATGGGCGTCAAGGGCGCCGAGCTTATAAAGAAACTGCTGGCCCTGGGCGTTATGGCGACCATCAACCAGCTGCTGGACAACGATACCGCCACACTGCTGGCCGCTGATTTTGAGTATGAAATTGAAACGGTCTCCGTTGAAGAAGAGACGATTTTCGAGCAGGAAAACACCGACGCGGAGGAGGACCTGGTGCCGCGCTGTCCGGTTGTCACGGTCATGGGTCATGTCGACCACGGCAAAACCAGCCTGCTTGACGCCATACGTAATACCCGGGTGGCCGAGGGCGAGGCCGGCGGTATCACCCAGCACATCGGCGCCTATCGGGTCAGTCTGCCGACCGGGGATATCGCCTTTGTCGACACGCCCGGCCATGCCGCGTTCACGACCATGCGCGCCCGCGGCGCCCAGGTAACCGATATCGTTATCATCGTGGTGGCGGCCGAAGAAGGTGCCATGCCCCAGACGATCGAGGCGATCAACCATGCCCGGGCTGCCAGGGTGCCGATTATCGTGGCGGTCAACAAGATCGACAAGCCCGAGGCCAATCCCGAGAAAATACGGCAGGAGCTGTCCCAGCACGGACTGCTGAGCGAGGAATGGGGCGGTGATGTTCTGTTCGTCGATATATCGGCGAAGAAGCGCATCAATATCGACAAACTGCTTGAAAGCGTGCTGCTGCAGGCCGAGATGCTCGAGCTCAAGGCCAATCCCAATAAACCGGCCAAAGGCACCATTGTCGAGGCCCGGCTTGACCGGGGCCGCGGCCCGATCGCGACCGTGCTGGTGCAGGAGGGCACGCTCAGGGCCGGGGATTCATTTGTCTCACGGCATAATTTCGGCAAAGTGCGCGCGCTGATCGATGATCACGGTAAAAGCATCAAGGAGGCCGGGCCGTCAACGCCGGTTGAAATTCTCGGTTTTGCTTCCGTTCCGGAAGCAGGCGATGTGTTTGTCGTGGTGGATGAGCGCAAGGCCCGCCAGACCAGCACGTACTGGCAGCAGAAAAAACGCGACGAGGATCTGCGCAAGGACGCGAAAGTCTCGCTGGAGACATTCCTGAAGAGCGCCGGCGAGGCCGATGTGAAGGAACTGCGCCTGATCCTGAAGGCCGATGTGCAGGGTTCGGTCGAGGCCGTGAAGCAGTCGCTCGAGAATCTGAATACGGAAAAGGTCAAAGTCAATGTCCTGCATTATTCCGTCGGCGCCATCAGCCTCAACGACGTCATGCTGGCCTCGGCGTCGAACGCGATCATCATCGGGTTCGGCGTGAAAACCGAGCCGAAGGTGCATGAGACCGCAGAGTCCGAAGGCATCGACATCAGGCTGTATACCATTATTTACGAGATCATCGACGAGGTCCGCAAGGCCATGGTCGGGCTGCTGGCTCCCAAGTACGTTGAGCGCTTATCGGGCCGCGCCGAGATCAGGCAGGTGTTCGATATTTCAAAATACGGGCGGGTTGCGGGCTGCTTTGTAGTTGAGGGAAAGGTTGTCAAAGGTTCAAAAGCGCGCGTTCTGCGCAATGTTGAAACCGTGTATGAAGGCGAGATAACTTCGCTGAAGCGGTTCAAGGATGACGCGCGCGAAGTGCTGTCCGGTCAGGACTGCGGTATCTTCCTGGGCACCTTCAAGGAGTTTGAGGCCGGGGATATCATCGAGTCTTTTTCACTTGAACAGGTGGAGCAGACGCTCGAATAAATGGTTGTCGGAGTCTGCCGGCTGCGGCTGGCCCTGCATGGCGTTTTTTCTTTGAAGGAAAAACGGGGTATTATGAAAAGGATCATTGCGCGCGCGCGCAACTCCTTCCCCGTTGCAATAGCTGAAGTTGCTGAAAACGATCAACTGAGAAGTGCGGCTATCGGCTTTTCGGTGGTGGGCAATGACGGTGCGTATGTGAATTCGGTTCTGGACAAGGTCATCGACTGTATCGAGGATCTGTACCTGGCCGAAATCATCGATCAGCACATTGAGCTGATCAGCCTGTGACGCGCGCGTTCGCGCGCTGTTCCCGGGCGGCACCCGATTATGCCGGTATGCATACCCCCGCCCCGAGCCTTGCCTGAAACCGCACGCAACTATTGACGGTAGTGTATGAAAAGCGCTGTTCAGCGAACCGATCGTGTGGGCGATCTTCTGCGCCGTGAAATATCGCAGATTCTGTCGCGCGAGGTCAAAGAGCCGCTTGCACAGTTCGTAACCATAACCGGTGTGCGGGTGTCCAAAGACCTGCGCAATGCGTGTGTGTATTATACGGCCCTGCAGGATGATGATACCCTGAAGGATGTGGCCGCGGCCCTGAAGCGCAGCGCGGGCTTTGTACAGCGCATGCTCGGGTCCCGGATTCAGCTGCGTTCGGTGCCGCATCTGCGTTTTGAATATGATACATCGCTGCGCGACGGCGCCCGCATGGACGAGCTGCTGCGCGGCATTGATACCGGAAGTGGTGATGCGGGAGAGTGAGGCCGCCTGCGTTGAAGCGCGCGCGCTTGACGGCGTGCTGATCGTGGATAAGCCCTCCGGCACGAGTTCGGGCTTTGCCTGCCGGCGGATGCAGCGGCACTTCGGCTTTCGGAAGGCCGGCCATCTGGGAACGCTTGATCCGCTGGCAACCGGCGTGCTGCCGCTGTGTATTAATGAAGGCACCCGGCTGGCGCAGTTTCTCATGCATGCCGACAAGGAATACGTCGCCACCATGCGCCTGGGTATCGTGACCGATACGCAGGACAGCCAGGGCCGCGTGCTCAGCGCCACGGACACTTCGGTCTGCACGGCGGAAGAAGTCCGCGCTGCGTGCGCGCGCTTTCAGGGTGAGCAGCTGCAGCTGCCGCCGATGTATTCGGCCCTGAAGCGCGCGGGCCGCCCGCTGTATGAACTGGCGCGCCGCGGCGAGACGGTTGAGCGGCAGCCGCGGCCCGTTACGGTGTACGCGCTCGAGGTTCTGGCGCTTGCGCTGCCTGAGGTGACCCTGCGCGTGCACTGCTCAGGCGGAACGTATGTGCGCACCCTGTGCCATGACATCGGACAGGCGCTTGGCTGCGGAGCCCACATGAGCGCGCTGCGGCGCACCCGCTGCGGCCGTTTTGTAATCGGCGATGCCATCGCGCTGGAAGAGGCCCTGGCGCGTGACGACGGCGCAGTGCCCGGGCGCTCGTTCGTGGCGATGCGGGAGGCCTTGCAGGACATGCCCGAGGCCATGGTTGCCCCGGAGCTTGAGCGCATGGTGTGCCATGGTGCTGCCCTGCGCGGGCCGGAGGTCGCAACGCTGCGTGTGGACGCTCTTCCTGAAGGCGGCTTGATTAAACTGATTGCCGCTGACGGGCGCCTGCTCAGCATCGGTCAGTTCAGCCGTACCGGGAGTGACGGATCGGTCATGCGCCCGGTGCGGGTGTTCGCGCATTAACCCGGAGTGATTTATGCAGTTGCAAGTCGAATATATCTGGCATATAAGAGATAAAAAAACAGGTACAAACACAACAGAAGCTGTATTAACCACAGAGCATGGAGAGAGTTAAGGTCATGGCAGTATTTGAAACCGCACAAAAACAGGAAGTCATCAAAAAATTTCAGGGTCACGAAAAAGACACGGGTTCAGCCGAGGTGCAGATCGCTTTGCTGACCACCCGGATTCAGTATCTGACCGAGCATTTCCGCACGCATAAGAAGGATTTCCATTCGCGCCGCGGACTGCTCAAGCTCGTCAATCAGCGCCGCAAGCTGCTCGACTATCTGAAGAGCAGAGACGCCGATCGCTACAAGAAGATTCTGCAGGAGCTGAACCTGCGCAAATAGTGCTTCATGCCTGAGCTGAAGCACACCGGAACAATCCGGACCACCACAGGGTGCGCAGCCTCTGGAGTTGCGCGCTCGAAAGACACGAGGATAGAGAGTATGAAAGAAACAGTAACAGTATCATGGGGCGGTCGCGCCCTGACACTTGAGACCGGCCATCTTGCCAAGCAGGCCAGCGGCGCCATTGTTGCCCGCTACGGCGAGACCGTTGTGCTGGTTACCGCGGTTGCCGCGAAAAAGCCGCGCGAAGGCGTGGATTTTTTCCCGCTTTCCTGCGACTACCAGGAAATGACCTATGCGGCCGGAAAAATTCCCGGCGGTTTTTTCAAGCGCGAGGGCCGTCCCAGCGAACGCGAAATTCTGACCTCGCGGCTGATCGACCGCCCGCTGCGCCCGCTGTTTCCCGAGGGATTCCGCAATGACGTGCAGATCATCGCAACCGTGCTGTCGGCCGACGGTGAGAACGATTCCGATGTGGTCGCGATCACAGCGGCATCGGCGGCGTTGACGATTTCCGATATTCCTTTCGGTGGCCCGATTGCGGGCGTACGCGTGGGCAGAATCAACGGCGAGTTCGTTATCAATCCAGCGATCAGCACCATGGCTGCAAGCGACCTGGAGCTGGTAATTGCTGCCAGCCGCGACGCCGTGGTCATGGTCGAGGGAGGCGCAGCCTGCGTTTCGGAAGACGTGCTGATCGATGCGATCATGTACGGGCACAAGCATATTCAGGAACTGCTCGATGCGCAGCTGGAGCTGCGCACGCGCTGCGGCCGAGAGAAAACGCAGGTCACCGCTCCGGTGATCGACGCAGACATCGAGAAAGCCGTGCGCGCCCAGGCTGAACATCAGCTGCGTGAAGCTTTCGCGCGCGAGGGCAAACACAATCGCAACAACGCCGCATCCGCGGTGCGGGCTGCGGTGAAAGAGGCGCTTGCGCCCCAGTTTGAGGGCCGCGAAGATCAGATCAGCGAGGTGCTGCACACGATTGAGTCTGAAATCATCCGCAGCTCAATTATCAAAGAGCGCAAGCGGCTTGACGGCCGCGGGCCTGAGGACATCCGTCCGATTGACTGCGAAGTTGCGGTGCTGCCGCGTACGCACGGATCGGGACTGTTCACCCGCGGTGAGACCCAGGCGCTGGTGTCGACCACGCTCGGGACCAGCGAGGACGAGCAGCGCGTTGATTCGCTGATCGGCGAGAGCAAGAAACAGTTTATGCTGCACTACAACTTCCCGCCGTTCTGCGTGGGCGAGGCCCGCCCCTTGCGCGGCACCAGCCGCCGCGAGACCGGACACGGCGCTCTGGCCGGACGCGCGATTGCGCGGATCCTGCCGGCCTATGATGATTTCCCGTATACCATCCGGGTCGTATCCGAAATCCTCGAGTCCAACGGTTCATCCTCGATGGCCAGCGTATGCGGCAGCACCCTGTCGCTGATGGATGCCGGTGTGCCGATCAAGGCGCCGGTGGCCGGCATTGCCATGGGCCTGATCCAGGAAGGCGACACGTTCGTGGTGCTCTCCGATATTCTGGGTGATGAGGACCATGTCGGCGACATGGATTTCAAGGTTGCCGGCACGCGCGACGGCGTGACCGCCATTCAGATGGATATCAAGATCAGCGGCCTGAGCAGGCAGATACTTTCGAAGGCCCTTGAACAGGCGCGCCGCGGACGGCTGCACATTCTGGACATCATGCAGCAGGCCATTGCCGCGCCCCGCGCCCAGGTTTCCGAGCGGGCCCCGCGCATTGAGACCATTCAGATCAATCCGGAAAAGATCAGCGCCATTATCGGCCCCGGCGGCAAAAACATCAAAAACATCGTTGCCACCTCCGGCGCGAAAGTCGATGTTGATGATACCGGCAAGGTGAAGGTCGCCTCGCCCGACAAGGTCTCGATCGAGAAAGCGATTGCGATGATCAGGGCTCTGGTTGAGGAGGCCGAAGTCGGCAAGGTGTATGTCGGCAAGGTGCGCCGCATTACCGATTTCGGCGCGTTCGTCGAGATCCTTCCCGGCATGGACGGCCTGGTGCATATTTCGCAGCTGGCCAATGAGCGCGTTGCCAGTGTGCGCGATGTCTTGAGCGAGGGCCAGGAGGTGCTGGTCAAGGTGCTTGAGATCGATGCCTCCGGTAAAATACGCCTGAGCCGTAAGGCCGTGATTGACGAGGATATCGAAAAATATAGAAAATAACAGCTGTCCGCAACACGCCTGCCTGAGCAGTATGGAAGGCCCGCCTGCCGGGCCGCCCGGGCTTCATGCGGCAAAAAATCTCCCGCTGTATACTCGGTCCGGCCGGCGGTTTGGGCACCGGTGATAGAAAATAAAAGTAAGTTTCAATGATACGCACGTCTCAGCTTGACAATGGCGCCCGGATCGTTACCGAAACGATTCCGGGCGTTCATTCAATTTCAATCGGCATATGGGTAAAGGCCGGGGCCCGCGACGAGAGCGCGGCCGAGCAGGGCCTGGCGCATTTCATCGAGCACATGCTCTTTAAAGGCACCAGCCGCTATTCGGCCTTTGAGATATCGCGCCGGATCGATTCGGTCGGCGGCGTGCTGAACGCTTTCACCGCCAAGGAATACACCTGCTTTTACGTCAAGGTGCTCTCGCGACATCTCGATCTGGCCATTGATCTTTTGAGCGATATCTTTTTCAACTCGCTGTTTGATCACGTTGAAATCGAAAAGGAGCGCAATGTCGTTTTACAGGAAATCAGCATGGTCAGGGATACGCCCGATGACTATGTGCAGGACCTGTTCAACCAGGCTTTTTTCGCCGATCATCCACTGGGCTACAACATCCTGGGCGAGATAGAAACGGTGCAGCGTTTCAACCGCGACGCGATCGTTTCGTTTTTCGAGCGTGAATACCGCCGGCCCCGCCACCTGGTCATCGCGGCTGCCGGGAATCTCGATCACGATGATTTTGCCGGCAGAGTGCGCGAGCGTTTTGCTGCACTTCCGGCCCGGCCCGCGGGTATCCGGGCGGATTCATTCACCTGGCGCAGGCGCGTTGATTTTCATTTTCGCGATCTTGAGCAGGTGCATGTGTGCATGGGTACCCGGGGGCTGTCGCATCTGGATGAAAAGCGCTACGTGCTGCACGTTTTGAACACCATCCTGGGCGGCAGCATGAGCTCGCGCCTGTTTCAGGAAATACGCGAAAACCGCGGCCTGGCCTATAACGTTTTTTCCTTCATGACATCGTTTCTGGATACCGGCATGTTCGGCGTGTGCATGGGGGTGGTGAAGGAAACCGTGCGCGAATCGCTTGACATTACGCATCGCGAGCTGAAGGCCATGCGCGACCGGCCGGTCTCGCGCGAGGAACTCATCCATGCGCAGGAGCAGCTCAAGGGCAATCTGCTGCTGGCGCTCGAGGGCACGGACAGCCGCATGAGCCGCCTTGCAAAGTGCGAGCTGTACTACGACGCTTTTGTGCCGGTTGAGGAAATTCTAAACGATATCGATGCCGTTACCCCTGAACAGGTGCAGTCACTTGCGCAGGAACTCTTCCGCGACGAGCTGTTTACCTATACTTTCCTTGGTCCAATCGAGCCTGATGATGTGCCTGCCCCCGACCTGACGCTGGCAGGCCGTTGAAAAACGCCCATCTGCTGCGTTGTGCTCATCATTCGTCACTGCGGCGTACGGCAAAGTACGCCTCATTCCTCATGGCTTCGCACGCCTTGCATCCGGACATTTTTGAACAGCCTGTATAAAAGGACTTTTTCAACACCCTGTCAGAGCATTTTTTTCTGTCAACTTTTCGAGACGAATACACAGACCCGTTCGTGGTGAGCGTGTCGAACCTTGAACGGGCTTGCGTGCGATACGTTTTCCGTTCGGCCCTTCGACAGGCTCAGGGCGAACGGATAGTGTTATATTGCTCTAATAATGGTCCCGCCGCTTCGAGGGGGGATACAGGGGGGATGCGTCGGGTTAGCCGCAGGCGTAACCCGACAATAGCTGGGTGGACTCGCGAAGCGTGCCCACCGGCAATGATTCCCTCAGGGCTTTTCTTTCTCCTTGTTCAGCTTGCGAACCTCCTGCAGCAGCTCGGCCGCATGGCTGGATATATCAACATTGGGGTAGACCTTCCGGATTGTGCCCTCTGAATCGATCAGAAACGTTACCCTGCGGGCAAAGTTGAAAAGACCGGAGGCCCCGTAGGTTTTTGTAACCTCGCCTTCAGGGTCAGCAAGCAGGCTGAAGGTCAGTTTTTGTTTTTCGTGGAATTTTTTGTGCGACTCCACGCTGTCGGTGTTGATGCCGAAGATCGTTGCGCCTGCCAGGCGGAACTCTTCGGCCAGGTCTCGGAACGAACAGGCCTGCTTCGTGCAGCCGGGGGTGCTGTCTTTGGGGTAGAAGTACAGGACGATGTGCCCCTTTTTGAGTTCCTGCGAAAGGGTCACGTCCGTGCCGTCATAGTTCTTCAGCGTAAAATCAGGGGCCCGAGTTCCTTCGCTCAGCAGCGCGGCTGCAGCGCTTCCTCCGAGTGTAATCGCCATAAAAAATACCGTCACACACACAAGACTCTTAACAAGAATATCCGTCATGTTGATTGTTCGCATGGCTCTTCTCCTCTCCTGTGGTTATTGTCAACACATCTTTTGAAACAGAGAACCTTCAACATACAAAGTCTGGATGCCGCATCACGTGCGGCATGACATTTATTTTGTCATTCCGGCAGAAGCGAAGCGGATAGCCGGAATCCAGCCTTTGATCCTGTTATTTAGAGCATTTTTCTAAATACCATAGCCTCAAGCGCATCGACCGTTCGCCCTGAGCCTGTCGAAGGGACGAACGGATCATATATGGCACGACATACCCGTTCATGGTTCGACAAGCTCACCACGAACGGGTTTTCTCGCCGCCAGGGTTACAGAAAAAAGAAAAATGCTCTAGTGCGTTGGAATTTTAACCCCATCGTTTCGCAGCCAGCATAAGTTCGGAGTATGGATCTCGGTGTCCGGAGGAATAAATCTTATTACACTGCTCCAAACTTCCAACTCAATACTCATAACTAAATAGCCAGCCTACTCCTCCAGCGCCTTGCCCGTCATCGGCACGAACCTTACCGGCAGCAATTCCCTGTGCTTAAGCTCCCCGCCTTTTTTTGTTGCCATAACAAGCTGTTGAACTGAGCCGATCTCGCCCAGCGGTGCAATGATACGGCCGCCTTCTTTCAACTGCTCAACCAGCGCCGGGGGGATTTCTTTCACCGCGCAGGTCAAAATTATTTTATCAAAGGGGGCGTTCTCGCTCCAGCCCTCAAATCCGTCGCCTGCTTTAACTGAAATGTTTTTATAACCCATTTCAGCCAGCAGCTTCCGGGCTTCATCAGCCAGCGGTTCGACGATCTCTATCGTATACACCTGCTGTGCCAGCCGGGCCAGTACCGCAGCCTGATAGCCGCACCCGGTGCCGATCTCCAGTATTTTGTCATCGGGCCGTACCTTGAGCAGCTGCGTCATCAGCGCGACAATGTAGGGCTGCGAGATGGTCTGCTTGTGTCCAATCGGCAGGGGATAGTCCGCGTAGGCCCGGTCCTGCTGGGCCGGGCTGACAAAGCGGTGCCGCGGCACATCACGCATGGCCTGCAGCACGGCCTTATCCGTAATGTCGCGGCCCTTCAGGTCATGCTCGATCATCTGATTGCGCGCTTTGGCAAAGGGGTCAACATCCTGGGCATGAGCCGGAGAGGTAACGGTTGCGACTGCCGCGACTGATATTAGAATGGTTAAAGCGCTTTTAATCAATATCATGGCTGTTTTCTCCTCCCTGAGCAGTCGTTAAGAAGTTTTACGAGATGGAAAAGCCCGTAAAAATAAGTGTAGTCTATTTACCTGCTGGTTGCAACCCGGGTGGACGTAAGCGAACAAAGCAGTTAAATTGTAAATTTCAGCCGTTTTTTATTCTTTTGTTTTGACAGGCCTTTCTGTTTCTTTATACACGGTAAGCATGCAAGCTCACACAATAGAATGATTTTTACTTGAGGATTAGCCTCAAGTCTTTTTGGAGGGCCATGCTTCCGCATGGCCGCATGCAATCAATCGAATTAAAAAACACGGACGCGCGGAAGCGCGTCCCTCCAAAATACATTCATGAACCTCATCGAGGTTGAAAAGTATGCAGGTCAGGGTACGCCTGCGGCTAACCCGACCTGCATACTACTTCTTATACATCGCGCCCATGATGTTGCCGCCCGCGCTCATAATATGCCCCTCCACGGAATCGGACACGCCGGAAAAATCGCTTTGCCACACAAGCAGGAATGAACCGCTTTTTTCGCTGTGGGCAAAGCGCACAAAGCGCTGGTTGCCCGGCCCGCTGAAAATATCGATGATATCGCCCGCGGGGCGGCCGCTGCCATCGAGCCAGCAGGCCCCGATGTCGAGCTTGGCCTTGATATCCTTGAAATAGAACTTGTCGACATCGTGCAGGTCGCGCTCGAAAGCGATGAAGAATGCATCGGCTTCTGGGACATAATGGGTATGTGAGATCATCTGCGCGCCGGGTGCGTCCACCAGGGGGAAATCACCCTCCGGCATGCTGCCGCCGGCCTTCACGATCCTGCCCACCACGGCCACGTTTTTTATACTATTGCGGGTGTCGGTCCAGCTTGTGAGAAACTCGTTCTTCTTCCGGTTCCAGGCGATGCCGTTGAAACGCTGGTCGGCGTTTGCTCCCTCGGCATCGGCGCACATGGGTATGTCGCTGACCATAATCGTACCGTCGCCAGCGAGCAGGGCTCCGTAAATGTCGGTCATGACCTCGAGCGTTCCCAATGATTCCAGGCTGTTGCCGTGGGCCCGGAAATCCTCCCAGTTAATGAGATACGTGTCATCTGTCGGGTTGTAGCACACGACCGGGTTCACCTGATGCCCCCTGGCGCTGCACAGAAGGAACTCCGGCCTGATGACGGCTCCGGCATCATCAATGATCACGCCGTAGACGCTGCTTACCTCATCACGGAAGTCATTGTAGGCGATTAGATACTGGTTGCGCCTGCTGTTGAACGCCGCTGTGTAGTGGAACTGGTTGGCGGGAACATCGGTGACGATGAAGTGGTCTCCCACGGGCCTGCCGTTTGCGTCAAGTATAATGCCCCGGATGTTGAAGTAGCTTTCGGCGCGGCAGTAGATGACAAGGAACTGGTTTTTGTTCGGGTTGTACACCACGCGGGGCAGCATCAGGATATCTTCGGTTGTGAGTATGTCGACCGGCCCTCCTATGAGCTTTCCGTCGGAAGATATTCTTCCCCCTGCTATCGAATAGTCGGCGCTGTCGCTTTCCATGCCGGGGGCCGCGGCCCAGACCGCGAAAAAAGAATCGTCGGCCGCGTTCCAGGCCACATCCGGCAGCGATTTACGAAGATCATTCACGGCGATTTCAAAGGTCGATTTCGGCATCGGGAATTTCCTTTCGTATCAACCCTGTAAGCGTTCAGAACATCTTCGGAGATCACAATAATTAAGAGCATAGCAGGTTTTTGCTTGCTTGTCACCGCCGGGTTATCCTCAGCGGAAAAAGTTTATCTCTTTGCAGAAACAGTATATTTCGGCATCCTGCATGTTGCAGCTGCTCGCATATGGTTCTATACTAGCGTTCAGAGCCTGCAGGGGTGGCCTGCACTATATCCGTCGCCGGCACCGTTTACAACAATACGGAGCATTCATGGCAGAGAAGAACATCCCAGTCAAAAAAATCGACGGCAGCCGCTGGATGATCGAGCGGCGCGATGCCATGCGCACGACGGGGTTAATCTATGCCTCGGAAGCGATGCTGCCGAAGATCATGGGCGATCAGAGCCTGCAGCAGGTGAGCGCTGTCGCCTGTCTGCCGGGCATTGTGGGCAGCAGCCTGGCCATGCCCGACATTCACTGGGGCTACGGGTTTCCCATCGGCGGGGTGGCGGCCTTCGACGTGGACGCGGGCGTAGTCTCTCCGGGAGGGGTGGGCTATGACATCAACTGCGGCGTGCGCCTGATGCGCACGGGCCTCGGGAGGCAGGATATTGCCGGCCATGTTGAGCGGCTGATTGACGCGCTGTTTTGCAATATCCCTTCCGGCCTCGGCTCAAAGAGATCGGACCTGAAGCTGGGAGCTAAGGATCAGTCCGCCGTGCTGGAGCAGGGCGCGGCCTGGGCCGTGAAGAGAGGATTCGGCGAGAACTCTGAACTTGAACACATCGAGGATCACGGTTGCATCGAAGGCGCTGATCCTGAAGCAGTATCGGACCGGGCGCTTGAGCGCGGCCGCCAGCAGCTGGGCACGCTGGGCTCAGGCAATCATTTTGTCGAGATCGCCTGCGTGGATGAAGTTTTTGACTCTCGGGCAGCCGCTGCCATGGGGCTTGACGTTGGGCGGGTGGTGGTGAGCGTACACACGGGATCGCGGGGACTTGGCTACCAGGTATGTGATGATTCCATTAAGACAATGCTCAAGGCGGCCCAGAAATACGGTATCAGTCTGCCGGACCGGCAGCTGTGCTGTGCGCCGGTCGCGTCTCCGGAAGGCGGCCGCTATATCGCGGCCATGTCCGCGGCTGCCAATTTTGCGTTTGCCAACCGCCAGATCATCGGGCACTGGGTGCGCGAAACGTTCGAGCAGGTGCTGGGCCTGAATCCGGCAGCGCTGCGCATGGCCCTTGTCTATGACGTGTGCCACAATATTGCCAAGGTCGAGGAACACACGGTCAACGGCCGGGTTCAAATGCTGTGCGTGCACCGCAAGGGCGCAACCCGCGCGTTCGGGCCCGGTCATGCCCGGATACCCGAAGACTATCGCAGCGTGGGCCAGCCGGTGCTGGTTCCGGGCGACATGGGCCGCTGCTCGTATGTGCTGGCCGGCACGCAGCGCTCCATGCAGGAGACATTTGGCAGCTGCTGTCACGGTGCCGGCCGGGCCATGTCGCGTAACCAGGCGCAGAAGGCTGCGCGCGGCCGCAGGATCGACCGGGAGCTCGAGCAGGCGGGCATTTATGTGCGCGCAGCCGGGCGGGGAACCCTAACCGAGGAAATGCCCGAGGCCTACAAGGACGTGAACGAGGTGGTCGATGTGGTTGCAGCGGCCGGGCTGGCTGTCAAGGTCGCGCGGTTGAAGCCTCTGGGGGTGATGAAGGGTTAGAGAGTCTGGAGTTTGGAGTCTGGAGTTCGGAGTTGGGAGATACAACATGTTCAACGTTCAAGCGTTCAAAGTTCAAGGTTGATACACTCGTAAAAAGTCCCTATTGTCACCCTGAGCGAAGCGAAGGGTCTCCTAACATACTGAAAAGACGAGATTCTTCGCTTTGCTCAGAATGACAAAACAGCCTGATTCAGACTTTTTACGACTTCATCAAGGTTGATGCACTCGAAAAAAGTCCGGATGCTTTGTTGTGCTCATTATTCGCTACTGCGACGAACGACAAGTTGGGTGCGCCACGCGCACCATAAAACTAAAGACTATCGCGGTACTGTCGGTGCGCCATGGCGCACCGCATTTTTATGTGCGCCCAGCATGGGCGCACTCTTGCGGGTGCAAGTCCCGCCGTAAGTTGATCACAGCGAACGAAGTGAAGCGCAACTGCGTAAGGGCGACCGAGCGTGGGAAGGAAGCGTGGAGCGAA
>VGSH01000050.1 GCA_016875025.1 Deltaproteobacteria bacterium
TGACGATTGCCCCGTCGCCGCTGCCGCGCATGACCACGACGCGCCAGGTGCACCCTGAGGAGGAAGAGTTTTCCGGGTTCGTTTTCAAGATTCAGGCCAATATGGATCCCGCGCACCGTGACCGCATCGCCTTTTTGCGCGTGTGCTCGGGCCGATTTGAAAAGGGAATGCGGGTGCGCCATCACCGTCTCGGCAAGGACATCCTGATCGGCAATCCGGTCATTTTCATGGCCCGCGACCGAAGCGTGGTCGAGGAAGCCTGGCCCGGCGACATCATCGGCATACCCAATCACGGCACGATCAAAATCGGCGACACCTTTTCAATGCGCGAGCCGCTGAGCTTTACCGGTATTCCGAGCTTTGCCTCGGAAATTTTTCAGCGCGTGCGCTTGAAATCCCCGCTCAAGGCCAAGCAGCTTCAGAAGGGCCTGATGCAGCTGGTGGAGGAGGGCGCCATCCAGCTGTTCCGTCCCCTGCTCGGAAGCGACTACATCATGGGTGCGGTGGGCATGCTGCAGTTCGACGTCACCATGGCGCGCCTCAAGGCCGAATACGGGGTCGACGCCGTGTATGAACCGGTCGACTACGCGGTTGCCCGCTGGGTGGAATGCGCAGATAAAAAGCGCCTCGACGCCTTTGAAAGGGACAATTACGGCAACCTGGCGCGCGATGCCATGGGCAATTTGGCCTATCTGGCCCAGAGCGAATGGCGGCTCAATTACGTTGTGAAAGAGTGGCCGGAGATTACGTTCAGGAAAACGATCGAGATTCAGTAGCGGTCAGGTTCAGGCCGCAGGCAAGGCGCGCACATCCGATGGAATGAGGCGTACGTGCCGTACGCCGCCAGGGCTGAGGATTGAGCCCAACGCAGCCTGCGGACTTTTTACGAGTGTCAAGGTTTAACGACCCCACATTGTAGACTATGCGCCCCCGGTTCTCTGGTGCGAGCGTTCGGACCTGCGCGTGAAAACGTGGTACCAGCGGGGCCGTGCCTTGCGCTGTAGTAATTCCTCATACACGTTGATGATGCCGGCAGCCTGCACGTGCATGTCAAAGTATCGCTGTGCTTTGGCACGTGCGTTGCGGCCCATCTGCGCGCGCTTCTCCGGCGCTTCCACCATGGAGAAAATTGCCTCAGCAATATTTTCAGCCGTATCATCGATAACCAGTCCCTGGTCTTCGTGCTCTACCAGCTCAGGCAGCATGCCGCGCCGGGCAGCAATGACAGGTTTGCCCATGGCCATGGCCTCACGCACCGCGCGGCAGGCTCCGTCAGAGCCGGGCACGAGGAAAATTTTGAAATTAAGACATGCCAGGGTCTCGGCATAGTCCTCTTTCATGTACCCGGTAAAAATAAGGTTCGGCCGGATGCCCATTGCCTGGGCCGGTTTGATGGCGATTTTTTCAATGTTGGTTCCGCGTCCGATGATCATGAACTTAAAGCCCGGAAACTCGCGCACGACAATGCCCAGTGCTTCGAGCAGAACTTCGAATCGGCGGTGCGTCTGCACGCGCGCGACAATGCCGCCCACTACCGTCTCGGGCGTCAGGCCGAACTTCTCGCGGATGTCCGCGACCCTGTCGGGATTGAAGCGCTCCAGATCGACCGGCACATCGGTTTTCCACAGTTTGTGTTCCGGCAGATAGCGGCGTTTCATGATCTGGTTTCTGGTTGCATTGGAAATAGTGAAGAATCCGTCCGTCAGATAGCGCAGGCAGATGCGCGTGCGCGCCCCGCCCCTGATACCGATGCCGTCGTAGCAGGTTCGCACTAGCACGGCCTTTGCCAGGCTGAGCCGAACGGCCAGGCCTGCCAGCAGATGATCGTTGGGCATGTGCGTGTGCACGATATCAAAGCCCGACTGCCGTATGAATCCCGCCAGGCGCGCTATGTCCTGCAGAGAATCAGCCGGGTTGAAGTGCTTGTTGAGACGGCAACCGGTATAGGGCTCAATGCCGCGCTCCCGGGCAATGCCGAAAATTGAAGACGGAGCCCCCTCGGGCGGGGCGGCGCAGGCAAAAGTCACCCGGTGGCCCTGACGCTGATGTTCAAGCGCCAGATTCAGGGCATGCTCGGCAGGGCCGGTCCACTTCCAGTTGCTGAATATATGCAGTATGTTCAAGGGCTGTTGGTTCCCGGTTTGCTGTGTCCCGTGCTTTTCGCGGGGGCGTGTGGTATCGGTCCGGATTGCAGGTATATGATTGAGTAAGTATTTGCGTGCAGTATATCAGGCTGCGTCCCGGGAGTAAACCCGAAAAATGCGTTGCGCTTTCGTGCAGGATGCGTAAGCCATGGAGGCATTGAGCCGGGCAAAGCTTTCGGGTTCCGTGTTCAGAAAAAAACAGATATAAAAAAGCTTCTCCGGCGCGCTGAAATATGATAAGGGAAAACATATTCTTGATACGCGGATTGTCTGTACTGCCGCACTCTGCGGTATCAGGCCGACATCGCACTAGAGCAGGAGAACGGAACATGAAAGGTATTGTGCTGGCAGGCGGTTCGGGAACGCGCCTGTATCCGGTTACCCGTGCGGTCAGCAAGCAGCTGCTGCCGGTCTATGACAAGCCGCTGATCTATTATCCGCTTTCAGCTCTGCTGCTGGCGGGCATTCGCGATATTCTCATTATTTCAACCCCGCACGATATGCCGAAATTTGAAGAACTGCTGGGCGACGGCTCCCGTCTTGGTCTTTCAATCTGCTACGCGGCCCAGCCGCGTCCCGAAGGCATCGCACAGGCCTTTATCATCGGCAAAGATTTTATCGGTTCCGAGCCGGTATGTCTGGTGCTGGGGGATAACATATTTTACGGGCACGGATTCGCGGGCCTGCTGCAGCGTGCAGCTCAACTCACGCAGGGCGGCCTGGTGTTCGGCTATGCGGTCAAGGATCCCGAGCGCTACGGTGTGGTCTATTTTGACAAGGACGGCACGGTAACCGGCATTGAGGAAAAGCCGAAGAACCCCGCATCGCGTTTCGCTGTGCCGGGGCTGTATTTTTATGACAATCAGGTTGTTTCGATTGCCGAGAACATGCGCCCGTCCGCGCGCGGGGAGCTCGAAATCACGGATGTAAATCTTGAATACCTGCGCCGCGGCCGGCTCAGGGTCGAGCTGATCGGGCGCGGTATCGCCTGGCTTGACACGGGCACGCATGAGGCCCTGCAGCAGGCCGCAAGCTATGTTGAGGCGATCGAGGCCCGCCAGGGGCTCAAAATTTCCTGTCTGGAGGAGATCGCCTTTCGCATGGGCTACATTACCCTTGCGCAGCTTGAAACGCTCGCGCGTGAAATGGAAACCAGCACGTACGGCCGGTATCTGCTCGATATCGTACGCGATACCCGTGAACAATGAGTCCGCGAGCGCTGCCCACACGCCTGCCCGGAGTCGTGATCATTGAACCGGATGTGTTCGGCGATGATCGCGGCTTTTTCATGGAATCATATCACGCTGAAAAATACCCCGCCCTTGGTATTGACTGCACCTTTGTACAGGACAATCATTCCTTTTCCACGCAGGGCACCCTGCGCGGCCTGCACTATCAGTTGCCTTTTCTGCAGGCCAAACTGGTCTGGGTGGTCACGGGTGCGGTCCTTGATGTGGCGGTCGACATCCGGCGGGGATCGCCCACATTCGGCCAGTGGGTTGCGGAGGTTCTGTCGGAGGAAAACCGGCACCGGCTGTTTATTCCACGCGGATTCGCGCACGGCTTCTGCGTGCTGAGCCCCTCGGCGCATTTTATGTACAAGTGTGATGAGTTTTTTCATCCCGAGACCGATCGCGGGCTTCGCTGGAATGATCCCGCTATCGCAATCGAGTGGCCGGTCGGCGATCCCATGCTTTCGGCCAAAGATGCCAGCCTGCCGCTCCTGTCCGCTATCCCCGAGGATCTGCTGCCGCGTTATGACAATTTCGGTCGCTGATCTGCGAGGTATGAGGTTTCCCTCCGACACGGTTCCCAGGTTCAATTGTGGTTGCTTTTCCCCCCGGCATCCGGTATAATTCATTTTTTAAAATTTATAATTTTTGTTGTTTGTAAAAGTTTTTAAGCCCTTACTATCTCGTGGAGGAAAGACATGGAAGAAAACATTAAACCCGGACCGCTTGACGGTGTAACGGTCCTTGATTTTACCTGGGTACTGGCAGGCCCGTTTGCCACGCGTACCATGGCTGATATGGGAGCATACGTTATCAAGGTTGAGCGCTACAAGGACGGAACCAATGAGCGGCACCTGCCCCTTATCCGCGAGCATAACGGTGTAACCCAGAGTTCCTACAACATTAACTGCAACCGCGGTAAAAAAAGCATTTGCGTCAATCTGAAAGAGCCCAAAGGCAGGGAGCTGATTCATGAGCTGATCAAAAAAAGCGATGTCATGATCGAGAATTTCGCTCCCGGCGTCATGGATCGCCTCAAACTTGACTATGAGAGTGTTAAAAAGATCAACCCGCGTATTATTTATTGCTCGGTGTCATGCTTCGGTCACTGGGGTCCGTATTATCAGAAGCCCGGCTACGACATGATCGCCCAGAGTGCCAGCGGCTGGACCGACCAGTCCGAAACTCCGCAGATAGCGCCGGTCTCTATCGGCGACATGAATGCCTCCATCCACGCCTGCACCGCGATCTGTGCCGCGCTGTACAACCGTACGCAAACGGGCAAAGGCCAGAATATTGATATTTCCATGATGGACTGTTTGTTCTCTTTCCATGAAAACACGCTGCCCTGGTACCTGATGACCAGCGCGATGGGATGTCCGGTTGAGCCTCCCAAGATCGGCCGCCTGCATCCCGGCTATGCGCCTTATGGTATTTACAAGGGCAAGAATGGCTTGATTGCGATCGCATCACTCACTCAGCCCCGCTGGGAGGGACTCGTGAAGGCCATGGGCGAGAAGTATACCTGGCTGCTCGATGAGCCGCGCGCCGCGAACGTATCAATCCGCTGCACAGGGGATAACGCGCCTTTTATTCACCAGGTTGTGGAAGAGTGGGTGATGGCGCAGGACTCGGTTGAAGAGGCTGAGCGTCAGCTTGAGGCCAATGGCGTGCCGTGCCTGCGCACCCGCTCAATCAAAGAGCTGGCCGACAGCGATGAGCATATTAAAGCGCGCGAGATGATGATTGAAATCGAGCAGCCCTATATCGGCAAGATGAAAATGTACGGCAGCCCGCTGAAGATGTCCGAGACGCCCTGCGCTCCGCGCGGGCATGGCCCGCTGCTGGGCGAGCATACCGAGGAAGTGCTTGCGCATACGCTGGGCTACAGCCGAGAGCAGGTCGAGGAATTATACGCTGCCAATGTGCTGCATATCGAGGAGGCTGCCAAGGCCCTGGTCAACCGGAAGTAAGGAATCGATACAATTTTATGTAAAAACGGGGACCGCACATGCGGCCCCCGTTTTTTTTACACACATCTGTGGCCAGGGTTTTAAAAACGGTTTCTTTTCTTCCACAGCTTTTCCAAAGAGAAAACAAAGACCCGCTCGTGGTGAGCTTGTCGAACCATGAACAGGTCTGCCCTATGATACGCGATCCGTTCGGCCTTTCGACAGGCTCAGGGCGAACGGACGGTTTTGTTTAGGGGATAGTATTCAGAAAACAGCTCCAGCTTAAAATGCATTTATCGCAGGCCGTATTTTTGAGCCACGCGGGTGAAACCGTCGGCAGCGCCTGTTATTACAGCATCGTCAACACAGTAGGCGATGCGGAAATGGCCCGGCCGGCCGAACCCGCTGCCCGGCACAACCAGGATGCGCTCCTGCAGCAGGTCCTGCACGAACTGCACATCATCCTCCACGGGCGAGCGGGGGAACAGGTAAAACGCGCCTTCGGGCCGCACAAAGCGGTAACCGAGGTCATGGAGCATGCCGCAGAGCAGGTCGCGCTTGCGCTGGTAGGCTGCGGTGTCGACGCTGACACCCTGCAGACGTGCGATAACGCGCTGCATGATCGCCGGAGCGTTGACGAAGCCGAGTGTGCGCTGGGCGAAGGCCAGGCCGTTCATCAGATCACCGAGCGGTTCAAGACCCGGGTTCACCGCAATGTAGCCGATACGCTCGCCCGGTATGGAGAGATCTTTTGAGTAGGATGTAATCAAAATGCTGTTCGGGCAGACCTGCAGCATGCTTGGAACCTCGGCGTTGTCGAAAACTATTTTTGCATACGGCTCATCGGAAACCAGGTAGATGTCGCGCTGCAGCCTGCGGGAGGCATCCATAATCACGCGACCGAGTTCGGCCAGCACCTGTGCGCCATAAATCCTGCCGGTGGGATTGTTGGGTGAATTTATCAGGACCGCCTTGGTTTTCGGGGTGATTGCCGCTGCTATGGCATCCGTGTTCAGCATGAAATTTTCGTCAGTCGGAACCGTCGTGCAGACGCCGCCATGATTGCCGATGTAGAAGTTGTATTCGACAAAATAGGGACTCGGCACGATCACCTCATCGCCGGGGTCAAGCAGGGTTTTAAACAGCACGTTCAGAGCCCCGCCGGCTCCGCAGGTCAGCACGACATGCTCGGCGAACAGATCCAGCCCGTGCTGTTCTGAAACATATTCGGCGACCTTTTCACGGGCTTCCGCATAGCCGACATTGGACATGTAGCCGTGGCGGCCGGGCGCGCGCGTTGCGGCCTCATCCCTGAGAATATCGAAGAATTCCTGCGGGGGTTCGAGATTCGGGTTGCCGAGGCTGAAGTCAAAGACCCTGTCGGCACCGAACTCTTTTTTGAGCAGTGCGCCCTGTTCAAACATCTTCCGTATCCAGGATGATTTTTCCAGGTTTGTTTTTACCGTGGTCGATATGGCCATGTTGATCTCCTTGACGTTAGTATGTTCCGGTCCGGGGGGTTACTTTACTGCAAACGGCATCATAAATCAATACTGCGGGCGGGCTTCAGGGGGGCGAAGGCGCGGTGCACAGCGGCTGCTGTGCGGCAAGCTATGCCGGTGCCGCCTCACGGTTCGTACCTGCAACCGTCATGGTTATTATAATCGTGCATCCGGGCCCGTCATTGTTGACGGCCCGCACACGGCCTCCCATGGCCGTGACCAGGCTTTTTACCAGGGCCAGGCCGATGCCGGTTCCACCGGTAGTGCGCGTCAGATCGTTATCGACCCGGTAAAAATTCTCAAATATTTTTTTGAGGGCGCTGCGGGGAATGCCCGGCCCCGAGTCGGAGAGGCTGATGCGCACCCGGCGGCCCTCGCGGCAGCAGCGCAGAAGCAGTTCCTTAACGGGGGACCGCGCGCCGAACTTGAGACTGTTTTCAATCAGGTTAATGAGTATCTGAATCATGGCTTCGCGGTCATAGGCGCACTCAGGCAGGTTTTCCTCCCGCTCAATGCGCAGCACAAACCCGGCCTTCTGGATTTGCGTCTGCATGATTGCGGCTGTTTCCTGGAAAACGTCATCAAAGGTACCGCGCGCACGGTTTAAGCGGCGCTGGCGCTTCTCGATCCTGGCGAATTCAAGTACATTGTTGATCAGTCGTGACAGGCGTGAGGTCTCTGACCCCAGAATGCGGTAGTATTCATGCTCGCGATCCTGGCTGCGGGCAATTCCCTGCTCCAGCATTTCAATATACATGCGGATAGTACTGAGCGGGGTTTTAAGCTCATGGGTCACCGCTGAAACAAAACCGGCGCGGCGCTCTGAGAGCTCGACAACGGCCCGCACGCTTTTGTAAATAACCAGCAGGCCGATTAAAATGGTGGCCGCCAGCAGAATCATAACGCGGTTGAGCGTTGTGCGAGCGGCTGAGCCCGGCACCGTATCGCAGGTAAGCTTCGCCTGCAGAAACGAAAATGGGCGGGGAAGAGGTCGCTGCAGCGCAAAGACCGGATTCAAAGATACCGTACCGGCGCGCAGTGTTTTGACGATCCGCTCATTGCCGGAGGCGGTCAGGCTCAGGTGGGTGAAGCGGGTCATGGGCTGGTCGGCAAAATATTTGCGCATCAGGTGCGCGAGCAGGTCATAGAGCCGGATAACCGCTCCCTGACAGTAGAGCTGGTTGTTGAGCTGTATCTTGCGGAAAAGGTAGAGATGGTTGTCATCGAGCAGGACCGTCTGCAGGGGGTCGATCTCGACCAGCAGCTCATTGGGTTCCTCCAGAAGTTCCAGCCAGAAATCATGCAAGGGTTCAAACCGCTCGATGCCGGGCGATCCAAATGCGGCAAATTCATCGCTGTCTTCAATCGTGCGCGCCACAATGTCGCGCAGGATATCGCTGTCCTTGATGACGCGCCGGGCTTCAAGAAGGCGTGCAAGCATGAGGCGCTGATCGGCCTGCGCGACCTGCAGAACCTGCTGGGGTGTCAGGTTTTCAACGCGGCGCTTTCTGTCGCGCTCGTACAGCGTGTCCGGGCGGAACCCGTTGTGGCGCAGGTACTTCTCGGCGAATGCAAGCCGGCCGTAGCGCTCATCTCCGGCATGCTGGTCAAGGGGAGCGTCAAAGGGATCCGGCAGTGCGTGCCTGAGGCGGTTGAACGAGTCATTGAATTTTTTCAGCTTTTCAATCCGGGCACGCTGGATATCGGACAGCTGATCGAACATCCCGGCCAGCGGGGTTTGAAACGAGCCGTCAGGGTTATTTTGCATGTAGGCCAGGATGTAGGGCGGCTTCATGCTGTGATTGATGGCGCCGGGCCCTTCATAGTGGGCATTGTATGCTTCGATCGGGCGGGACTCTTCAAGGGCGACCAGATCGCCCAGCTCTGCCTCCATCAGGAAAAAAACCGTCTCGGCAAAATAGCGCAGCTCGGCGAGCTCCTCCTGCTCAATGCCCCGGTAGGTGTGCAGCATCAGATAGACAAGAGGTATAGAGATAGCCAGGGAAAACAGCACGAGCAGTGCCGTGAGCTTTTTCATTCATCCAGCTCCAGGCGGTAGCCCTCACCGCGCACGGTACCGATCAGATGATTGTCGCCGATCAGTGAGGCAATTTTTTTGCGCAGCTTCAGGATATGGATGTCGACAGTTCGGGTTTCAATGTCGGCATCCGCATAGTTCCACACATCACGCAAAAGATCTTTTTTTGAAACGATGCGGTCTCGATGGCGGTGCAGGTACAGCATGATGTCCATTTCGCGGCGGGTGATTTCAACCGTCGTATCCGCCGCTGATGCCGTAAGGTTCGTGCCGTCAAAATGGATGCCGTGCAGGCTGAGCTGCTCATCGCCGGTCAGCTTGCCGCTGCGCCTCAGCACGGCCTCAACGCGCACCATCAGCTCCCGCAATGAGAACGGTTTGCAGATATAGTCATCGGCCCCGGCCTTGAATCCTTTTACGATATCGTCTTCAGAGCCTTTTGCGGTCATGATGATAATGCCCTGGGACGGTTTTGCCCGGCGCACCTGGCTGCAGATGGCAAACCCGTCGACGTGCGGCAGCATGACATCCAGCACGAGCAGGTCGAATTTTTCCCGCAGGGCCGTTTCCAGCCCAACGGCACCGTCTTCGATGCCGACCGGGTCATAGCCGTTGAATACAAGCACGTCCAGCAGGCCGTCGAGAATCGCACGGTCATCTTCCACTACGAGTATGCGGGCTTTTGTTGTGTACATGAATCGTCTTTCCTCTGCCGGGCACTCGGGCGCTGCGCTGCCGTGTGTGCTGGTTCTTAGATTTTCAATCGAATGTATCAATTATAGAGGAGAGCTAAAAAATGCAAGGTAAAAGTTGTGCAAAACAGGACAGGGCGTATTTTACGATAGTTTACATTGCACCCGGCGTACGTGAGGCTACACTATATACAGTACAATACATTGAAAAGCGATCCGCTGATGTGAACAACGGATGTTCGAGGAGTTGATATGAATGTTGTGCGGTTTATAAAAAACAAAATGAATGCATGCAGGCCTGTGCGCAGCACGGAGGAGACGCCCGATATTGCGCTGTACCGTCAGCTCAGGCACACTGAAAATAAACTCCATGAGGCCCGGGAATGTTTGAACAGGAAGCTTGCATCGCTGCAAACAATCGTTCACCCATACGTGTCCGGTGTTCAAAGCGGTGAAGTTTCTCAATACGCCTGGACGCCTGCGGGAGAACCAGCAACAGGTCTCAGCGAACCGCAGCCGGATATTGAACATCTCAGGCATGAGGTAGCGCGACTTGAAGCCGAATATCAGAACGCGCAAATGAAGGTGCGAGCATATTTTTATCTGGAAACATGTCCCGGCAGCCTTACTCAGAACGAATTGACGGCCGGACATCCCGCGCAGTAGCCTTTTCCGCAGGCCGGTACGCAGGTTATCCCCTCCCCCTCCTTGCATGCGTGCCGGCCTGCACCCCCCCCCATCCCGTATATTGCTGCTGACCGGCCTGCACTGATCTGAGATGCCGGTATCGCGTGTGCTTGATTGACATGAACGTTGTCTTCGGGCACAATGAATGCGCTGCGGGCGACATTCTCCGCAGCGCATCATTTTTACAGGGCGAACAGCATGCAGGATATTCGGATTGTTTTTTTCGGGACCCCGCGCTTTGCGCTGCCGTCCCTGCAGGCGCTGCTTGAGTGCGGCCGGAGACCCGTCGCGGTCGTGACCCAGCCTGATCGCAGAGTCGGGCGCGGGCAGCATGTGCAGGTCTCGCCGGTCAAGGAAGCTGCCCTCGGCGCAGGGCTGCCGGTTCTGCAGCCCGAAAAAGTACGTTCGCCTGATTTTCTTGCTGAGTTTCGATCCCTTGCGCCCGATCTGGCCGTGGTTGCCGCCTATGGCCAGATATTCTCCCGCGCGCTGCTGGATATTCCCCGCTTCGGTTTTATCAATGTGCACTCTTCACTGCTGCCGGCCTATCGCGGAGCCGCGCCGATCAACTGGGCGATCATCAATGGTGACCGGCATACCGGCGTGACCATCATGCAGGTTGAGCCGGCAATGGACAGCGGGCCGATCGTGCTGCAGCAGGTCGAACCGATCCTGCCGGATGACACGGCCGAAGTGCTGCATGACCGTCTGGCAATGCTTGGCGGCCGGCTTCTGGCTCAGGCGCTTGACCGGCTTGGTGGAGCAGGATGGCAGCCGGTTGCGCAGCAGCATGCCCTGGCGACCTACGCGCCGATGCTCAGCAAAAATGACGGCCTGATTGACTGGGCGCAGCCGGCCGTCGGTATCTACAACCGACTGCGCGGGATGACGCCCTGGCCGGGCTGTTTCACACTGCTGGCGGGGCGCATGCTGAAAATACACCGCGCCTGCGTGCGGGACGCATGTCCGGTGCCGGGCACGCCGGGAACAGTACTGCAGGCCGATGTTCAGGGTATCAAGGTTGCCACCGGGCATGCAGCCCTGCTGATCACTGAGCTGCAGCTTGAAGGGAAAAAACGCATGTGCGCGGGGGATTTCTTAAAAGGCACGTGCGTGCAGCCCGGCATCGTGCTGGGTGAGGGCGAAACAGAGTAAGTTCGGAGTTGGGAGGGTTTAAAGTATTATGTTTTAAACCCAGTATGTATTGCCGCGATGCCGCCGGTCAGCAGGCTGCAGGAGACGCTGCTGAAGCCGGCCTGTTCCATCATCTGCTGCAGGCGCTCAGGCGGCGGGAACTCACGGATGGAATCCGGCAGATAGGTGTAGGCCGCGCGCGATCCCGTAATCAGCTGGCCCAGCACGGGGATGACCCGGTAGGAATACAGGTCGTAGAGACGGCGCAGCAGCGCACCCCCAGGCTGCGAAAATTCCAGGCACACCAGGCGGCCGCCGGGTGCAAGCACGCGCTGAAATTCCTGCAGGCCCGCGTTCATATCCGCCAGATTGCGCAGGCCGAAGCCGATAATAACCGTATCAACGCACCGGTCCTTCAGCGCAAGCGCGCGCGCGTCGCCGCATACGCATCTCAGGCTGCTGTGATGAGCGCGTCCGCGACCCGTGCGCATCATCGCACAGCTGAAGTCATAGAGCGTAACGCTTCCCCCCGAGTCGAGCCTGCGCGCGGCGCGCGCGGCCAGATCGCCGGTGCCGCCGCACACATCCAGCACCCGCATGGCGCCGCTGATACAGGCAGCCCGGATCGCCCGTGCCTTCCATACATGATGCAGCCCGAAGGACAGCAGCGTGTTCATAAGGTCGTAGCGGCCGGCAATGGCATCAAAATATGAGCGTACAACAGGCGTTTTATCAGGCGGGACATCCATGGCGGGTACTCAGAATATAGTGCTGCGGAATCGTTTTTGTATGAACAGGGTCAGGATTGTCGATGCTGCCGCGGCGGCAGCTTCCCGTGTAAGCGTCTGCCTGTCGCATTGGATGTACATAGCAGAAAATGGTTGTGCTGTCATGCCTTTCTTCCGGCGCGCTTCGGCGGTTTTTTTGCTTGCCCGGGGCAGGGCAGGCCGTGTACGATAGCATTGTGATGTTTCAGCATTTTTCCCGCATGATACGGTGTGCTGCCATGGCTGTACCCAGTGTGCGCGACCCGGACGGGATCGCGCCTCTTCTTGCAAAAAGCCTCACCGGTGAGCGGCTTTCGCGCGACGACGGGCTGCGCCTGCTTGCCTCCAATGATATCGTAGCCCTGGGCGCTGCCGCACACACGCTCAAACAGCGCCGCAGCGCCGACCGGATTTTTTTCAACAGTAACTGTCATCTCAACCTGACCAACATCTGTATGGCCCGCTGCGGCCTGTGCGCATTCAGCTGTGATGCGCACGATGCACGCGCGTACTGCATGGATCAAAAGGCGGCCATCGAACATGTGCGTGCCGCAGGTTCCGGCATAACTGAAATTCACATGGTCAGCGGCCTGCATCCGGAAAAGCCTTTTTCTTATTATTGTGACATGGTTGTGTGCCTGCATCGCGAATTTCCCCATGTGCATATAAAGGCTTTCACAGCGGCCGAGATTCATTATTTTTCACAGATCGCCGGCATCAGCCTCAACCAGGTGCTTGGCAGTTTGAAAGACGCCGGTTTGGGTTCTCTGCCGGGCGGCGGGGCTGAGATTTTAAATGACCGCATCCGTACCGTCATATGCCCGCATAAGGCCTCTTCGGCTGAATGGCTCGCAGTTATGCGCGCGGCGCACGAGCTGGGGCTCAAATCAAATGCAACGCTGCTGTTCGGCCATATTGAAACAGCAGAGGATGTTATTGATCACCTGCTGGGCCTGCGCAGCCTGCAGGATGAGACCGGCGGGTTTCAGGCCTTTATCCCGCTGCCGTTTCACCCGGAAAACACCATGTTTGCCGATCGGATCTGCTCCCGGCCCGGCGCAGTGGAAATACTGCGCATGATCAGCGTCAGCCGCCTGATGCTTGATAATTTCGAGCATGTCAAGGCCTACTGGATCATGACCGGCCTGCCAACGGCCCAGCTTGCGCTTGTGTTCGGGGCCGACGACATTGACGGCACTGTGCGGGAGGAGAAAATCACCCACGCTGCCGGAGCCGAGACCGCAACCGGGCTTGATCGGGACGCGCTCGCTGCGCTTATCCGCCGCAGCGGCAGTAGTCCGGTTGAACGCGACAGCCTCTATCGCGAGGTGCGTCAGTATTGAACCATTTCCGCACCTTCAGCGATAGGCGATGATGGAGTACACTGGCTGCATGATTGCCGCTTCAGCATGGGCAGGGAAAAGAGTTGATTTTTAAGGCTGCTTTAAGTATCGTGCTTTCCGTTGAGCACCCGCGTGCAGAGACTCGGCAGGCCGTGCAAGCGTCATCGGGACAGTATGTTCAGCATAATCTCAATCTCGCCGGAAATAGTGTGATGCAGACACTCCTTGAGTCAGTTGCACTGCATGTGCCCACCATTCTGCTGCCGCACCGGGGCATTGACCTTGCTGCCTGGGCTGTCATTGCCTGCGATCAGTACACATCCCAGCCCGACTACTGGCAGCGGGTTGCTGATTTTGTCGGGGACAACCCGTCCACGCTGCACCTGATCCTGCCGGAGGTCTACCTTGACCGCGTCACGGACGAGCAAATCGCCCGTATCAACCGCAGCATGCAGGACTGTCTTGATCAGGGCCTGCTTGTCGC
The DNA here is from genome assembly GCA_016875025.1 of Deltaproteobacteria bacterium. GTDB lineage: Bacteria > Desulfobacterota > WTBG01 > CAIYCZ01 > CAIRTM01 > CAIRTM01. The sequence continues at coordinate 13,976 of VGSH01000050.1, forward strand.
CCAGCCGCCGGGCTTTATCCTGGTCGAACGCCAGACGCCGCATGCAGGTTCGCGCAAGGGCCTGATGGTGGCCCTTGATCTTGAGTGCTATGACTACCGTCCGGGATCAACCAGCCTGATACGCGCTTCAGAAGGCACGATTGTTGAGCGCCTGCCGCCGCGCATCAGCGTACGCCGCGATGCGCCCCTTGAACTGCCGCATATCATGGTGCTCATCGATGATCCCGATCGCACGGTGATAGAGCCGCTCTTTGATCATGCCCTCAGTCCGATCTATGATGTCGAGCTGATGCTGCAGGCAGGCCGCGTGCGCGGCTACGCGCTCAGTGATCCGGGTTTGATAGAATCCGTGGCTCAGGCGCTTCGGCGCCTAACGGATGCGCAAACCGGACAGAATTGCGACAGGGCCCTTTTATACGCTGTCGGCGACGGCAATCACTCGCTAGCGACGGCGAAAAACATCTGGGAGATGCTCAAACAGTCCGCGATCGATCGGGCTGCGCTCATGCGCCACACGGCCCGCTATGCGCTGGTCGAGCTTGTGAACCTGCATGATCCGGGCCTGTTGTTTGAGCCTATTTACCGGGTGCTGTTTAATATACAGGCAGAAAGCCTGCCGGAAAATATTGAACAGTATTTCCGCCGTCAGGGGCTGCGCGCGCGCCAGCGGGCCGCCTCAGGCGCCGAGGCTGCGGCTATCGCCGCAGAAACCGGATCACCGGAGCTGCACCGTTTCGGCTGGGTAAGTGAGCGCGGCTGCGGTATTGTTGAGATTGAAGGCCCCGGCCAGGTGTGCTCTGCCGGCACCCTGCAGGATTTCCTGGATGCGTTTGTTCAGAACCATCCGCAGGCACGCATCGATTATGTGCACGGCGGCGCAGTCGTAACCGAACTCGGCTGCCAGAAGGGCAATGCCGGCTTTTATCTGCCTACCCTGGCAAAGCGCGATCTTTTCCGCACCATTATGCTGCAGGGGGCTCTGCCGCGTAAAACTTTTTCAATGGGTGCGGCCGAGGAGAAACGGTTTTATCTGGAATGCCGCGTAATCAGATAAGTCCCGGAGCATATTTCTTTTTACTGTAGCCGCTTCAAAGAGAAAACCAGTTCGTGGTGAACCTGTCGAACCATGAACGGGTCTGTCGGACACTACACCAGCCGTTCGCACCTGCGACAGGCTCAGGGTGAACGGTTGTGTTTTTGAGGCTATTGTATTAAGGAACATGCTTTAGCGGGGTCTTGAAAAAGTCCTTTTAAGTAGGCTGTTCAAAAACGCTCGGATACAAGGCGTGCGAAATCATGAGGAATGCGGCGTGCTTTCCCGTACGCCGCAGTGACGAATGATGAGCACAACGCAGCAGATGGGCGTTTTTCAACAGCCTGTTAGCGGGTAAGGTCGGCCAGTTCCTTTTCAACGCGCGCTTTCATTTTATTTTGCGCATCAATCAGGCGGGCATTGTTGCGCAGCTGCTCATCCACGCGCGCCATTTTGGCCTCGGTATCACTGGTTTTTGCGTTTTCAAGCTGGATGCGCTCGGCCCGGTCGGCAGCGCTCAGCAGCGACTCTTTTTTTGCCTCTGCGATACGATCCTGAGCCCGCTGCCGGTCCTGTTCGTAGCCTTCGCGCTGGCGTATGAACAGTTCCCTGTTGCGGCCGAGGTTTTCTATGTTAGAGTTGATAATGTTCAGGCGGTCGCGAAGGTCAGCGATAAACTCCTCGGTACGCTCGGCACTGACGCCGGTTTCATCCTGCGGGGAGAAAAGTTCCTCCTCGGGTTCCTCATCCATGATGCCCAGCAGTTCAGGAGTGCTATAGACGGTTTCGCTCTCAAGGGAGCCGTCGACCTTGGTAATATTTTTAATCATTGCCCGCGGCACCGAGACCGTGCCGCTGCGGGTGTAGAAGCTTATCTTGTCGCCGTCCTCCCAGTACTGAGCGGTTTTCATTTCATTGCCGTTATGCAGCTGTATGCTGAAGTAGAATGCCTGTGCATTAATGGCGACCAGCAGCAAAACCAGGCTGCCGATAATCCACATATAGTGCTTGTTCATAGTGTCTCCCTAATAACTTGATCCCTGTATGCTCCTTGCATATAGTATACTATATTATAACAACAATATCGTACTGTTTTCAGGCCAACTTGAATGAAAAGTTATTTTAGATTGCGGGGTTACAGCATTTGTGATAAAAATTCGCATTGTAAAAAAATCTGCCCGCTTGACGCATGCCGGTATCCGGACTAATCATCTCAACCGCATTCACTGATACCGGCCGTGTGCAGGGTATCCGGCTCGAGCATTTTGACGCACATTTTTCCCAGTAAAGGCACCATGATGAACCAGGATCTTTTGCGCACGTTGCCGTCAGTGGATGAAGTAGTGCGGCAGCCGTGGATGCAGGACGTGATCAGGTGCGCGGGCCGCAGCCTTGCCGTGCGAGCCGTGCAGCACGCAATCGCCGGGCGCCGCGCTGCTTTGATGGCGCATGATGCATCCCGCACCGATACGGCCGGCAGCGCAGGAGAGCTGGACCGCACAGACGTCATGGCCGCACTTGCGCAGCTCAGCGCAGCTTCGCTGCGCCCTCTGATCAATGCCACCGGCATTATCGTGCACACCAATCTGGGCCGGGCTCCCTTGTGCGAGGACGCCCTTCAAGCCGTGGTGCGCACGGCCCGCGGATACAGCAACCTTGAGTTCGATATCGAGCAGGGCGCGCGCGGGCACCGCAGCGCCCATATTGCCGACTGCGTGCGCCGGCTGTGCGGAGCCGAGGCGGCCTTTGCGGTCAACAACAATGCGGCCGCAGTCCTGCTGTGCCTGAGCGCGCTTGCACACGGCCGCGATGTTATCGTATCGCGGGGCGAGCTGGTCGAAATCGGCGGCAGCTTCCGCATCCCTGATATCATGCAGCAAAGCGGCGCCCGTCTGGTTGAAGTCGGCACCACAAACCGAACGCATGTGCGCGATTACCGCCGGGCCATCAGCGAGAACAGCGCGCTGATTTTCAAAGCCCATACCAGCAATTACCGCATTGTCGGCTTTACCGCCGGCGTTGCGCTCACGGAACTCGTTGCCCTTGGGCGTGAGCACGGGGTGCCGGTTGTTTATGACATGGGCAGCGGGTGCATGGCCGGTGCGGGCATCGATGCGCTCAGAGATGAGCCCACGGTGCAGGACGCGCTCGCGGCGGGTGTTGATCTGGTGATGTTCAGCGCTGACAAGCTGCTGGGCGGCCCGCAGGCCGGCCTGCTGGCGGGCAGGCGCGCTTGTGTCGAGACGCTTGAAAACCATCCGCTTGCGCGCGCGCTGCGGCTTGACAAAATGACCCTGGCCGCGCTTGAGCAGACCCTGCGAATGTACGTATATACCCCTGAGCGCCTTGGGGAACTGCCGGTCGTGCGCATGCTCAGGGCCGCGCCCGAGGATGTGCGCCGCCGCGCGCGCAGCTTTGTGCGCCGCCTGAAGGCCGCGTTTCCCGGCTGCAGCGCGCAGGCCGTTCCGGATGTCTCGCAGGTCGGCGGCGGCGCCTGCCCCCTGCGCGACCTGCCGACCTGGGCGGTGGAGCTCGATCCCGGAGAGATGGGAGCGCCGGAGCTTGAGCGCCGCCTGCGGCGGGGTTCGCCGGCGGTTGTGGCGCGAATCAAAAATGACCGCATCCTGCTGGACCTGCGCACGGTATCACCCGGTGAAACGGCGCTTTTGTTTCAGGCGGTGCGCGCGGCCCTTGCCTCATGAATACTGTCGCGTTCACTGCCGACGGCGCCCTTGCCAGTCTGCGCCTGGATGTGGCCATTGCCACGGCCTTTTCCGACATAAGCCGTGCGCGCGCTCAGCAGTCCATCCGTGAGGGCTGCGTTCTGGTCAACGGCCATGCCGCCCGGGCCTCCTGCCGTCTTCAGGCCGGAGACCGGGTGACCCTGAGCCTGCCCGATCCGGTGCCGCTTGAAGCTGAGCCTGAAAACATTCCCCTTGAGGTACTGTATGAAGACGCCGGCATTATCGTCATCAACAAGCCGGCGCATCTCGTGGTGCATCCGGCCTGCGGCAACCACACGGGCACGCTGGTCAACGCGCTGCTGTTTCACTGCCGTGATCTTGCCGGCATCGGCGGCGTGCAGCGCCCCGGTATCGTGCACCGCCTTGACAAGGACACCTCCGGCGTCATGGTGGTTGCCAAAAATGAGCAGACCCATGCCGGACTGAGCGAACAATTCAAGGTTCACAGCGTGATGCGGCGCTATCAGGCCCTGGTGTACGGCGCTGTGGCCGAAGAAAGCGGGCGCATAGAAACACTGATCGGACGCGACCGCACGGACCGCAAGAAGATGTCGGCCCATCCCCGCCGGGGACGGCAGGCTGTTACGCACTGGCGCTGCCTTGAGCGCTTTGACGACTACAGCCTGCTGGAAGCCGGGCTTGAAACCGGCCGGACGCATCAGGTGCGCGTGCATCTGGCCTCCATCGGGCACAGCGTGCTTGGAGATAGCACCTACGGCAACCCGCGCCGTCTGCGCGCAATCAGGAACAAGCCCCTGCAGGACGCTGTCAAGAGCCTGAAGCGTCATCTGCTGCATGCCGGCTTTCTGCAGTTTGTGCATCCCGCGACGCAGGA
>VGSH01000051.1 GCA_016875025.1 Deltaproteobacteria bacterium
TCTGCATCTATTGCCTTTTGTCGCGTTAAGGGTTTTCTGCAAAATTATTCTTAACAAAACAAGGCAATAGATGCTATTTCCATTTTTACTCGGCGGTTATTTTACCCACAGTTTTTGTTGTAGACCCTAAAATCTTTTTCCTAAAACAGAATGAATATATTGATTTTTATAACAAAGTAACATAATATGTCTAGCCTGCACAAGTCAAATTTAATAGTATACAGGTGAATGCATGAATATTGTTGTCGTTGGCGCAGGCAAAATGGGTCTGCCACTGGCCTGCCAAATGGCAGATAACGGCGGTTTTGTAACGGCATGTGACAGCAATCCCGAAACCGTTGCCAGAATAAACCGCAGTGAACTGCCGTTTGAGGAACCGGGGCTTTTTGAAATCATGGCCCGCAATGTGGCTGCAGGCAGGCTCAGGGCTACTACTGACACCACGGCGGCTGTTGCCAGGGCCGGTGCTGTTATTATCATCGTGCCCGCCTATCTCGGGCAGGATAACGACATTGATTACAGCATTCTCAGGGCTGCGAGCCAGGCGGTTGCTGCAGGCCTGCAGCCGGGAACGCTGGTGTCCTATGAAACCACGCTGCCTGTCGGCGGGTGCCGAAATGTTTTGATACCCGTTCTTGAAAGCAGCGGTTTGAAGCCCGGTAGAGACTTCCACGTTTGTTTCAGCCCAGAGCGGGTCAAGTCCCTGCATGTTTTTGAACATCTCAGAAAGATTCCGAAGATCGTCGGCGGTTTTGACCGGCAGTCTGCAGACAGGGCCGAGGCATTCTATAAAGAATTTTTAGGTGCGCCGGTTGTCAACGTGCGAACGCTTGAGGCCGCCGAGTTTATCAAGCTGGCAGGCATGGTGTACCGCGATGTCGCCATTGCCCTGTCTAATGAACTTGCAGCCTATGCCGAGGCGGTCGGCATCGATATGTACCGGACGATTGCCGCTGCCAACACTGACGGTGAGGCCGCCCTGCTTTTGCCCGGTATCGGCGTGGGCGGGCATTGCACGCCGGTGTATCCGTACTTTCTTACAAGTCATGCCGCCCGCCTCAATGTGCCGCAGCATCTGGCAGCATTGGCACGAGCGACCAATGAAGCGCAGCCCGGCCGTGCTGTCGGCCGTGTTGACGCCGCCCTGCAGGGCCTGCACGGCAAAACCGTGCACATACTCGGGGTTGCCTTTCGTCCGGATGTGAAAGAATTAGCCTACAGCCCGGCGTTTCCGCTCTTACGGGAGTTACGGCATCAGGGCGCAGTGGTGACCGCGCAGGACCCGCTTTACTCTGACGACGAACTCATCAAACTGGGTTTTTCTCCGGCACATGCCGGTAGTGATACGATGCATGCGGTCATTCTCAATACGGCCCACAGCGCATTCAGTCAGCCTGATTTTTGCGCATGGCACGCCTCGGGGGTTCGGGTCGTCATGGACGGCAGGAATTTCTGGGATGCTGCTGCGGTTGAGAAGGCCGGCATAACGTATTTGTGCGTGGGTAAACCAGCCTGCCCGGAGCTCTGCTGAGGCGATGCCATCCTCACCCGAAGATAGCGGCAAGCGCCGTCTACAATTTTTAAAAAATGCCCTGAAGATAACAATCGCCGCAGGGCTCATTTTTTTTCTATTCTCGACCGGTAAAATCGATATCGGTCAGATCCTGCACTCCTACACAAACCCGGGGGCGCTGCTGGCAGGAGTGCTGTGCTGCACAATTGCCTGTGCGATACCCATAGTTCGCTGGTGGATACTGGCGCGTATTCAGCAGCTGAACGTCAGCCTGTTCGATGCCCTGCGCCTGACCATGATCAGCTATTTTTTCAGTATTTTTGCGCCTGGCAACGTGGGCGGCGATGTTGTCAGGGCGTACTACGCCCTGCGAGAAAGTCCGGATCAAAAACCCCGGGTTTTAACCGTTGCACTTGTTGACAGGGGGCTGGGGCTGCATGCCTTGCTTTTTCTCTCGGCAGCGGCGCTGGTGCTGCAGCCCCGGCTGTTAGACGCTGCTCCCGGGTTGCGCCAGTGGATGATCCCGGCAGTTTGCCTGTTTGCAGCTGCCATGCTGTCTCCGCTGCTGCTTCTCTGGGATCGCACCAACAGCCTGCTGCTCAGTCTTTGCGGCCGCGTAGTGGGGGGCGTGCAGGCCTGGCGCGATGCCGTTACGTTCTACCGCAGTCGTCCGGGTATGCTCGGCCTTGCCTACCTCTGTTCTCTGGGCAATGCCTTCTTTAATGCCCTGCTCATCCACTGCATGATGCGCGCAGTCGGCGCAGCTCCCGTGCTGCTTGAAAGCCTTATCATCGGCCCGCTGGTTATTCTTGCCAACATGCTGCCGTTTTCACCTGGTGGTTTAGGCATTGCCGAGGCCGCAAGCGCAATCCTATACGGCGCAGCCGGCCATGCAGGCGGCGCCAGCGGCATGCTTCTGACACGTTGTGTTGTTATAATTCATGCCTTAGTCGGAGCTGTTTTTCTTCTCCTCTACAAGAAACCTTCAATACAGCAGGGGGTGCGAAACCCCTCTGTAGAATGATGCTGTTTTGACAGTGCCGAGAGGTCGTTGCGTAGCTGTGTAAGGTGATAATTTCCGCAACGGTGCCAGCGGCTTAGATGTAACGTATCAGGCCTTCGTTTTTTTATCTATGGATTTAAACCATATAAGCAGGACAACCATTAATACAAGATATTGGGCAAATATAATCATAGGAATTGAGCGATATGATGAATATAAATCAAAGTACTGACAAGCACTGCTGGGTACAGTTAAAATAGGAAATGATGAAGGGAAATCGTTAGGGTAATCAGGGATGATCCAAAAAATCCTCATTGCCAGACCTTGTGCGATAAGAAAGACAGCAAACGGTGCAGGGGATAAGAGAACAGGATTTTCCTCTACGCTTTTCCCAATGAGCAGGTAAACTACAGGAAATCCCCACAATAGAAATCTTTCAATATCACTACCGCCAATCCATGCTAAAACTGCAATCATCACTATATAGACAAACATAAATTGATTTTTCATTAAAAAACCAAGTGAACAGCGCCAGTTGTAAATTAAAAAAACAACAACTGGGCCATATGTAATAAAGCAAGCTAAAACATAGGTGGGAAGCGATTGTGTTTTGATGTTATAAAGAGTTGTTTTAATAAAAGAGAAGGTGGGGCTTGTCGAGGGAATTGTCTGCAAGATGGAGTAAAAAACCATATAACACAGGATCAGGATGGCAATCCCCGCAAAAAAAGAGGGGGCGGGGCTTTTAAGGGCTATTTTTTTAAATGATAGAGGTATGGGATTTGTAGCGAACAAAAAACAAATTGGTATAATGAGAACCACTTCACGAAAGACAATTCCGATTAATACGATCAACCCAATAAGGCATATGTTTGTCAAAGTTGGGTTTTTTTGGGTTTTGCTGATACCGATAAGTCCAGCCAATAGAAAAACGATAAGCCATGGATCCGTTAGTGCTGGATAATAATAAACAAATCTCACCGGACCATGCCACATCAAAAGGAAACATGCTGTCAATGATGTTCTGGTTATCCAAAGATTCAGATATAACCGTAGCCAAAAAACAAATAGCAGTACAACCATCAGGTTGCCGCAAATATTTATTACCTTAAAACCAAACAATAGGTTATTCGGAAAGAAAAGGCGACCAAAAAAGGGGTGCCTATCCGATAAACGAAGGGCGCTAAAGCGGTAGGTCGCTGGTGCTGAACCAGTTGTTCTGCAATTAGATAATATACACTGCCATCCCAACCGCGTCCGTTGTTAACGGAAATGGCTGGTTGAAATATCGAACTCAAGACATTTATGAGAATAAACAGTGATAGAGCTATTATCAGTTCGATGCACAGATTTCTTGAGTCTTTTATATGGGCCATTATTACCCCACCTGAAGGATACCCTTACGGTGCAAAACAATCCCACTGATTCCCTTTGAATATTTTTACCAATTGCACTCAAAGTTACCACCCTTCATAGCTGGGCGCCTGTCAGGCCGAGCACCTGGCCCGACACAAACGATGCGTCCGGAGAGAGCAGCCAGCCGGCCGCAGCGCTGATATCGTCCGGCCGGCAGAGCCGCCCGAGAGGGGTGTGCGCAGCCTCCATTTTTTTCCGTCGCTCATCAGCCTGCCTGTTCATGCCCGCGGGCACAAAGGAAGGGCAGATCGCATTCACGGTAATTTTCCGGGCTGCAAGTTCCGCGGCGAGCAGACGCACGGTATGCTCCATAGCGGATTTTGCAAGCGAATACGAAGCGGCGGTAAGCAGCGGCTTGAAACTGCCGTATGTGGAGCCGAGCGCAATCATTCTCCCGCCGTCCGGAGAAACACGCGCGGCCAGCAGTTTTGCAAGCTCAACAAGGCACACAGTGCCATAAAAAAGCTGTGTCTCGATCGTTGCAGCCGGCGTACTCAGTAAGCCCCCCCGCGGCACCCCCGGCCATGCGCAATGGACGATTCCATACAAATCCTGCTCTCCCAGCGCACCGGCCAGAATATCCGGCCAGCAGGGATCAGAAAAATTAACCGCAGCGGAAAGAAGCTGCGGGCTTGCGGCAATATCATGCGGCACAGGTGTTTGATTGTAGACGGCGAGCACCCGGTAGTTTCTGAGCAGAACCCGCGTTATCTCAGAGCCGATCCCCCCTGAAGCACCGGTAATAATGATCAGGGGAGATCGATCAACGGAGGCTGTTGTGCCATGCGACATTCGGGGCGTTTCTACAGGAACCTGCGCATCTTCATGCAGGGAAAAGCCCAGTCCGATTTCGGCGGTTACCGTGCCGCTGGCAAGCTCCAGCACTGTAACACGAAGCCGTCCGGATCGCGCAGCGGGATTCCAGGCAGCAATCTCCGCATGAACCCTGACAGTGGAAGGAAACGGCAGCGGGGCCGGAAACCTTGCATCTATGAGCGTCAGCAGCGCCTTGCGTCCCGGCAAATGCATTCCCAGCATGGCGGAAGCCATGCCTACCTGAAACGCACCATGCACAATACGATGTCCGTAGTTGGTGGCGGCAGCATACGCCGGATCAATGTGCAGCGGATTATAGTCCCCGCTCGTGCGCGCAAATTCCAGCACGTCGTTTTCAGTAATGCTGCGCTCAAACCCGGCGGTAAGCCCGATCCGAAGGTCAGTTGCATGGAGTATCGCGGATTCAGGTATCATGGCTATCTGCCTTCAGGTAGTCAAGGATCAACTCAAAGGAAATGAAATTCTCCAGGTCCCCGTCAGGAACCTGGATACCGAATTCCTCTTCAATCAGGCTCAACAGGTTTACCATAACAAGCGAATCCCACTCGGCAATGGAACTCTTTGATGCACCGGGAAGCTCCGACCTGGGGATTAAAGGCAGCACAAGCGCAAAACATCTTTCCAGTTTTTCCTTAATCGTGTTCATTCGACCAGTACCTTTGCAAAGAGTTGCGGGCAGTTTGCGTGAAAGGTGTCGCGCAGCATCCGGGTGTATGTCGCATCATGGGCGGCTCCACACGAGTCAAAAAACTCCCGTATCGGACCGTTACGAACAGTTGGCGCCAGATCAAGGCTCAGGGTTTCCGCATCAAGAAAATCAAAAAGCGCCCTGAGGGTCTGGTACTCAATCCGTCTTGAAAAAGCCCTGCAGCTCATGACCCAGATGTCAACCAAGGGAATATGCTTATCCCGGGTGCCCGAAACAACAGCTATGGTGCCCAGAGGACCGAATTTGTCCCTGTACGAAACGGACAGGAGAAAAACGTGAGGATCTTTATTGCGTGCACGCCAAACAGATTCATCAATACGGCGACCGTTGAGATTAAACTGATTTGTCTTGTTAATCAGATCAAAGGCTCTCTGGTCAGGCCTGTTGTAGGTCAGCGTAATCTCAGCCTGTGACTGTGCAAGGAACGATTCGATCCTGTCCTGTGATATTTCGGCACTCAGATGGCGGGACTGCCGGATGCTGGCAAGCCGCAAACGGTCTTCGTCACTTACCAACGCCTTGCCGCACAGATCACGAAGTGTTTCCAACAGGTTTTGAAGTCCGCTACCTGGTGCGCCAGGGAACACGAGTCCTGTAATTTGGGGAAACGCTGCTTTTACTTCTGCGATTTCCATCTCACTGTCGTCGATAAATACAACGCTTTCTGCTCCGATATTCCATGTGTTCAGGATCCTATCGACAGATTCGGATTTTGGCCCCCAGTGCGATTCAACGGGAAAGAGTGTTTCGGGTGAAATAATCAAATCCGTGCGTTTAAATGCCTGCTCAACTAAACGCGGATCGTTTTTTGTCGCCACCCCGATAAGTATGCCCGCATCTGCCAGCGACATCAGCATTTTCTGGTAAAGGCAATGCTGATGGCTGCCGTGATCCAGGTCCCATGAAATTCCTTCAATACCATCTTCACCGAGTATGCCGCGCCACAATGTTTCATCAAGATCGGTAATAATGCCCTTTTTCGGTATAGCGGGATGGATCAGTTCCGCGAGAAGTTCACATGCGGATGACGTATGCTCGATCGCATATGGGAACCCCCACCGCAATTCGCTTCTCAAATCAAAACGGTGATCAAGATGAGAGCGGCATGCGAGCCTGTATGGGTTGACAATGCGTATGCCGGGCAAAACCGCAACAGTTTCAGCAAAGCTGCACACGAGCGACTGCAGACTCAATACCGCCCGATCACACCAGGCAAGAGGTGCGGTGAAAAAAGGCGGCAGCGGCAGTGTGGGCAGCATCACTGCGACGGGAACAGATTCGGCAACGCGCGCAATACCCGCCCTCAAACGTTCAAGCTGCCGGAAGGCGGTAGTCAAAATATCTTCAATATGCCGTGCAACCCATGCATCCCCATTTCGAAAGCCCAGTCTTGGATCAATATCCTCCCATTCGATAATAATCGCTGCGGCATCAGATTGGTTATGTTTAAAACGCTCTAAACTTCCAGCAAGGTCGCCATACAAACCGGATGTTAAAGACACTTTACGATCGACCATACGCTGGGAAAGGTGCGCGATAAGAAAGGTCTCCGCATGCTGCACGGTGAAACCGCATGCCAGGAATACGGTAAAAGGATCACCAGTGCGATGCCGGCAGGTATTAACAAGACTCATCGCCTCAGCAAGTTTCATGGCTATCCTTAGATGCGGGTGTGTGACGGGATGGTGTGCTTTGAAATACGAAGTGAGCGCCTCCTTCACGAAGCAGAAAAGAGGCAAGCCTTTCTGCAAACGGTGTCCAGGGGCCGTATACGGTTAGTTTTTCGAAACAAAAAGTCGTCACCCCCTTTATCACGCCGCTTTCAAATAATGTCCAGACAGCATCATCCATGGAGGAAAGTTTCGAAGCATCAAGCCGGGCAGCGTCGGTCCGCGGCAGATACAGTGTCTTTCCGCCGGGAAAGTACAGCCGCCATATATGCGGATCAATCTGATCGGATACGACACCCCGGGAAACCCCGGCTAAATGGAAAAATATCGACTCAATTTTGCTGCGGCGCACCTCGTCCGTCACGCCGATAAGAAGACGGCTGGTCGGAATCAGTCGGTGTTCAGCCACTGGAGCGATCATTGCAGTATCATCGGGAACATTGCAGCGTACAACCATACCGGGAAGCGTGATGACACGGTTGCCAATAACGATACCGGGGTGCACGACACAGTTCATCCCTAACCAGCAGTCGGAGCCGATCGTAATTTTGCCGATACGGTGAGGATAGCGCATGTTATAAATCAACCCGGTGCCGCCGTGAGAATACAGAATGCAGCGAGGGCCGATTTGGGAGCGGTCACCCAGCTCGATATGTGCTGAAATATCAAGAAGGCAGCCCAGGGCTATAAAGCTCTGCTGCCGGAGCTCAACCCTTCCGCCATACCCAATTATTCGTACAAAACCCGCGATCCGGGAACGTTCCCCCATGCAAAATAAAGAGGGTCGATACACAAGCGTCAGGGTTTCGATAACCGACCCGTGTCCAAGTTCAATTGTGTCCGCGACCACAATGCTGAACATCGCGACATGGCACCCCCGGCCGACCTTAAACCCCAGCAGGCGCCAGATTGCAAGCCGTATGGGCGACGGCATGAAGGTGCATAGCAAGAGCGTAGAGAGTTTAATCACATTCATGGGTACACCCGGTATGTTCCATGCTCAGCTGGCTGCGAACCCAATCAGCAATCCGGTCCGGTCGTGCTATCCATAGTCCCGGTACGGCAACGAGCTCACCAATAGCTTTTTCAACAGCTTGAAGTGTGGCGTTGTTGGCTGCCTGATGCGGCTGGACATGCAGGGAGAGCATCACAAGTCCACCACTGTCGATAATCCGCATGGCACGTTCCACCTGTAGTCGCCAGAATTCCTCAAGGCCGAGCCCGCTGGCATGTACATCATCATCCATCGGCAATGTCAGCGGCAATTCGATCATATTGCCGTGGGTCACATATGGGAAATATGTCCCACAGCCGTTCCGGCATTCGCTTGTGAAAAACGAAGACACCGTTGGAACGGATGTATCGTAGTCGAACAAACGGGCGATTGTCAAAAGAAATGGCGGCGTTCGCCACAACCATTCGGAGCGGAATCCGCGCACCTTCCAGCGGTCCCGAAAGACTTGAACGGCCTTTGCGCGGTCTTCAAAACGCTGTCCGCTGAGCAAGGGCCATTTTGCATCATGATTATATCCATGGCAGCCGATTTCGCATCCGCGGCTGACAAGCCGTTCGATCCCGGCTATCGCTGTTTTGCTCTGCGAATACACTGGAACACAATACCAGGCGCCCTGTAGTCCGAAATGTTCCTCAAGATCACAAATTCGGTCAATCCAGCCCGCATTGTTGAATATCCAGTCGGTATCAACATCATGGCTGATGGTCAGGGCAGCCTTGCAGCCGTTCGGCCAGGAGAACGAGCGACTTCTAACTGTTGATGGTGCTTGAGTCCAGTCAGCAACATTCCGCAACCAGTCCACAACTTCCGGATGCCTATCAGAGGGAAAATCAACGGCAGGCTCATGCACCATATTGCTCGTGCGAAAAAATCGGGCAATACCCTTGATCCATGGGGGAATTCGGGAATAGTTGAACGGGAGCCTCATCTCAATTGTGGGCTGTAAGCCATCGTGATAGTGCTCAAGGAGAATACCCTCAATTGTGCCTGCTATGTCGAAATGAATACGCGCCTTGCCGTCAGAATCCATGGAAATCAGGATGAATTTGTGTGTGTGTGGTCCAGCAACCGGGGAGCCTTGCAGTATCGTTATGGCATTATCGCAAGAATTTGAATGAATCTTCGAAGGTATCGCCCAGAAGATGGCCGGCATGCTGTCTTTGAGGCCTTTGGGGAATCCCGGGCCTGCTTCCAAATGATAAAAGCCTGCATCAGATATGGGTCTGGGAAGCATGGTGAAGGCCTACAATACCGTTTGTTTTTGCATTTATAACACTGTATCTACATGCAGGGCATGACAAGTTTATGGTTTAAATTAGTTTAAAAAGTATAAAGACATAATGGATAATAGGCAAGTTTTAATTTTTGTGTTGATTTCAACATGAGACATGTCATAGTATCAGCTCAATGTTGTTTTTTTACGTGAGTAACGATTTTCTGTGTGATAACTGTGGTAAGAAGCTCCGGTATGTTCAAGACAGCGGTTCGGGGATGCATCTACCGGGGGCCGAATCTGATCCGGAATTTTGTGGCGTGTCCGCTGACCGCACAAAGAACCAGCTTATCCTGAACTTCATCTTACAAAACAGATCATTGCAGCAGCACGCCCGTGAAGTAGAACTGCATTGATCTTCCCTGGCAGGCTTATAAATAATTTGACAGGTATTCCGGCATCTGTCATGATAACTGACGGGTTTAATATGGTATAGGTATCACTATGTTTGTTCCAAGGCTTTTAGATATCAGGGCGTTAATTGAGAGGAAATCCTGTTTTTTTTTTGGGCCGCGCCAGACAGGAAAAACCGCGCTTATTGAGCATGCATTCAAAGACTGTGCAGTATACAATCTGCTGGACAGCGATATATATCTGAGCCTTGCTCAGCGACCGGCACGCTTGCGCGAGGAAGTATCTCAGCGGGATCGCATCGTGGTGATTGATGAAATTCAAAAACTGCCGGCCCTGCTTGATGAAGTGCATCTGCTGATTGAAAAATACCGGACCCATTTCCTGTTGACCGGCTCGAGCGCCAGAAAACTTCGCCGTGGAGGGATTAACCTGCTGGGAGGCAGAGCGCGTTCGCAGACACTGCATCCTTTTATTTTCAGTGAGTTGGCTGAGTTTGATCTGCTGAAAGCCCTGAACTATGGTCTCATCCCCTCCATTTATTTTTCCGATGATCCGGTGGAAGATCTCAAAGCTTATGCGGGAAATTATCTGAGAGAAGAAATTGCTGCCGAGGGCTTAACACGCAATGTGCCCGCGTTCAGCCGTTTTCTCGAGGTTGCCGCTCTGTGTAACGGAACGATTATCAATTATACACAGATAGCAAACGATGCGCAGGTCCCCAAAAGTACCGTTCAGGAATATTTTAAAATTTTGCAGGATACACTCATAGCCGAGGAACTTCCGGCCTGGCGGGAGACGGTAAAGCGCAAGCCGATTCTGACATCGAAATTCTATTTTTTCGATGTCGGTGTGGTCAGGCACCTTCAGCATCGCTCGCGTCTGCAGGAGAAATCACCCGAATTCGGGGAGGCGTTTGAAACCTATATGTATCATGAGCTGAAGTCATACATCGACTATCAGTCCCACGGAGATTTGCATTACTGGAGGTCGAAGTCAAATTTTGAAGTGGATTTTATTCTGAACGGTGTGACCGCTATTGAAATTAAGGCAAAAAACACAATCGGAAATCGTGATCTCAAGGGACTGCGGGCGCTGCAGGAAGAAGCTCTTTTGAAAAACTATATAGTTGTCAGTCTGGAGAAGCGCCCGCGCACGGTTGACAGCATTACTGTTCTGCCGTGGAGAATTTTTATCGAAAGGCTCTGGGCGGGTGATTTTGACTGATACGCTATGATCAGGCGCACGGCATCGGGTCCCCTGGCGGTGTATTTTTTTTTAGAGGGCCGTGCTCCGTCGCGGCCGAATCCGATCAAATCAATCTAGCAGGCTGTTGAAAAACGCCCATCTGCTGCGTTGTGCTCATCATTCGTCACTGCGGCGTACGGTAAAGTATGCCTCATTCCTCATAATTTCGCACGCCTTGCATCTGTGCGTTTTTGAACTGCCTGTATAAAAAGACTTTTTCAACAGCCTGCTGGAGCATTTACCTTTTTTCTGTAGCCTATTTTTTATTGTCATCTCGCCCGAAGGGAGAGATCTTAGGCTCAAGCATAAAAGACAGTAAGATTTCTCACCCCGCAACAGGCGGGATTCGAAATGACAAACCGGCTATACTATTTAGTTAAATGCGCTAAAAAAACCGACGCGCGCCCCGGCGCGTCTCTGTAAGGATGATTTTTTTATACGGCCACGCAGAAGCATGGCCCTCCAGGAGCTTGATAAGGTTCTATCGTAGGGCCGTAATCACGCTCCCGTGATGCGTGATTATAGAAAAATATCCTTGTAAAATTACATTATTAATGTAATAATATCCCCATATAAATACATTGATGGGTTAATGGACATGACTATGCAAAGAAATATCAACGCCGACTTAATGCGCTGGATGCATGCCGGATCAAGAAAACCCTTGATTATCCGCGGGGCACGGCAGGTCGGCAAAACCTACACGGTCAAGGAATTTGGGAAAAACAATTTCATTAATTGTGTTGTGCTTGATTTCGAAAGAGACCGCTCCGTGCATTCTGTTTTTCAAAAAGATTTAAAACCGGATAAAATAGTACAGGAACTTGAAATATACACTGAAAGCAGAATTGTTCCCGGGAAGACGCTTCTGTTTTTTGATGAAATTCAGGCCTGTGAGCGGGCGCTGATGAGCCTGCGCTATTTTTATGAGGAAATGCCCGGGCTGCATGTGCTTGCGGCCGGGTCACTGCTTGAATTTGCAATGGACTTCATTTCTTTCCCTGTCGGTCGGGTTACTTTCGAATGGATGCGGCCGATGACATTTAAAGAATTTTTGCAGGCAGCAGGAAAAGAAATTCTTGCTGAAAATATTCCCGGAATGTTTGAAGAAAAGTCAGTGCCGCATGTCGCACATCAGGCAATTATGGAACAACTCCGCGCGTATTGTATTGTCGGAGGCATGCCCCAGGCTGTCCAGGCATTTATTGCTACAGGTTCCCTGACCGAAGTAAAAAAAATCCACGATGACATACTGCAATCATACGTGCAGTCTCTGGTAAAATATAATGCAAAGGCACACATAGAGAGTCTTGAATATGTAATGACGACGGTCCCCGCACAGGTCGGATCGCAAATCAAATACACGCATTTGGATCGCGACAGAAGAATTGAGGTAACAAAAACATCTTTAAAAATTCTTGAAAAAGCTTTACTGGTTCATGTGATTCACTCGACACATGCATCAGGGCTCCCGCTCGGCGCCGGGGCGCATGCGAAAATTTTCAAACCTCTTTTTCTTGATATCGGGCTTATGCAGCACATATGCGGACTTGACCCAAAAGAAAGTTTGAGTGCGGCTGATTTGACCGGCATTTACCGGGGAGCCATTGCAGAGCAGTTCGTAGGGCAGGAGCTGCTTGCTGCGGGAGGCTCTGAAAATAACAAGCTGTATTACTGGAGCAGGTTAAAAAAAGGCAGCTCGGCGGAAGTTGATTTCGTCATTGCAAGAAACGGAAAAATTATTCCCATTGAGGTAAAAAGCGGTTCTGCCGGCAGGATGAGGAGCCTTCACGTTTTCTTCGCCGAAAACCCTCATGTGGAAAAGGGATATGTGCTTTCTTCAACAACCCATGAAAGGCAGGTGGTCGATAAATGTCTTTTTCTCCCGCTCTACCTGGGATGGGGATAAAGGCTCTGGGCGGGTGATTTTGACTGATACGCTATGATCAGGTGTACGGCATCGGGTGCAGCGTAGAAAAAAAAGTTAAATAAATTTTGTTGCTTTGCGCTATCAGCTTGTCATAGTATCAATTGCTGACGGCCCCTGTATGTCTGCCGATTTCAGGTTTAATAACTATATAAAGGAGTGCCGAAATGATACAAACTGCTGTTGTAGGTTGCGGGTACTGGGGTCCGAATCTGATCCGTAATTTCGTTGCATGCCCCCTGACTGAGCTTGCGTGGGTCTACGACATGGATCCGCAGAAAATGGACCGGGCGACCCGGATGTATCCGACCGTCAGGAAAGCAGCCGGCCTGACTGATATACTGAATGATCCGGGCGTGAGCGCGGTGGCGATCGCCACGCCGGTCAATGCGCATTTTGAAATTGCCAGGGCCTGTCTCGAAAGCGGCAAGCATGTCCTGCTTGAAAAACCGCTGGCCTCAAGCGTTGCGCAGGGCGAAGAACTCGTGCGCCTGGCTCATGAGCGCGGGCTGCAGCTGATGTGCGACCACACCTTCTGCTATACCGGCGCCGTCAGGAAAACAAAGGAACTAATCGACTCAGGGGCCCTTGGCGATGTATTGTATTTTGACTCCATCCGCATCAACCTCGGGCTATTTCAGCAGGATGTCAATGTTATCTGGGATCTGGCCCCTCACGACCTGTCAATCCTGGATTTTCTCGTCGGCCGGCGGCCCGCATCAGTCAGCGCCCACGGTATCGCACACACGGGCAACGGTATCGAGAACATAGCCTATGTGACGCTCCGGTATTCCTCTGACTTTATAGCCCATTTTCACCTCAACTGGCTCTCACCGGTAAAAATCCGCCGCACGATCATCGGCGGCAGTGAAAAAATGCTCGTGTGGGACGATCTTGAGCCCGGTGAGACGATTAAAATCTATGACAAGGGCATTATCGTCAAGCACGGCGAAGAAGAGAAGCGCAACCGGCTGCTGGTATCGTACCGCTCCGCCGACATGTATGCGCCGCGGGTCGACGATGGTGAAGCGCTTGCCATGATGGTGAAAGAATTCGCCGAAGCGGTTGAGGCCAACAGGCCGGCTCTTACCGACGGGGAGGCCGGTTTGCGCGTTCTGCGGGTTCTTGAGGCGACCCAGCGCTCAATCAAGGCCGATGGCGCAAATGTTCAAATTGCGTAGGTACTCTGTTTGTACGCAACCGGTATCCGGCCGTAAAGCCCGGGCGTACCACGCAGGCAATTTCGGACAGCCCCCGGCATTCAGGACCGGGTGTGCAGGGAAGAACCATGGACGCTATGCAGGCAATTGAGAGCCGGCAGCCCGCATCGGGGGGCAGCATTTTTATAGTGATTTTGCTCTTCGCCTGGGTTTTGCTCTCCTTGAATTTTATCTTCACCCTGCCTGATATGGAACATTTTGCCCCCGATATCGGCGGTCATGTCCAGTACAGTCAACTTATCCATCAATTTAAAAAACTGCCATCGCCGTATCATGGCTGGCAGACATATCAGCCCCCTCTTTATTACCTTATCAATCAGTTTCTTCGGCCGGATTCCCCCGACCACATACTGTACGTTCGGCTGTTTTCTATTGTCTATGGCGCAGTATTCCTGGTTTGCTGTCACGTTATCATGAACTATTGGTCTATACCGAAGCCGGCTCAGTTGTTGAGCCTTGTTTATTGTATGAGCATTCCCGCCTTTGTTCACCTTTTTACAACCTATAACAACGACGCGCTGGTTTCAGCCCTGGCCGCTGCAATAATTGCAGCGGCGGTCGGTTTTTATTTCAGCCGCAAGCGCTCCCTGCTCGTTCTGTTGTTTGTGCTGGCGGCGCTCGGGATGTACGCAAAATATAATATTGTGTTATTGCTTGGAGCCATTGGCCTGTTTCTTTGCTCTGCGGTTGCGATCAAGGCGGTGACCGTGCGAACGGCAGCGCTTATCCTGCTGCCGCTGGCCGTGGGGAGCCTTATGATTGTGCCGTATTTGAAAATGCATACCTTCAGGCATACGGGAAAATACCTGATGCATAATGCCGAAGCATCCGACATGTGGCCCTTCTGGCATATCGGTCAGCAGTCGGGTTTCGCCGCTTTTTTCTTTAAACCGCCGGCGATAACCAACGGGGAGTGGGATCATCCGTATGCGTTTGATCGCAATTATCATGTTGAATTGTCTCCCGAGATATCCTGGTGGACCAAGGGCACCTACGTTTCCTCAGTCCTCAGCACGTCCCTTTTGGGAGAGTTTAATTTCAGCAGGAAGGCGCCCGCCGCGGATACCTGGGCCTGGATCACAGTGTGGATTCAGGTCCTCCTGCTGTGCGCTCTTTCCTACCGGCGCCGCGATCTACGTTCCGTAAGCTGGTTTGTACTGCTGGTGCTGCTGGTTCACGGCCTGTTTATCAGATTTTCGCACCCGTTTTTCATTAATGCCAATTACCGGTTTTTCGCCTGGATTACCATACCCCTGGCTGTGTTGACTGCCGCCCGGGTGCATGAGTGCCGTTGCACCAGTGGCAGAAAATACTATATGATTCTGGCGCTGCTTGCCGGTGGTATTCTGGCGCATGTAATTTTTATGAACATGCTCAACAGTCAGCTGGCGGCTTCTTTTTCAAACTAAAACCAACAGCACTTGGCGAACCATGGACACATTAATTTCCCTCATCCTTCCCATTTACAACGAAGGTAAGAATATCGAGGAACTGTATCAGAGAAGCCGGGCGGTTCTGGAAAAAACAGGCGACTATGAAATTATTTTCGTAAATGACGGCAGCAGCGATGATTCATTGGAAAAAATTGTTGCGCTCAGCCGCCTCAACAGCCGGGTAAAGCTGGTGGATTTCTCCAGAAATTTCGGCCACCAGATAGCGATAACGGCCGGCCT
The DNA here is from genome assembly GCA_016875025.1 of Deltaproteobacteria bacterium. Taxonomy (GTDB): domain Bacteria; phylum Desulfobacterota; class WTBG01; order CAIYCZ01; family CAIRTM01; genus CAIRTM01. The sequence continues at coordinate 15,856 of VGSH01000051.1, forward strand.
GGACTTTGCGCTAGGTGATGCGGTAGTTATCATGGACAGCGATCTGCAGGATACCCCGGAGACCATCGCAGAGATGGTTGCAGCATGGCGCGAGGGCTATGACGTCGTATACGCAAAAAGAAGAACCCGTCAGGACGGTTTCTTTAAAAAAGCGACAGCCTTTATTTTTTACCGGATTCTCAAAAAACTCGCCAATATTGATATTCCTGAAGATACCGGTGATTTCAGGCTTATGGATAAACAGGTCGTTTCTGAAATGAGACGGCTGCGCGAGCATGCCCGCTTTATGAGGGGGCTGACATCATGGGTCGGCTTCCGGCAGACCTGTATCCTGTTTGATCGCGCAGATAGACGTCATGGCAGCACCGGGTATCCCTTTGGCAAAATGTTGAAATTTGCAATCGATGGCTTGACGGCATTTTCCCACATCCCGTTGAAGCTTGCCGGCATTTTCGGATACTTTGTCGCTGTTTTAAGTGTATTGGGTATTCTGTATGCATTGTACAGGAAGCTTTTTTATCCTGCAGAGGTGATTTCCGGCTGGACTTTTACCATCATTACCGTGCTTTTCATCGGCAGCGTGCAGCTGATTTTTTTAGCGATCCTGGGTGAGTATGTCGGCAGAATTTATACTGAAAGTCAGAACAGGCCGCTGTATATTGTCAGGCAGACAGCCAATCTTCAGCAGGAAGAAAAAAAGGGTGCCTGATGCGGGATAAAATTCTCAACGCCTGCCTTTTAGGGGCGGTATTTATTTTCATCGGTTTTTTGCTGTTTGCCTCAACAAAAATCAGCCTTAATTTTGACGCTTCATACAACCTGCTCTCCTACCAGAGCCTGTTCAACGGCACCGGCTTCGCGTATACCTATAACGGCATAACCATACCCTTTGATCCGGTTATCAGCACGGGCCCGGAGCTGTATGTGCCTGCTTTCCTGCTCTGGAAAATTACCGGCACATGTGATTATTTCTCCGCCGTGCATGTACTCATCGGATTGTATGCCGCCTTTCTGCTGTTTCTGGTTTTTTATGTTCACAGAAGGCCTGTAGAGCGGATGCTGTCTTTGGGGATTTTTCTGTTCTGGATATTTTATACCGGATATCTGTGGGGCGAGAATGCCTGCATCGTTCTTGATCCTTTGGGCGAGGTGGTGGCGGCTTTTCTCGTCTGTGCGGGGTTCTATTTTCTGCATCGCGCACGATTGTTTGCGGGATTCCTGCTGCTTGGTTTCGCCCTTGACGCAAAAACCAATATAATTATAGCGCTTGTCCCGGCTGCCGGATTGTATATTCTCATACGCTGCGTTTGGCCGTACCTGCGGGCGCGTGACTATGGTCAGTGTTTAAAAAAATGTATCACCGTGGTTCCGTATGTGCTGCTGATGTTTGCGCCTCATTTCCTCTATTCAACCGTAGTGCCGGCCCTTGTGCTGGACCCGGCCGGCGCCAAAGTATTACAGGCGGCCAGGGCAGAGCGGGCCGATCATCTGCTTCAATACGGCTTCGGTCAGGCTGTCGACCTGTATAAAAATCCGACCCGCGCCGGACTGGCTGATTTTTTTGATAAGACTAAAGGCAAAGCCGAAGACCTTCAGTATATTTTTGGCGGCAGCTGGCTGTGCCTGTTGTTGTATGCTGCAACACTTGTTGCAATGCTGGTGTATGCCAGGGGGCACTTTGCCTTCTATCTTTTTTTCTTTTCGCTCGTGATGCTTGTATGGTATCTGACTATGCCGTTTTACGGCTGGCTGCGCTATTTTTTCATGTCGGAGGTGGTTTTTATCCTGGGCCTGTGCGCATTTCTGCCTTCGCTGGCTGGACACAGACACAGAGTGCTGCTTATGATGCTCATCGCGGTTGTTGTTTTTTCGCTTCCGCGATTTTCCGCCGAGGCTCTCCGGGCCACGCTGCGCGGCGATATGCGCAGGGACCTGTTGCTGATGACGGATGAGATCCGTGACATTGACGAAAAAAAGATGTATGCGTACGGCTGGCTCCAATGCCCGCAGCTGATGCTGTTGAGCGGCAAGCGCTTTCAGAACCTGTTCGACCCCCGGCACGCCGGTCGGATCAAAGGATCTGAAGCCTACTTTCTGACCTCCTATGAAAATAAATTTATGGGCGAAGATGTGTTGGACTCGCTCACAAAAAATTATGTTTTGGTCGCGGAACACGGCCATAACAGGCTGTACCGGTTACAATGAAACCCGGCGCGGCGAAGGAAAGAAGTGCGGTATGCTGAAGAACGCCGTGATTGCCATGCTGGCCTTTGCCGTTGCGCTCGCAGGCTGCGAAGCGATTGTCAGGCTGTTCCTTCCCTACAGTGCCCCGTGGTATGAGCAGTTGATCGCCGAGCAGCAGGAATGGGGCAGGCGTGAATACCTCAACAACAGTATGGGGCTTCGCGACCGCGAGTTCGGTCCGGACAAGCAGCCGTCCTGCA